>CAJXOQ010000020.1 GCA_913057975.1 uncultured Marinobacter sp.
CTACACCTCTCTATTCGTCGGCAGCGTCAGATGTGTATAAGAGACAGTTACAGGATCGTATCAAACAAAACGTCGGCTAACTTTTTAGCCGACGTTTTATGTTAAATGCACGTTAATCAATAATTAAACTTTTTCAGCGTTAATTAATTCGGCTACTTTTTCGTTCTGCTGCACTAACGGCAACATACCTTTAAGTAATCGGCCGAATATATCAGCACCGGTAATAATTCGTTTAGTTTCGCCCCAAACCAACAACACATCGTGTTCAATAACACCATCAAAGTTCTTATCGATAGAGGTGTTCACTTTCATTTGTAATATTGCTTCATTTAATGAAGTTGTTTCATCGGTAATAACCACGGGACGGTGGCAAAAGCTGTAAGGGTCAAAGTTTTCTGCTTGAAAAAGAGCACTTCGTAAGAAACCATCAGCATCAATAACCAATAATGGTGTACCTTCAAGGTTTGTGATAACAACCCAGCTATGGCCTGATTGGTTCAGCATAGTTAAGAAAGGATCATCAGCGCCAGAATAAGTATCAGGTAATATAGGTAGATCAAGTTTCGTTGGCAAAGCAATAATAGAGTTAGGGTCTATTATTTCACCTTCTTGAGTAACTTTAATTTCATCTAGTGCAAAAAAGTTTAATGCGCCAATACCTTCTACATGGTTTAAATCAGCTTCTTCAGCACGAATATGCTCTTTAATAATATTACCTAACTCACTCTCTCCTAAGTAGGTAATGCCTTCTTTACCTAACCAAGCGTCAAGAATTAACGCACTAGGGCGCGCTACAGGGTAAAGAATAATTTGGTAGAAGCGAATAATGGGCGCTAGCATACTGCCCATTTTTAATGCATTACGAGAAAAATAGGCCTGAGGTGTTATCTCACCAATAATAGTAATGGCAATAGTAGAAAATAAAAATGCACCAACGCCTGCTAAAACTGAGTCTGACAACATAGTTAATAAAACATTAATACCAACATTGCCCCACAAAATTGTGGCTAGCAAAAAATTAGAGTCGTTTCTTAATTTCAGTACAACTTGTGCAGCTTTATTACCTTTGTTAGCTTCTACTTCTAGTTGCAATCTACTGAGCGAGAAAAAAGCTAAATTTAATCCTGAAAAAATAGCGGATTGTGAAATACAAAATACAATCGCTACCCAGGTGATAGTTTCTACGGGCATTACTTAAATCCTCTGTTTACTTTACTTATAGTAGCAGTAAGCTACCTAATCCTAAAAATACCACAAAGCCAACAATGTCGGTTACTGTGGTTAAAATAACCGAGCCGGAAAGGGCAGGGTCAATATTTAACTTATCTAATATCGCAGGAATAACAACGCCTGATGCTGATGCTGTTAATAAGTTTAGTAAAATTGCTAAAGCAATAACTAAACTTAATTCTGCGTTGTTAAACCAAAAATAGGTGATAGTACCAATAACAACAGACCAAATTATGCCATTTAGCCCACCCACTTTTAATTCTTTGCGCAGTAGCACTTTTCTATTTTGTTCTGTTATTTGACCTAACGCCATACCTCGCACGATAACAGTTAAGGTTTGGCTTCCAGAAACGCCACCCATTGAAGCAACTACTGGCATTAATACCGCCAAAGCCACCACTTTCTCGATGGTTGCCTCAAACAGGCCGATCACGGCGGAGGCGGTAAAGGCCGTGAGCAGATTGATGCCTAGCCACACCGCCCGACGCCGGGTGGTCTTCAGGATGGGAGCGAAGGTGTCTTCGTCCTCATCGAGGCCGGCCATGCTCATCAGTGAGTGATCGGCATCCTCACGGATTACGTCAACCACGTCATCGATGGTGATTCGGCCCAGGAGCCGGCCTTCCTCACTGACCACGGGTGCTGAGATCAAGTCGTAACGTTCGAACAGGGTCGCCACCTTGGTGTCGGACAGCGTGACTGGTATTGCTTCAATGTCCGTGTCCATCACTTCCCGCACCGTTGCCGCTGGATTGGATACCAGCATTTTGGTGATTGGCAGCATGCCGATGAACTCGTCGCGTCGGCTGACCACGATAAGACTGTCCGTCATCGGGGGCAGATTGCGATGACGACGCAGGTAGCGCAGAACCACGTCGATGCTGATGTCCGGACGCACCGTAATGGTGTCCGTGTTCATCAGGCCGCCGGCGGTGTCTTCCGGGTAGGAAAGTACTTCTTCGACGCGCTGACGGTCCTGCTCGTCCATGGTGTCCAGGACTTCCTGGATCACCGTGTCGGGCAATTGTTGCAGTAAGTCGGCCAGATCGTCCGACTCGAAATCCTCGATGATGTCAGCGAGTTCCTGAGCGTTTAGCTGGCTCAGGAAGTAACCTCGGATATCGTCGTTCAGATACTGGAGGACTTCGCCTTCAAGCTGCTTGTCGACCAGGTTCCAGAGCAGGGCGCGCTGGCGGGGTGGCGATGATTCCAGCAGGTGGGCGATGTCACTGGGGCTCAGGCCGCCATTCAGGATGCGGGCGACCTGTTTCAGGGCGCCACTGTCCAGTGCTTCGCTCAGGGAGCGAAGGCGTTGGCGCGCCTGGCTTTTCTCCAGAATATCGGTCATGGATCACCCACAGTCAGAAAACCCTCGTATTATAGCGGAGTTAGGCAACATAGGTGAGGAAGAGTTGTAGGTGAATGCCGTAGACGGGCACGTATGTCCAGTGAGGAGTTGGTTACTCGCCTTCCCCGAAGTAGTCATTGATCAGCGTAACCAATGCATCGACAGCGTCGGATTCATCCGGACCGTCCACAATCAGCTCTACCTCTGTCCCCTGGCTGGCGGCGAGCATCATTACCGGCATGATGCTTTTGGCGTCCACCTGTCTCCCTTTGCGGCTGATTTCAATACTGCTGTCGAACTCAGATGCCTTGGCAACCAGTTTGGCTGCCGCTCGGGCATGGAGCCCGAGTTTGTTGATAATGGTAATGGGGCGGCGGATCATAGGCGGTTCAGCTGTCCCTGCTTTGCAGGTGGGGCAGCTCGGTGTGGCGAACCTGCACGTTGCTGTATTTGCCCGAGAAATAGCGGCCGAGCTGATCGCAGATATAAACCGAACGATGCTGGCCACCGGTGCAGCCGATGGATATGGTCATATAACTGCGGTTGCTGTCTGCAAACGATGGCAGCCAGTTTTCCAGGAATTGGGTCAGGTCTTCGACCATCTTACGGCTCAACGGCTCCTTTTCCAGGAAATCGATGACCGGCTGGTCGGTGCCCACGAACTGCCGAAGGCTGGTGTCCCAGTAGGGATTGGGCAGGCAGCGCACATCGAACACATAGTCCGAGTCCAGTGGCACGCCGTGCTTGAACCCGAACGACTGGAACAGCAGCGCCAGTTCCTGGTGGCGCCTTCCCGCGACCCGTTGCTTCACCATATCCCGGAGCTCGTACATGGACAGCCCCGTGGTGTCGATGTAAAGGTCTGCCAGTTTTGACAGGGGCTCCAGAAGTTTCTTTTCGTTGCCAATGGCCTCCCGCAGGGAGGTTTTGTCATCACTCAGCGGGTGCTTCCGGCGCGTGGCATGGAAGCGCTGCAACAGAGACTGTTCATCGGCGTCGAGATAGATGACCTCGATGGTTACGCCGGTGTCCTGAAGGCTGCGGTAGATATCCTCGAAGTTGCTCAGCTCCCCGGAGAGGTTACGGGCGTCGATGCTGACCGCCATCTTTCCCAGCCGGCCAGGAGAATTCTGGTTGGTGGCTTCCTGCGTGAGAGGGAACAACAGGCCAATAGGCAGGTTGTCGATGCAGTAATAGCCCAGGTCTTCCAGAACGTGTAACGCGGTACTTTTTCCGGAACCCGATCGACCACTGACGATGATTAGTTTCATAGCCCGTTCACCTCGGATATGGAGTTGTTCAGCCTGTCTCGGCTGTCATCCGGCGATAGAGAGAGTCTGCTTCGGTGCACTGTCGCAGCTGGTCGCAGAATGCGCGCTCGTTGAACTTTTCGGCAAGCTGGCTCAAAAGCTCAAGATGCTCGCTGGTGGCTTCCTTGGGTACAATCAAGGTGAAGACGAGGTCCACCGGCTGGTTGTCGATGGCGTCGAACGCAACGCCTTCTTCCAGGGTCAGCAAAACGCCGACCACGTGATCCAACCCTTCCAGCCGACAGTGGGGGATCGCGATGCCCTGTCCGATACCGGTGCTCCCCAGCCGCTCCCGCGCGACCAGGTTGGTGAATATCTGGGTGTCGCTGAGCAGAGAGTCGTGCTTCTGGATCTGCTCGGCAATGGTTTCCATAACCCGCTTTTTGCTGGAGGCAGGCACCCTGCAAAGGGTCAGCTCCGGCGCGAGAATGTTCTCGATAGTCAGGGATGTGTCGGTCATGAATCGACTGCAGTTCCGTAAAAAAAGGCTGCGGCACGTGTTGCATGGTTAGCCAGTGCCGCAGCTCGATTAACTGTCATGCAGGGGGCGTCGTCCTAGCGGGCGCCGTTCCCATGCATCCGGTCTACGTTCTTTTCCTTGTGCTTCAGGATCTGCCTGTCCAGCTTGTCTACCAGTCCATCAATGGCAGCGTACATATCGCTGTTTTCGGCCTTTGCGTGAATCTCACCACCTATCACGTGAAGCGTAGCTTCCGCCATCTGGCGCACTTTTTCCACCTCAAGGGTAACCTGGCAATTGCTGATATGGTCGAAGTGCCGCTCAAGCTTTTCAAATTTGCCTGATACGTAATCTTTCAGTGCGGGAGTCAGTTCTACGTGATGGCCTGAAATATTGAGTTGCATAGGCTTCTCCTGTTTTCAGCTTTCCGGCACCCGTTAGGATGCCGGCTGTGTGCCACAGCGTTATGCTGCAGGCGGTATATTTTCAGGAAAGGGCTCTCCCCGTGAGGCCGGGAACAGACGCTTTCTACACCAGTCGCTTTCGCTCGTTGGATGGAGGAATGTGCATTGCCTCGCGATATTTGGCCACGGTTCGGCGAGCCACTTTGATACCCTGGTCTCCTAGCATGGCTGCAATTTTACTATCGCTCAATGGCTTTTTCGGAGTTTCCGTTGCAATCAGCTTTTTGATCATCGCGCGGATTGCCGTGGATGAGCACTCTCCACCCTCGTCGGTACTGACATGGCTTGAGAAAAAATACTTAAGCTCAAATATGCCTCGCGGTGTGTGCATGTATTTCTGGGTGGTGACGCGTGAAATGGTCGACTCATGCATTTCCACCGCCTGGGCAATATCAGAAAGAATCAATGGTTTCATGGCTTCCTCGCCATGATCCAGGAATCCCTGCTGGTGCTCGACAATACGGGTGGCCACCTTGAGCAGGGTTTCGTTACGGCTTTGCAGGCTCTTGATGAACCACTTTGCCTCCTGCAACTGGTCCCGCAGGTACGTGTTGTCGGCACTGCTGTCCGCCCGCTTTATAAGAGAAGCATAGCTTGCATTCACACGAATGCGCGGTGCAATTTCAGGATTCAGTTCCACGCGCCAGCGCTCATTGTGTTTGCGCACGATCACATCGGGAATGACGTAGTCCGGCTCGGCCTGGTCCAGAGTGTCGCCAGGGCGCGGATTCAGTCCGGTAATAAGGGCCAGCACATCCCGTAGCTGTTCTTCCTTCAGGCGGCTGCGACGTAACAGTTGGGCGTAATCACGGTTACCCAGCAGGTTTATGTAGTGGGTAATCACCAGTCGGGCCTGAGCCAGCCAGGGTGTTTCCGGGGGCAGCTGATTCAGCTGGATCAGCAGGCATTCCTGCAGATTACGGGCGAACACGCCGGGTGGGTCGAAGTGCTGCAGGCGATGAAGAACGGCTTCCACTTCGTCCAGTTCCAGCGGGTCTTCGTCGGATTCCTCCACCATGCCTGAGTGAATTTCCTCAAGCGGAGACGTCAGGTAGCCGTGGTTATCAACCGCATCCATCAGGGCGTGGGCAATGGCCTGATCCCGCTCGCTCATGGGCGTCAGGTTCAACTGCCATTCCAGGTGGTCCTGAAGCGTTTCAGTGGGGGAGTTGCGGGTTTCGAAGTCGTTGTCGTTTTCGTCGTCGTTACGGGCTGCTGAAGCGGGAGCGGACTGGTAAATGTCATCCCAGGCGGTGTCGACGGGAAGGTCATCAGGAATGGTGTCGGGGCTATCCGTTTCTGATGACCAGTCAGGTCCGTTTTCGGATTCGTCCCAGTCCGTTGCGGTGTCGGAGGTGGTGTTGGATTCCTCGGTTGACGCTGTTTCAGAGGACTCGTTGTCATTGTCCGTGGATTCCGGACTCTGGTTGTCGTCGTCTTCCGAGGTTTCCAGCATTGGGTTGGATTCCAATGCCTGCTGGATTTCCTGCTGAAGGTCCAGGGTGGAGAGCTGCAAAAGCCTGATAGCCTGTTGCAGCTGGGGCGTCATGGTCAGGCTTTGGCCCAGCTTTAACTGTAATGAGGCTTTCATAACCATGGTTCAGGATCCGTCACTCGGTCTCTCTCTTCCGTCACTCAGGCTCTCTCTTTACGTCACTCGGGCGCTCTCTGGAGCCGGGGTTGCATAAAAACTCTTTGTATGCTGGCTACTTGCCGCACCAAGCAAGTTCTTTGCCGAGTGTACTACAGGCGAAACTCGTTGCCCAGATACACTTCCTTGACCTGCTGGTTGGCCAGTATATCGTCCGAGTTGCCAGAGGCAATGATATGGCCGCCACTGACAATGTAGGCATTCTCGCAGATATCGAGGGTTTCCCGCACGTTGTGGTCGGTGATCAGTACGCCGATGCCCTTGTCCCGCAGGTGCCGGATGATCTGCTTGATGTCGCTCACTGAGATGGGATCGACCCCAGCGAAGGGCTCGTCCAGAAGGATGAATGCCGGCTCCATCGCCAGTGCGCGGGCAATTTCCACCCGTCGTCGCTCGCCGCCTGACAGGGCCATGCCGACGCTATCGCGGATGTGGGTGATGTGAAACTCTTCAAGCAGTTCCTCCAGCTTAGCCTCCCGGTCCGCACGCTTGAGTTTGCTGCGGGTTTCCAGGATGGCCAGTATGTTGTCGCGCACAGTGAGTTTGCGGAACACCGATGCTTCCTGGGGCAGGTACCCGATTCCCTTTCGGGCACGGCCGTGCATGGGCAGGGGCGTTATGTCCTGATTGTCGATGGTGATTCGACCGTTGTCGGCGGGAACCAGGCCAACAATCATGTAGAAACACGTCGTTTTGCCCGCGCCATTGGGTCCAAGAAGGCCGACTATCTCGCCGCTGCGAATTTCCAGGGAAACGTCGATGACGACCTTCTTCTGCTTGTAGCTTTTTGCCAGGTTACTGGCCCTGAGAACTGCCATCGGTATCCTGTTCGCCGGAGTTGTTGTCTGGATTGTTGTCGGGATTGCCGCGTGGCTGTATCACCATCTCGACCCGACCGCTGCCATCGCCCTGATCGGCGGAGCCTTCCGCCGTCACAACACGTTCGGCGCTATCATAGTGAATGATATTGCCGCGGAACAGGTTGCCGCCCTGTTCGATAACGGCTTCGCGTTTAAACGTGACCCGATTGTCCGAGGCGGACCAGGTGATCGTCAGGGCGCGGGCGTCGGTTTCGCCCTGGCCTTCCATTGCCGGCTGGCGGTAGCGTGCCGGGGTACCGGTGGCTTCAATGCGGCTGACGCCATTTTCGTCCCGGTGGAGCACAACCTTGTCCGCCACGAGGTTGGCGTCGCCCTGGCTCATTTCAACCGAACCGGTATAGGTTGCAATGCCCTGACCTTCGTCGAGCCGCGCGTTGTCGGCGTTGACCGTGATGGGTTGATCGGACTCCAGATCAAAGGCCGCGGCGAATGGCATGCCAACGGTAAGTGTCAGTGCCAGAACAATCGCTGAGAGTACCGGGCGCGAAGCAACCGATTGGTGTCCCTTGCGGTGAGGGTGGGGCATGAATTTACTTGCCGGGCTCATAGCGTCCTTCCACTTGAGAGTCGAGTTCGAGGATTCGGTCATCAATCCAGGCCTTCATGCCGGTTGCGCGGGTCAGGCTGAACGAGTCGGTCAGTTTCACCGGAGCGTCTGTGTAAACAGTACGCTCTGCGTTATCCAGTGTCAGCGTCGACGTGGTTAATGTCAGTGGGCGCCCACCTTGGGCTTGCTGGGACACCCGAACATCCCCGGTCAGGTGGACCAGGTCGTCAGCTTCCATGAACTGGCCTTTGTTGGCCTGGACTTGCCAGGGTGCGTCGCCGGGATCGCCGTAAAGCGTCGCATTCGGCGATGCCATGATGGTCTCGCTGCGGGCCTCGAATTGCTCAATACGCGGGCTTTCGAACTGTGCGGTAAGCTGCCCGGTCTCATCGAAAGAGAGGTAGCGACCATTTACCACGAAACCGTCTGGCTCCGATTCTCCTCTCAGCGCGGCGGCATCCACCGGCTCTGATGACTCGTCACTTTGCCAGAGCAGGAAAAACAGTGCCACTATCGTGAGGGCCAGCCCCAGGGTTCGTACCCAAGGCCGTGCATAGAGGGCTTCGGCGGCCATTCAGTCCTGCTCCAGGTAAGGTTGCAGGCTGGCATTGAGTTGCCCGCAGGCACAGAGCAGCAGTTCACAGGCTTCACGGACTGCGCCGCTGCCCCCCGCGGCCGACGTGCAAAAATCCGCGTGCTGGCGCACCAGCCAGTGGCCATTGGGTACCGTTATGCCTAGCCCGGCATAGCGGATCGCGGGCAGGTCCGGAAGGTCGTCGCCCATGTAGGCAATCTGGTGTGGCGCGATCTCCAACCGTCCCGCCAGTTCCCGCAGGGCGACTTTCTTGTCCTCACGGCCCTGCATCAGGTGCGGGATGCCGAGGTCGTTCATGCGTTTTTCCGTCAGCGGCGAACGTCGTCCGGTAATGACAGCAACGTTGATGCCGGCAGCCATAACCTGTTTGATGCCCAGGCCGTCGAGAATGTTGAAGCCTTTGATCTCGTCGCCCGAGGCGCTGAACAGCAGAGTGCCGTCGGTCATGATGCCGTCCACATCCAGGGCCAGGAGGCGAATGGCAGCGGCTTTCTCGATCAGGTCCGCTGGCCATTGAGGGCGCAGAGTGTCGGCCATCAGATCACTCCCGCCCGCAATAGGTCGTGCATGTTGATAGCGCCAGTCAGTTTGCCGTCGCGATTGATGACGGGCAGGGCGTTGATCTTCAGCTCTTCCATCATGTTCAGTGCCTCGGCGGCCAACTGGTCATCGTGGATCACACGCCCGTTGCGGGTCATGACCTCGGCAATCGGCGTGTTATGAATGTCCACGGAGCGATCCAGGGTGCGGCGCAAGTCGCCGTCTGTGAACACGCCGACCAGGTCTCCCCCGGTATTGATGACCGTCGTCATACCCAGGCCCTTGCGGGAAATCTCCAGCAGGGCGCCGCTGAGGGTGGTGCCTTCCTGCACGCGGGGGATCCGGTCCCCGGTGTGCATAATATCGGTGACACGCAGTAGCAACCTGCGGCCCAGGCTGCCGCCGGGGTGTGAAAGCGCAAAGTCCTCTGTGCTGAACCCACGGGCTTCAAGCAGCGCCACGGCCAGGGCATCGCCCATCACCAGAGTGGCCGTGGTGCTTGAGGTGGGGGCCAGTCCAAGGGGGCAGGCTTCCTGGGCAACGCTGATATCCAGGTTGGCAACGGCCTCCCGGGCCAGGATGGAGTTCCCATTGCCCGTCATGCTGATCAGCGGGGCTCCCATGCGCTTGATTAACGGCAAAATAGTCAACACTTCGCTGGTGTTACCGCTGTTGGAAATGCCCAGGACCACGTCCTGACTGGTGATCATTCCCAAGTCACCGTGACTGGCTTCGCCTGGGTGTACGAAGAACGATGGCGTACCAGTGCTGGCGAGGGTGGCGGCGATCTTGTTACCGATATGGCCGGATTTTCCCATGCCGGTCACAACAACACGCCCCTGACACGCCATGATAACTTCGCATGCGCGAACGAAATGGTCATCAATCCGGTCGGTCAGGGCGTGGATGGCCTCACGCTCGATCTCGATGGCTCGCAGGGCGGATTCTCTGAAGGTCTGGCTGGTCTCGGTGTTCATCTGGCTTCCGGGTTCGAAATGTTGATGCTTTTCATCGTGGCAAAAGTATATCACTTCAATGGCTGTGACTGCCCTTCCTGACAAGACGTTCAGCAAAAACTGATCATTGACATCAGTTCATTTTGTGACGGATGGATTGAGGTTCACGGCAGGTTGACATAATGTAGCGCACTCATTAAAGGCTGGGAATGCGGGCTCACCGACACCCGGGCGGTTTTGGAAGCAGGTATGGACACATCCCCCTACATTGAATTGAGAAACGTGGTTTTCACTCGCGGAAATCGCCGTATCTTTGATGGCGTCAGCCTGGACATTCCCCGCGGCAAGATTACCGCCATCATGGGGCCGAGCGGCACCGGCAAGACCACGTTGTTGCGGCTGATCGGCGGCCAGCTGAAACCGGACTCCGGCAGCATAGTCGTCGCGGGGGAGAAAGTTCCTCAGCTCAAGCGCAAGGCGCTTTACCGTCTGCGGGAAAAGATGGGGATGCTGTTCCAGAGTGGAGCGTTGTTCACGGATCTCAGTGTCTTTGAAAACGTGGCGTTCCCGCTCCGGGTTCATACCACCTTGCCGGAGGATATGATCCGCGACATCGTTCTGATGAAGCTCGAAGCTGTGGGGCTTCGCGGAGCCCGGGATCTGATGCCGGCAGAACTGTCTGGTGGTATGACCAGACGTGTGGCGCTGGCGCGCAGCATCGCGCTGGACCCGGAACTGATCATGTACGACGAGCCTTTTACCGGCCAGGACCCGATTGCCATGGGTGTCCTGGTAAAGCTGATCCGGGATCTCAACAGTTCCATGGGCCTGACCAGTGTGCTGGTGTCCCATGATGTGCCGGAGTCCCTGAGTATCTGCCACTACGCCTGTATCGTCGCGGATGGTCGTATCATAGGCGACGGCACACCTGAGGAGTTGAGGGCGCACCCATCGGAACAGGTTCAGCAGTTCCTGCGTGGTCATCCGGATGGTCCGGTGCCGTTCCACTATCCGGCTGCCGATGCGGCTCAGGACTGGAGTATGGCCGGGAGGGGGGATTGATGGACCGGCTGGCGGCTTTTGGCCGATTGGGGATGAACGTGATTGCATCGCTCGGCCGCTCCGGGCATTTTCTTGCGGGTGCCCTGGGGGGCGTCCCACGGCCCTCGGTCGGTTTTCCTCTGTTGCTGAAGCAGCTGTACTCCGTCGGCGTTCTGTCCCTGGCCATCATAGTGGTGTCCGGCCTGTTTATCGGGATGGTTCTGGGATTGCAGGGTTACACCATCCTCAGTGATTACGGATCTGAAGCCGCGATCGGTCAGATGATTGCCCTGACCCTGGTGCGGGAACTGGGCCCCGTAGTGACCGCACTGTTGTTTGCCGGCCGTGCGGGTTCCGCACTGACGGCGGAAATCGGGTTGATGAAAACCACCGAACAGCTTTCCAGTATGGAAATGATGGGCGTTGATCCGCTGCGCCGGGTGATTGCCCCCCGTTTATGGGCGGGCTTTATCTCGGTGCCCGTGCTGGCTGCGGTGTTCTCGGTGGTTGGTATATGGGGTGGCATGCTCGTGGGTGTTGAATGGCTGGGCGTGTTTGAAGGGTCGTTCTGGGGCAATATGCAGTCTTCCGTAAGCTTCACCACTGATGTCCTGAATGGTGTCATCAAGAGTATTGTCTTCGGATTCGTCTGCACCTGGATTGCGGTCTATCAAGGGTATGACTGTGTGCCCACCTCGGCCGGTATCAGTGCCGCAACGACCAAAACCGTGGTGTATTCGTCGCTGGCCGTACTCGGGCTGGATTTTGTGCTTACCGCCGTCATGTTTGGTGACTTCTGACCGCGGTATACTGGAAAGTCAGAAAACAGGGGGCCGGAATGGCACAGAGAACAACAGAAGTGATTGTGGGGCTGTTCATGATCGCGGGCATCGCCGCCATAATGTTTCTGGCGTTGCAGGTCAGCGGGCTTACGCCGAAAGCGCCGGAAAGCTCGTACACACTCTACGCCAATTTTAACGACGCCGGCGGGCTGACGCCCCGGGCAAAGGTATCCATGGCTGGTGTCACCGTTGGCAAGATCCGGGAGATAACCCTGAACCGGGAAACCTATCAGGCCCGCGTGACTATTGATGTGAACGCCAGTGTGGATAATATTCCAGCGGATAGCTCAGCAGTAATACGTACATCCGGGCTGCTTGGCGAACAGTACATTGATATTTCGGTGGGCGGAGATATGGAGTCGCTGGGCGACGGAGATACCTTCTATTCCACACAATCCGCCATGAATCTTGAACGGCTGATATCCAACTTTGCCTCAGGGCAGTCACAATGAAAGAAAGTGGTTCACGGGAGAAAACCATGGTTCTGATCAGACAAAGCCTGATGATAGTCACGTTGCTGATGGTAGCACTGGCAGCGCCGGCCCATGCCGGTCCGGAGGAGGAACTCCGCGAGTACGTTGATAAGAACACCCAGAGGCTGGTCGACAAGCTGAATGAGGAAAAGGGTCTTTATGAGAAGGACCCCCAGGCGTTCTACCGGAGTATGGATCAGGAACTGAAAAACTTCGTCGACTTTCGCCGAATCGCCGCTCGGGTCATGGGCCGCTATGCACGGCAGACATCACCGGAACAGCGCGACGAATTCGTCGAAAAGTTCAAACGCAGCCTTTTCGACAGTTACGCTCAGGCTCTGGTTAGCGCTGACGATTTTACCATCGAGGTAAAGGAAGCCACGATCAACCCGAACGACGACGCACGGGCGTCCGTGCGTATGGAAGTGATCAGCGCCTCCGGCACCCGATATCCGGTGACGTACTCCATGTACGAGGCGGAAGAAGGGCGCTGGATGATGGAAAACGTGATCGTCGAAGGTGTGAATATCGGGCTGGCTTTCCGTGATCGTTTCAGTCAGGAGATGGAGAAGAACGGCGGCAAGGTCCAGGCTGTTATCAACGACTGGGGGGATGCGGTGGAATCCCTGAACCTTGAGGGTGAAGTCGACAAATCATGAGCACGGATAGGCCTTCAGTGACGCTTGTTGGCGATACGCTCACGTTGAGCGGAACGATTGATCCGCTCAACGTGGTTGCGATCAGGCGGGAGGGGGAGAAGAGGATACTGGCCAGCAAGGCTGATCTACAGGTGGATCTGACCGCCATGGGCACCGCGCACAGCGTGGTGCTGTCTCTTCTGCTGTGTTGGCACCGCCTCGCAGGCGCCCGCAGTCAAGCCCTCCGGTTTACCGGCGTTAGTGAACGGCTGAACTCGTTGGCGGCCCTGAGCGGCCTTGAACGCCAGTTGCCAGGCTTTTCCTCTCCGCCCTTGGCCTGAAAACCTGCACCAAAGCTGACCCGAATGCCATAATTGGTTACAATCTCGCCCCTGATTTAAAAACGCCCGAGGATTTTTTTATGGAAGCCACCGAAGTTGCCGAGTTGGTTAAAGAGGCGCTGCCTGATTGTGAGGTCGAAGTGCAGGTCGATGGCAATCACTACCTTGTTGTTGTCGTGGGCGATGTATTCGAGGGGCTGCCAACCATCAAGCGGCAGCAACTGATCAACAAGGCGCTTTTCCAGCACATTCTTGATGGCACCATTCACGCCCTGCACCCCAAGGCCTTTACACCGGCTGAATGGGCCGCGCGCCAGGGCTGACATGCCCGCAAACTACAGGACACCATTGTGGACAAACTTCTGATCAGAGGTCGCAAGCCTCTCGACGGCGAAATCCGGATTTCCGGCGCCAAGAACGCCGCACTACCGATTCTGGCCGCCACCTTGTTGGCGGACGAGCCGGTGACCGTGGGCAACCTGCCGCACCTGAACGACATCACTACGATGATCGAGTTGCTGGGGCGCATGGGCGTAGAACTGATGATCGACGAGAAAATGAGCGTCGAAGTCCATGCCAATACCATCAAGCAATTCCACGCGCCCTATGAGCTGGTCAAGACCATGCGGGCTTCGATCCTGGTACTGGGGCCACTGGTGGCTCACTTCGGTGAGGCGGAAGTGTCCCTGCCAGGTGGCTGTGCCATCGGTAGCCGGCCGGTAAACCTGCACATCCAGGGTCTGGAACAGATGGGTGCCGACATCAAGGTCGAAAATGGCTATATCAAGGCAAAGACCAATGGTCGTTTGAAAGGCGCTCATATATTCCTGGATACGGTGACCGTAACGGGTACGGAAAACCTGATGATGGCCGCCGCGTTGGCCGATGGTAAAACCATCCTGGAGAACGCTGCCCGCGAACCGGAAGTGGTGGATCTGGCGGAGTGCCTGATCGCCATGGGTGCCGACATCAAGGGTCATGGCTCTGCAACGATTGAAATCAATGGTGTCGAGCGCTTGCACGGTTGTCACTACGATGTGCTGCCAGATCGCGTCGAAACCGGCACCTATCTGGTGGCTGCCGCAGCTACCCGTGGCCGGGTCAAGCTCAAGGATACCCGCGAAGATCTGCTGGAAGCGGTCCTGCTGAAGCTGGAAGAGGCTGGCGCCCACATCGAGACGGGCAAGGACTGGATTTCTCTGGATATGAAAGGCAATCAGCCAAAGGCCGTTAGCCTGCGCACCGCACCATACCCTGCGTTTCCGACCGATATGCAGGCGCAGTTTGCGGCGATGAATGCGGTGGCGGAAGGCACTGGAACCATCGTGGAAACGGTCTTCGAGAACCGGTTCATGCACCTGCAGGAACTGATCCGTATGGGTGCGGACATCACTCTTGAGGGCAACGCGGCGATCATCAAGGGCGTGGATCACCTTACTGGTGCCCCAGTGATGGCAACTGACCTGCGGGCGTCCGCGAGTCTGGTCATTGCCGGGTTGGTGGGGGATGGCGACACCATCGTTGATCGCATCTACCACATTGATCGTGGCTACGAGTGTATTGAAGAAAAATTGCAGCTGCTGGGCGCCAGTATCCGCCGCCTGCCAGCCTGAACACATTGAACCGGAAAGACGCATGACCGATTCCATCACCATCGCGCTGTCGAAGGGGCGAATCCTTGACGAGACCCTGCCGCTGTTAAAAGAAGCGGGTATTGAGCTGGTCGACGATGTAAAAAAGTCCCGGAAACTGGTATTTCCCACCACGGATCCGAATGTGCGGGTTTTGATCCTTCGGGCTACCGACGTGCCCACCTATGTGCAATACGGTGGGGCGGATCTGGGGGTGACCGGTAAGGATGTGCTGATGGAGCACGGCGGTGAAGGGTTGTATGAGCCGCTGGACCTGAACATTTCCCGGTGTCGGTTGATGACGGCTGGCAAGAAAGACAGCAAACCGCCTGAGGGCCGTTTGCGTGTGGCGACCAAGTTTGTAAATTTGGCTCGGCGCTATTACGCGGCCCAGGGGCGGCAGGCCGATATCATCAAGCTCTACGGTGCGATGGAGCTTGCGCCGATTCTTGGGCTTGCCGATGAGATCGTTGATATCGTTGATACCGGCAATACCCTGAAAGCGAATGGTCTTGAGGCTCGCGAGCTGATTGAAAACATCAGTTCTCGACTTGTGGTTAACCGTGCCTCGATGAAGATGAAACACCGGGGCATTAATCCCATAATTGAGAAAATGTCGATCGCCGTTGAAAAAAGGCGAGCTTCAGAGTAAGAAGCGCTCAGGGACGGCTTTCCAAAACACGCTCCTTCGGCACGTCCATGTGACGCTTGGACTTCGCCATCCATGGCTCCGTACAGTTTTGGAAAGCCGTCCCTGATCACTTCCCATGCCAAGGCGTTGCCTTAAACACAAAGAGTAAACAATCCGAAACAGGATTTAGTGATGACCGATATCAGCATCAGACGATTGAACGCTTCCGACAGTGACTTTGACAGTGCGCTGGCCAAGCTATTGGCGTGGGAAGACAGTGTGGATCATCAGGTGAATGAGTCGGTTCGTCATATCCTGCATGAGGTGAAAACCCGTGGGGATGCTGCGGTTCTGGAGTTTACCGAGAAGTTTGATCGCTTGAAGGTTGGCTCTGTCGCTGAGCTGGAAATGGGTCAGGACCGGTTGCAGAAGGCTTTAGAGGCTATTCCTCAGGATCAGCGTGTTGCCCTTGAGAAGGCCGCCGAACGGGTGCGTGACTATCACGAGCGTCAGAATCAGACGTCCTGGCAGTATGAAGACGATGACGGCACCGTACTCGGTCAGAAGGTCACGCCGCTGGATCGGGCAGGGCTGTATGTGCCCGGTGGCAAGGCCGCTTATCCGTCTTCCGTGTTGATGAACGCTATCCCGGCAAAGGTCGCGGGTGTGGGCGAGGTGATTATGGTGGTTCCCACGCCGGATGGTGTGGTGAACGATATGGTGCTGGCCGCTGCGGCGATTGCGGGGGTGGATCGCGTCTTTTGTGTGGGTGGTGCTCAGGCGGTGGGTGCCTTGGCCTACGGCACACAGACCATTCCTGCCGTCGATAAGATTGTTGGGCCGGGCAATATTTTTGTCGCTACCGCCAAGCGAGAGGTTTTCGGAACCGTTGGTATCGACATGATTGCCGGTCCTTCGGAGATTCTGGTGATTTGTGACGGCAAGACTGATCCGGACTGGATTGCCATGGATTTGTTCTCCCAGGCCGAGCACGATGAGCAGGCCCAGTCCATTCTTATCAGTCCCGATGCCGATTTCCTGGATGCCGTGGAAACCAGCATCAACAGACTGCTACCGACCATGGAGCGAGCCGACATCATCACAACCTCGATGACGGACCGGGCTGCGCTGATTCACGTGGCGGACTTGTCGGAAGCGGCTCGCGTTTCCAATCGTATTGCGCCGGAGCACCTGGAGCTTTCGGTGGAAGATCCGGAAAATCTGGTGGACGAGATTCGCCATGCCGGTGCCATCTTTATGGGGCGCTATACGGCGGAGGCGCTGGGCGATTACTGCGCCGGGCCGAACCATGTGTTGCCGACGTCCGGGACGGCGCGTTTCTCCTCGCCGCTGGGGGTTTATGACTTCCAGAAGCGGTCGTCGCTGATTGGTTTTTCTGCAGCCGGTGCCGACAGGATGGGGCGCGTTGCCTCTGTTCTGGCGCGTGGAGAAGGGTTAACGGCTCACGCCCGTTCTGCAGAGTATCGGGTTCGGGAGGGCCAGTCAGATGAGTAAGTTCTGGAGTTCACGGGTCAAGGAGTTGGTCCCCTATGTACCGGGGGAGCAGCCGAAAATGGCCAACCTCGTGAAACTGAATACCAACGAGAACCCGTTCGGCCCGTCTCCGAAGGTGATCGAGGCGATCAACACGGAACTGAATGACAACCTTCGGCTATACCCGGACCCCGAGAGTGAGGCTCTGAAAAGCACCATCGCGAATTACTATGGCGTGCAGGGCGAGCAGGTTTTCCTCGGTAACGGTTCCGATGAAGTGCTGGCACACATCTTTTATGGTCTGTTCCAGCACGGTGAGCCCGTGTTGTACCCCGATATTACCTACAGTTTTTATCCGGTGTATTGCGGCCTCTACAACATCGAAGGCATGACCGTACCGCTGACCGACAGCTTTGAGATTGATCCCAAGGACTATAAGCAGCCGAACGGCGGCATAATCTTCCCCAATCCCAATGCGCCCACTGGGCGTTACCTGGCGTTGGACAAGGTTGAGGTTATCGTCGCCGCCAATCCCGACCGGGTTGTGGTTGTGGATGAAGCCTATGTGGATTTCGGCGGCGAGAGTGCGATCAAGCTGGTGGGGAAATATCCCAATCTCCTGGTCTGCCAAACGCTGTCCAAGGCCCGGTCCCTCGCCGGGTTGCGCGTCGGTTTCGCCATCGGCAGCCCGGAGGTCATCGAAGCCCTGAACCGAGTCAAAAACAGCTTCAACTCCTATCCTCTCGACCGCCTGGCTCAGGCAGGTGCCGTTGCGGCATTCGAGGATGAAGACTGGTTTCGGGCCACCTGTGAAGGCGTCATTGGCGAGCGGGGGTGGGTCACCTCGAAACTGGAAGCCTTGGGGTTCGATGTGTTGCCCTCAAAAGCCAATTTTATCCTTGCGCGCCATCCGGAGCACGCCGGTGAGGCACTGGCGAAGGGGCTTCGGGAGAAGGGCGTTATCGTGCGCCACTTCAATAAGCCCCGAATCTCGGACTTCCTGCGAATCACCATCGGCACGGCAGACCAGAACAAGCGACTGATTGAGTGTCTTAAACCGTTGGTGTAACACAAGATATTCAAGGCAACCCCATGGAGGCAGCATGGCTTCACGCAATGAGATGCTCCGCACACTGAATGACTGGCTGGCACCGGAAGACTTCAAGGATTATTGCCCTAACGGTCTGCAGGTCGAGGGCACCGAAGAGATCAGGACCGTAATCAGTGGTGTCACGGCGTCTCGAGCGCTCGTGGACGCGGCGATCGAAGCCGATGCCGACATGATCCTGGTGCATCATGGGTATTTCTGGAAAGGTGAGGGTCAGGCCATCCGTGGCATGAAGCGGGACAGGATTAAGCGCCTGCTGGACCACGATATCAATCTGGTTGCTTACCACCTGCCGTTGGACGATCACCCTGAGTATGGCAACAACCGGCAGTTGGCCAACGTGTTGGGTATTCTCAACCCCCGGCCACTGGGTGGGCTTGTGTGGCAGGGTGAACTGAGCGCCCCGATGGCGCCCCAGGCGTTCGCGGATCTGATCGGAGAGCGTCTGGCCCGTGCCCCGCTTTGGGTTGGGGATGGCTCCGCGGAGATTTCCAGGGTTGGCTGGTGTACCGGCGCGGCTCAGGGGTTCATCGGTAGCGCCTTGGAAGCTGGGCTGGATGCCTACATCAGTGGCGAGATTTCAGAACCCACTACCCATACTGCCCGGGAATGCGGTATTCATTACTACGCAGCCGGCCATCACGCCACTGAGCGATATGGAGTTCAGGCCCTGGGGCGGGCCCTGGAGCAAGCATTTGGGGTAAGTCACCGGTTTATCGACTGCGATAACCCGGTGTAAGCGTCAGGCTTTCTGCTGTTTTTCGGCCAGGCCAAAGTCTTCGGCGAGGGTGCCTTTTTCCTGGGGGTCGCTCTTGGGGGCGTAGTCCCGAGGTGGCTCTGCATCATCCTTGCTGGCGGCGCCTTCCAGACGCGCCTTGGCGTTCTCTTTCTCAAGCTCCAACAGCCAGTCTTCGTCGTTGCACAGGCGGTTTGCGCCCCGCGCCATGTGCTGGTTTACGTCTCGATAGGTGTCGTTGAAGCGGCGCAGCAGATGCGCAGATTCCATGAAGTGCTCATTTACCTGCGCCTGATAGCGTGTGTACTCGTTTCTCAGCTCCTCGATCTGCTGTTCAGCCCGGCGCTGCCGCAGAGTAGAGCCCTGACCGGACCGGCCAACCAGTACTCCAATGACAATGCCAACAATCAATGCGGCGATGGCTGCCAGAATCAGGTTTGTCATAAGCTGTGTGATCCTTTTGATGAATAGGAATTCCTTCCCAAAGTATACCGTCCCAAGTCCCATTCACGCACGATTGCCTCGTGCGCCAATCGTCGTATTGTGTCGTATGTCTGGCTCGCTCCCGCTGTTGCAGCGGTTTCTCCGGGTGTTGAACGTGGCGAAAAAAGCCAAAATCGGCCACAATACGCCGCCGTTATGAATGACCATACTTCGGGAAACGCCTTAATGACACCCCAAAAGCGAATCCGTATGACCACTACCCATATGACCCCATGGGAACGATATCAGCAGGACCTTGAGCGGCCCGAGTTTCACAAAGACCCGGCCCAGGAAGATGCGGTCCGCCGTTTGCAGTCACTTTACGACAAACTGGTGGCGGCGGAAAGGGAGCGTGACAAACCGATGGTCAAACTTCGCCTCAAGTTCAAGAAGGGCAAAGAAGATCCGGTGAAGGGATTGTATTTCTGGGGCGGGGTGGGTCGCGGTAAAACCTACCTCATGGATACGTTTTATGAAGCACTGCCGTTTGATCGCAAGATGCGAGTGCACTTCCACCGTTTTATGCAACGGGTTCACAAGGAACTGAAAAGTCTGAAGGGCGAGAAAAACCCCCTGGATATCGTCGCGAAGATGTTTGCAGACGAAACCCGGGTGATCTGTTTTGACGAATTTTTTGTCTCCGATATCGGCGATGCCATGATACTGGCAACGTTGATGGATGGTCTGTTCAGCCGTGGTGTGACCCTGGTCTGTACCTCTAATATTGTGCCTGACGGACTTTACAAGGATGGCTTGCAGCGCGCCCGTTTCCTGCCTGCGATCGCACTGGTCAAGAAACACACCGAAGTGGTGAATGTGGATGGCGGTGTGGATTATCGTTTGAGAACCCTGGAGCAGGCTGAGCTGTATCACTTTCCTCTGGATGAGGATGCCGACATAAGCCTTCAGAAAAGTTACGACGGGCTTGCGCTTGAGGCAGGCAGTCACAGCCTGGAGCTGGAAATCAACGGCCGTAAGCTGGCAGCACTCAGCCACGCGGATGACGTGGTCTGGTTTGATTTTAAAACCCTGTGCGACGGCCCTCGTAGCCAGAACGACTACATCGAGCTGGCTAGGGAGTTCCACGCAGTGATCATCAGCAATGTCCCGGTGTTGGGAAAAGACAAGGACGATCAGGCCCGGCGATTCATAAACATGATTGACGAATTTTATGATCGCAACGTCAAGGTGATCATTTCCGCAGAAGCTTCGATTACGGACCTGTATGCCGGCGGGCGGCTAGGGTTTGAGTTTGAGCGCACTGAGTCCCGGTTGCTGGAAATGCAATCCAGGGAATACCTCGAGGCACCTCACAAGGCCTGATAGGCGTCGGATGAAACGAACTCCAATCCGATAACGAACGACCCTAACGATAGAGAGATCAAGCAATGAGCACAGACAACGTCGTCATCGTCAGCGGTGCGCGCACCCCCATGGGCGGATTCCAGGGCAGTTTGGCTGCGGTTTCCGCGCCGGAACTGGGCGCCGTCAGCATCGCAGAAGCCATTCGTCGTGCCGGCTTGCAGCCAGCGGACGTGCAGGAAGTCATCATGGGTAACGTTCTGCCCGCAGGTCTCAAACAAGGGCCGGCCCGTCAGGCCATGCGCCAGGCCGGGCTGCCGGACAGCACCGGTGCCACTACGATCAATAAGCTTTGCGGCTCTGGTATGAAAGCCGCCATGCTTGCTCATGATGTGATCAAGGCCGGTACCAACGACATTATGGTTGCTGGTGGTATGGAGAGCATGTCGAATGCTCCGTATATTCTGCAAGGCGTTCGTAGTGGCTACCGTATGGGGCCTGGTCAGGCGCCTCAGGACCACATGTTCCTGGACGGCCTTGAAGACGCGGAAACCGGTCGGCTGATGGGGGCCTTCGCTCAGGAAATGGCTGACAAGAAAGGCTATACCCGCGAAGAGATGGACGAATACGCGATTACCTCCCTGACTCGGGCGAAGCAAGCCATCGAAGGCGGTTTGTTGAAGGATGAAATCATCCCGGTCACCGTCAAGACCCGCAAAGGCGACGTGGTGGTTGAAGACGACGAGCAGCCTCACAACGCCAACATCGAAAAGATCCCAAGCCTTCGGCCGGCGTTCGCCAAAGACGGCACCGTCACGGCGGCCAATGCCTCCTCAATATCTGATGGCGCCTCTGCACTGTTGCTGATGCGTGAATCCGAAGCCGAAAAGCGCGGTCTCAAGCCGTTAGCCCGGATTGTCGCTCATAGTACTCAGTCCCAGCATCCGTCGGAATTCACTTGCGCTCCGGTGGGTGCCATCGAAACCCTTTTCGCCAAAACCGGCTGGACAAAGGACGACGTGGACCTGTTCGAGATCAACGAAGCCTTCGCCATGGTCGCCATGATGCCCATCCGCGAACTCGGCCTGGACCCGGAGAAGGTCAATATCCACGGCGGCGCCTGTGCCCAGGGCCACCCGGTTGGCTCCACCGGCTCCCGCCTGCTGGTGACGCTGATGCACTCTCTCAAGCACTACGGCAAGAAGAAGGGCGTTGCAGCACTGTGTATTGGTGGTGGTGAGGCAACGGCGATGGCTATTGAAATGCTGTGATTTGTGCCGGCTGGTTGCATCCAAATTTGTTGACTATAGTGACTCAGTGCGAAGGAAGTCTGCCGCAGAGAGGGGCGTAATAGAGAGAGGCATAATCGTAAAATCATACTTTTGACTGATCAAAGCGTTCGATGGCGTTAGCTATAGTGCCAACATCACGAGCACTGTGCATGAAGCCTCCAAACATCGTGAACACCAATAATCAGAGCAGCGACTCAGAACAACAATGGAGTAGCCTTCCAATGACAAGAAAAACACATCAATGGCAGCAGTGGACCAAATTGCCGCTGGCCGTAGCAGTTGCCGCCGGAGTATCTGGCCAGGCGGCTGCCTATTCATTTTATGTCGGGGATGTGGAAGCCTCTTTCAATACCACGCTGTCGGCGGGCATTGGCTGGCGTACCGAGTCACAGGACCGACGGTTGATTGCCCAGGGTAACCTGGGACCTGAATACACTCCTGGCCAGCCCTTGGCCAACATCGGTGCCTCTACTAACAACTATGATGACGGTAACCTCAATTTCGAGAAAGGGGATACCTACTCCAAGATCGTCAAGGGTAACAGCGAACTGTTTCTCAGCTACGATGTGGATAACGATACGCTTACCCGGGTCGGTGGCTTTGTGCGGGGGCGTTACTGGTATGACTTCGAGTTGAAGGATGAGAGCAGAGCGGTTGATCCTGTTGGTCAGCGTCGAGAGTTGAACGAAGAGGCCAAAAAAAATGCCTCTGGCGGTGAAATCCTTGATGCCTACGTCTTCTCGGACTGGTACTTTGGTGATGTCCCGGTCAGTCTCCGTTACGGCAAGCAGGTGTTGAGCTGGGGTGAAAGTACCTTCATCCAGGGCGGCATCAATACCATTAACCCGGTTGACGTACCTGCCTTCCGGGCACCAGGCTCCGAGCTGAAGGATGCGCTGTTGCCTGTCGAAATGTTCTACGCCTCGGCGGGTATCACGGAAAACGTGACTGTTGAAGCGTTTGTGCAAGCTGACTGGGAGCCGGTTCGCCCAGACGATTGCGGCACGTTCTTTTCCACAAACGACTTTGCCGCTGACGGTTGTGGTCCAGTTTTGCTAGCAGGTCAGTTGCCTGATTCTCAAGCGGCGGCGCAGGGGTTCATTGCTCCTCGTCTTGCGGACCGTGAGGCGGATTCCAAAGACCAGTTTGGTGTCGCGCTGCGCTGGTATGTGCCAGCCCTGAACGATTCAGAGCTTGGTTTCTACTACATCAAGTACAACAGCCGTCTGCCGTATGTCAGTGGTCTGGTGAACAACCCGTCTTCACCCAGCGGCAGCCAACAGAACGATCCGAATGAGCCGAACTCCACGTTTCCGAGCTACTTTATTGAGTATCCCGAAAACATCAATCTCTATGGTATCAGTATCAACACCACGACCCCGGGTGGTTGGTCTCTGGGTGCTGAATACAGCTTCCGTGATAACGTTCCGCTCCAGTGGAACGCATTTGAGCTGATCTTTGGTGGTTTGCAGCAGCGTGGTCCAAACGGGGAAATTCTAAGCAAGCTGGAAAAACAGCGGCTCGAAGAATCCGGTGGAGCCAACCTGGCTGGAAAGCCTGTTGACGGCTACGACCGGTTCAATGTTTCCCAGGCGCAGTTCACGCTGATCAAGTTCTTCGACCAGGTCATGGGAGCAAGCCGCCTGTCCCTGATCACTGAATTTGGTGCCACCTACGTTCACGATCTTCCGGACGAAGATGAAGCCCGTTACGGTCGCTCAGGCACCTTCGGTATCGGTACGTTGCCGGTGGACGGCTCCAACTTCACGGGTGATTTCTGTGAGGCAGGCGCCAACATCAATACCAACTACTGTAACAATGATGGCTTTACCACGTCCTTTTCCTGGGGCTACCGTACCCGTCTGGTGTGGAGCTACCTGAACGCGTTCTCTGGCATTAACCTTTCACCACAACTGGCCTGGAGCCACGATGTGCAGGGTTACGCGCCTTCTCCGGGCGGTAACTTCAGCGAAGGCAACAAGGCCATTGGTCTGTCATTGCAGGCTGAATACCAGAACCGTATAACCGGTAATATCGGTTACACAAACTTTTTCGGTGGCAAGCCGTATAACGAGTTGACCGACCGTGATTTCGTGAGTGCGAGCGTTTCCTACTCATTCTGATTCGGCCTGAATTCGTTTAACGAGGTAATTTAAATGAAACTGAACAAGAAGCTATTGGCCACTGGCATTCTGTCCGCAACGTTGATTGCGGGTAACGCCTTTGGCGCGGTTTCCGCACAGGAAGCGGCCAAGCTCGGTGACTCGCTCACGCCAATGGGTGCTGAGAAAGCGGGTAACGGGGGCGCAATTCCGGCCTGGGATGGCGGTCTGACGACGCCTCCTGCCGGGTATAAAAACGATGGTATCTATGTGAACCCGTTCCCGAACGAAGAGCCAAAGTTCACCATCAACCAGAGCAACGTTGATGAGTATGCGGAAAACCTGTCCCCGGGACAGGTCGCAATGATCAAGCGTTATGACGATTACGTCATGCCGGTGTACGAGACGCACCGTTCCGCCGCATACCCGGAACAGGTCATGGAGGATACCGTTGACAACGCCACGACAGTGGAACTGATCAAAGACGGTAACGGCCTGGGTAATTACCAGACGGCTACGCCATTCCCGATTCCTCAGAATGGTCTGGAAGTCATCTGGAACCACATCACCCGTTACCGTGGCGGTTCGGTCCAGCGTAACGTTGGGCAGGTCACTCCGACAGAAGACGGCGCTTTCAGCGTTGTGAAATTCCAGGACGAACTGACGTGGAAAACCTATCTGGAAGATTACGAGGCGGGGCAGGACCCGAACGTACTGTTCTACTTCAAGCAGGCCATTACTGCGCCTGCGCGACTGGCCGGTAACGTCCTGCTGGTTCACGAGACTATTGACCAGGTTGAAGAACCGCGTCGTGCATGGGTATACAATGCCGGTCAGCGCCGGGTTCGTCGCGCACCGCAGGTAGCTTATGACGGCCCTGGTACTGCTGCAGACGGCATGCGTACCTCCGACAACTTCGATATGTTCAACGGTGCGCCTGATCGTTACAACTGGGAACTGGTTGGAAAGAAGGAAATGTACATCCCGTACAATTCCTACAAGCTGGTCGACCGTAGCCTGGACTATGACGAGATCATCAAGGCCGGTCATATCAACCAGAATCTGACCCGTTATGAGCTGCATCGTGTCTGGCACGTGCGTGCCACCCTGAAGGATGGTGAGCGTCATATCTACGCCCAGCGTGACTTCTACATTGACGAAGACACATGGCAGGCAGCGGTGATCGATCACTACGATGGTCGTGGAGAACTGTGGCGTGTGGCTGAAGCGCACAGCATGCAGTTCTACGATCAGATCGTGCCCTGGTACGCCATTGAAACTCTTTACGACCTGCTGTCTGGCCGGTATCTGGTCCTGGGGTTGACCAACGAAGAGTCCAACCCGTATGAGTTCGGTGTTGACCGAAGGTCACGTGACTACACGCCCGCTGCTCTGCGTCGTGCGGGGACACGGTAAGTTGTCATGATCCGGGTAGTTAGTTAATCCCGGGTGAAGTAAAAACGGCGGGCTCAAAGCCCGCCGTTTTTATTTAAAGCCATTGATTTTCCCCGATTGTTGGAAACCTGCCGGTGTTTCGTCACCTCCCCGTCAAAGTTTTGCAGCCTACCCCTGATTTGGTTTAACCTCTCTCTACTAATACTAAAGGCGAACCCGATGCAGGGCGCCGCAGCAACAACAAAGCAGAGATCACATTTGCCGGAGTAAGGGCCCACCAGGCTCATAGATTCCGGGCTTTCAACGGGGCAAAGAGTGAAACCATTCGATGATGGGTGTGCGGCCAACGATGAGTTCCAGTCAACATTAGGCGGTAGTCATCGTGGTGAGTTGATCAGGGACTTGTTGCGCCAACGGATACGGATGCCGGAGCCCGTTCCGAATTATCTCAAAAGGCCGGCGTTGACCGAGAAACTGACCGCTGCAATAACACCGGGCTCTGCCTTGTTGCTGGAGGCGCCGTCCGGTTATGGAAAAACCCACGCCCTGAGTGCGGCGTTCCGTGAAACCTCCCGTAGCCCCGACACCCTCCGGTGGCTGGGCCTGACCGGACAGGAGAACGATTCCGGGCGCCTGTTGGCCTTGCTTGAAATTGCGCTGACACCGCCCGGTGCCACCTCACGACCGTCCGGGCAACAAAAAGCCTCCAGCAATACGGATGCGCTTGCCCTGCTATTGTCCGATGCTCACTGGAGCGACCCGGACCGCGACAGCGTGCTCGTGATTGATAACGTTGGCACTGTCGCCAATCCGGCTGCCATCGCCCTGCTGCAGCAGCTCGTTGAAAACATTCCTTCTGGTCTGGCGTTGGTGATGGTGTCCAGAAAACCGCCGCCATTTGAAACCCACACGTTCGAACTGGAAGGCCGATTCAACAGAATCGGCGCGGATTCCCTTGAGTTGACACGGTTGGAGACTTTTGAATTCTTTCACGCTGCGATCAACCGTAATCAACTGACCACAGTCGCTGTGGAGCATTTGTATTCGTTGACTGAGGGATGGATTACGCCTTTGGGGTTGTACCAGCGGGAATTGGACTCCGCGCCGGAATCCCGATTGCCGATACAGGAAACCTTCAGTGTTGAGCGTTTTCTCAGAGATGCCGTGCTGATCCATTTAACGCCTGGCCAGCAGCGTTCACTGAGGATCATGGCGGAGATGGAGATCGTCTCGGACGAACTGTTCCTGTCATTGGCTGATGCAGGGTGTGACCATGCCTTTCGGCCCTCGGCAGCTGCGGAAAGCGGTATCCCGCTGCGTCCATTGCCGGGTCGCGGGCGCTGGCTCCGCCTGAATCCTTTGCTGCACGACTGGTTACAGACACCGGCCCTCGATGAGTCGCAGGAGCGTGCCCTGAAAGCCAGTCGCTGGTTTAGTGACCGTCATCAGTTTCCCGAGGCACTGCGTTATGCGCTGGTCAGCGGTAGTCTTGAGGAGTCGGTCCGGATAGCCTCTGAAGGCTCAGAGGCCTTGCTGATTGGGCAGGATACCGCGTCATTGCTTCGGCTTCGCCGGTCATTGCCGTCGGGGCTGCTGGAGAAAAGCGCGCGCCTGAAGATTGTCTACGGTTGGGTCCATGCCATCGGTGGTCAGTTCAGGCAGGCAAGAATGTTGATCAACGATCTCGATAATGGCGAGCGTCCCGAACTTGCTGGCCGGGTCGATGCGCTCAGGGCTTTTATTCTCCGCGGCGAGGGCAGTGTTGATGAGGCCCTGATGGTCGCAGACAGAGCTCTGCAGGCGGAGGAGTTGTCTACTCAGGGCCAGCTGGTGACGCAGCTGGTTCGTTCCAGTGCGCTATGCGCCGCCGGCAAATTTGGCGACGCGCGGGAGGCCAACCGCATTGCCGCAAGGCTGGCTCGAGAGGCTGGAGACGCTGGTTCGGAAGTTCTGGCAGTCTATGCCCACGCGCGGATCGAGCTGGGTAAGGGATCGTTGAAGCACGCAGAGCAACTGCTGCGCACCGGTCTGGATACCGCCATGAACGAGTCATCGCGGCCCGCACGTGTTGGCGAAACACGCCTACAGCTAAATCTGGTGATGGTGCTTTGGCACCAGGGACGGCAGGCGGAAGCAGACCGCCTGTTGGTGACCTGTATCCGCCATGCAGAGCAGACCAGGGATCTTGGGTTGCTGCTGGCCATGGCGCTAAGGGTATTGATCTGTCGCACCCAGAATCGGATGGACGATGCGTTTGCCTGGATTGGACGTGCCGAGCGCACCATGCAGTCGTGGCAGGTAGACGAGTCCGTCTATGTGCCTGTGCTCGAATCTCTGAAAATCAGCGGCTGGCTGACGCTGGGGCAGGTGGATTCGGCGGCACAAGCCATGGAGCGGCTAAAGCCCTGGCGGGAAGTGAATTGTGTCCCGGAAATGTTCCCGATGATGCCCGGTATGCTGCAATGCCTGCAGGCGAGGATTGAGCTGGCACGGGGTGATGACATCAAGGCTGCTGAAACCGTCAGGAACATTCGAGACAACGGCGGCGAAACACTGCCGTTCGGTCTGGATTTATACTCCAGGCTTCTGGAAAGTGTCCTTAGCTGGCGGCAGAAAGGCCCTGCCGCTGCCCAGAAAATATTGGCTGGTACCATGGCCATGGCCGGAGAGGAGCATTACATCAGCCCCTTTGCGGAGCTCAGAGGAGAGCTTCAGGAACTGCTCGAGAAAACCTGGTCCCAGCTGCCGGACACGCCGTTTGTTGAAGCAGTGGGCGCGCTGTACGGGCTCACGGATATGAAGGAGCAGGCGCCTCTGGCCGAGCCCATCAGTGATCGGGAGCAGGGGGTGCTTGAGCTGATTGCGCAGGGGCTGTCTAATCAGGACATTGCCGACCGCCTGCACATATCTCTGCATACAGTGAAAACCCACGCCCGGCGCATTAACGCCAAGCTCGAGGTGAAGTCACGCACGCAGGCCATCGTTCGAGCCCGCGAACTGGGGCTGCTGTAGCGGACACGCTATAGCGCTCAGGGTGAACGCTTCAGTTCGTCTATAAGGGCGTCCTTCTCTTCCCAGATTTGACTCACCCAGCGCTGGAAGTCCGCCCTTGTCTCACGGTTGTTTTCGTAATCCATGCCCAGAAACCGCTGTGGAATCTCCCGTATTCGAATATCAACCACAATCCGTTGGATCCGCCCACACAGATAATCCCAAATGCCGGACTTGCCGTCCGGATATACGATGGTCACATCCAGCATGGTGTGCAGGGACTCGCCCATGGCTTCCAGCACGAAGGCCGTGCCGCCGGCGCGGGGCCTGAGTAGATGTTTGTGGGGCGAGTTCTGGCTCTGATGCTTGGCCGGTGTGAGCCGCGTACCTTCCATGAAGTTGAAAATGGTCACCGGTGTGTAGCGGAACTTCTCACAGGCAGCCCGGGTGGCTTCCACATCCTTGCCTTTCAACTCTGGTCGGCGGGCAATCTGCTCCTTGGTGTGGCGCTGCATGAAGGGGAAATCCAGCGCCCACCAGGCCACACCCAGTAAGGGTACCCAGATCAATTGCTGTTTGAGGAAAAATTTCAATAGTGGGATGCGGCTGTTCAGTACGTGTTGGATGGCGGGAATATCGGCCCAGCTCTGATGGTTGCAGGTGACGAAATACCAGTGTTCGTGACTCAGGCCCTCAGCGCCGCGGACATCCCACTCGATGTTGTGAAGCACGTCAGCCAGCACATTGTTGAAGCCAATCCAGACCCATGCGATGCGGTTCAGCACAATGGTGCAGCCTTTGCGAACCGAAGGGGTCGGGATCAACAACTTGATCACGGCAAACACCATCAGGATCGGGAATAACCAAAGGGTGTTAAGAACAATGCAAAGCACTGCAAGCACACCTTTGACAGGTGTGGGCAAGAACCTGGACATTGACCGATGTCTCCGGAATGCGAATTAGCTTGGTTGTGTGATGGTGGGGTTAGCCTTCCCCACTGGTTTCGTCATCGCTAGCGGCACCGGGCAAGAGTACCTCTTCCTTGCTTGCCGCAGCCAGTTCGGACAATTTGCGGGAATCGGATTCCTGGACAATAACCTGGAAGTCCTCATCGTAATAATTCAGGTTGTTGTGGCGGATCATACTGCGAATTTCCTCCACATAGTCTTCGCCGCGTTCGGAATAGCCCAGCAAACCGGCGGCAAGACTTGGCCCACTAGCAATATCATCACGGTTACGAGCTTTCAGGCGAATGTCCCTGAGCAACTGGTAGGTCGGATGGCGATTCAGGTTCTGGATGTAAGAACGCACGGACAGATAAGGCGAGGAGAAACTTGCCACTTCATGGCTGGCGCCCTCAACGCGCCCCCGGGGTACCAGGCCGCAACCCTGCGAGAAACACCATTGTCCGAACAGGTTATTGCCTCTGCGCGCAAAGCGGGAGGTGCCCCAGGCGGATTCATTGGCGGCCTGTGCCAGCACCAGCGACGGTGGGATTACATCAAGACGGTTTCGCAGGCGCCGGAACATGCTTTCGCTGGCGGGCTCTTCATCCACCCTCAGCCGTTCGGCCTGATTTTTCAGCCAGGTCAGTTCCGATTTACTGAGTTCGTCCTTGCTGGCCAGGCTGTCCAGGTACTCACGCTCGATCAGAATGCGTGAGTTTGCCAGCACAATACGTGGGTACAGAAACGAGAAAAACGCGGCCTTCTTCTCGGTGGTATCACGATAGGCGGAGAAATCCGGCAAGTCAGCTCGTGACCAGCCAGGGAGTGAAGGCAGTTTGGCCAGGGCGATATCCGAGTCTTCGTTGTCTCGGTCGTGGTCTGGGTCAGGGGTGTGCAGTATGCCCCACAAACCAAAAACCACCAGCGGAATTATCAACCACAGCGCCCGGATACCAGAAGACATAAAACCTCTCGTTACAATCGATATGACAGCAATTATAACAGGTTATACGCCGACGTCGCCCGGGTGGTTTGCTGCCCGCTATTCTGGCAGGCGTGTCGCCATGAGCAACCCGAGTACCTCTTCCTGACCGTCTGTCTGCCTGAGTTGCAGGAAAAACTGATCCTGATCGCGGGTGAAAAAGCCATCCAGTGTCAGGTTGCCTACGCTAAACGTGGCTGCTCCACTGTTGCTGGCTATGTACGCCAGGGAGACCGTTCCGGGTGACTGTGCCTGTGGAGTGGAAACGGATTCGGCATCGACTTGATGGATAATGTCGAGTGTCCGGCCCTCGAGGCGAGCGCTGCTGGAAGACTCAATGACGAGCAAGGCATTATCGAAATGCGTCAGCCGGTTACTGGCTTGCTCCATTCCCAACCCCACGCCCTGAAGGCGGTAGCGTCCTTGACTGGGCGGTGAGGCATTGGCCTGCTCGGCGGCCACCAGAATTCCATCACCAATAGCGTTGGTGTCCAGGTTGAAGGCCATCAGGGAACCGTCCGGCGTTGATGCACCGACGGCGATATCCGGCTTCTCATCCAGGCCGGAGGCACTGTCGCGGTCCAGATTAAGGCGCCCGTTACTGACGATACGGTTTCCACTGTTTGGGTCATACACCCGCGACGGGCGCTCACTGATGACCCAGTTGGCATCCCGCTGACCGGGGTTGTCCGCGGGAACGGAAACAGTGACGTTCCCCGTGTTGTCCCTGCGCAGTGTGGTGGTCGCCATGGTCTGGGTGAGGTCTTGGCCACTGATCTGCCAGTTCCCAATACCGGACTCCACCACAAAGGGCTCGCTTTCATCGCCCATGCGGGTGGACAGGTAAACCACGTTGTAGTCACGGCCGTCCAATGTCTGCCGCTGGAACCCTTCTTTCCTTAGCAGGTTCAGTTCAAACACGGACAGGTAGTGATCTTCCAGTGTGCGTTCTCTTTTCAGCTCGCCGCTTTCGGAACGCAGTTCAATGGCTTTCCCGGCACTGAAATACCCACTAAGGACACGATCGGGCTGCTCGGTGTCGCCGCCGACATACGCGTCCAGGAAATACGGATTGCGGGTCCAGCCGATGATCCGGGAGCTACTACGGCCGGTGATGCTCTGGTAAAGGGACCGGCCGGCCAGCAGTCGGATGTCATCCTCTACAGTGGCGGCACCGGGAGAAGAGGAATGGGTATTGAGGTCCCAGGCCGGGCGGTCGAAGAATTCATTACCATCGGCGTGTATCAACGCCCGACGGTCATAGGGGATATCGCTGGCCAGGGACGTAACCCGAATATTGAAGGCGTCGAGGGAGGTTAACGTCATGCCCGGGTAAACATAGCCGGTGCCGTTCTGGTCGGTAGTGGTTTCCTCGCGCGCGATACGCACGCCCCATTGGCCGGAGCCGGCAATACTGGATTCGAGGAATGTCTGCCCCAGCTCCACGCCCCAGAACACCGAATGGTAATTCGCAGAGCTTGCCTCTATCTTGCCGGACGAGCTCTCTCCCAGAAGCGCATAGTCAGCCATGGCGTCGACATACCGGGCGAAGTCTCCCCGTTCCTCAAGCAGGGCGAGTGCGCCGTCGACATCCAGGGTGCCAGGTATGTTGATCTCAAAATCATGGACCTGGTCGGCGAGGGTGGGCCAAACGTATTTGTTCAAACAAAGGTTGCCATTGGCATCGTTCACACAGTCCATGATCTGGGAGAATTCACCAGAGCTGTAGCTGTCGAGGGCGTTGGCCACCAGGAATTCCGAAAACGGATTCACCTTCACATCCCGGTCCTCATCGGCAGCCAGCGATCGCATACGGCTGTTGCCATAGGTGGCTTCGATGATGATGTTCGGCCCGATCGGTCGTCCATTTTCAAAACGGATAATCGTCCGCCCGCTGTCTTCCCGGCGGGACCGGGTGTCTACAGAGGCGAGCTCGCGGAGGGTCTGGTCAGTTTGGTAAACCCGGATGGTGTCCGGTTCCACTATTCGCAGGTTGCGGCGGGTCAACTCTCCGCCCGGTGCAACCGATTCCGGCACCTCCATGGTGATTCGCACTTCATCTTCTGCCAGGCCGGACGCGTTGTTGGAGTCACCGGTTGAGCCGGGCGTGAAGTCGTCGATTGCATTCTTTGTCGGCGGGAAGCTGTTTTCCCGGCCCGCCACGTCGTCGTTGGCGTCGCCACTACCGTCGCAGCCGGCCACTAGTGCGACAGTGGAGACAGTGAAAACAGCGGCGAATGCCCGTGAAGCTAAGTGAAACATAGGGTTGTCCATGCCTGATAAACGTTCCCGGAGCGTGAGCCAGAAGTCTATCAAGTTGGCAAGGCACAAAGAGTGAGGAAGGGCACGAAAATGGGGAGTGGTAACCCCGCCCTGGTAGGGGCGGGCGGGGTAATGTTGTGAGGGTCAGAGCCCGATCAGAAGAAGATCTTCATACCGGCCATGACGCCTTCATCCAGGTTCAGGTCACCACGACCGTCAAATTCGGTGTTCAGGTAGCGGTAACCGGCAAACAACTCGGCGTTGCGGATAACACGGTAGCTGCCGCGAAGCTCAAGGCTGGTGAGGTCATCGGAATCGCCAAAGGAAAGGATGCTGGGCGCATAGTGAAGCCCGCCAGTGAACGACAACCCGGGTACGTTGGGCACGTTCACGGTGGCAAAGCCGCCAAGAGCCACGGCGCCGCCGTCC
>CAJXOQ010000021.1 GCA_913057975.1 uncultured Marinobacter sp.
GGCAGCGTCAGATGTGTATAAGAGACAGGGGCATCACCCCGCGCAAGATCAGCAACCAGGAAATCGTCGAGCGTTGCGTGTACGCGCTGGTGAACGAAGGCGCCCAGATTCTGGACGAAGGCATCGCCCAGCGCGCCTCCGACATCGACATGGTCTACCTGACCGGTTACGGCTTCCCGGTATTCCGCGGCGGCCCCATGCACTACGCCGAAGAAGTCGGGCTGCCGAACGTGGTTCGTGCCATGCAGGCCTTCACCGAAGACCGCCACACCCAGCCTGGATTCTGGGAACCGGCGGCCCTGCTGGCCAAGCGTGCCGAAGAAGGCAAAGGTTTCGATAGCAAATAACCGGTCCACACATTATATCGGGGTGCCCTTTATAACGGCGCTCCGGGCTTAGGAGAATTATTATGTCCAATGATGTTGTCATCGTATCCACCGCCCGCACGCCCCTGGCCAAGTCCTGGCGCGGCGGCCTGAATATGACCCACGGTGCCACCCTTGCGGGTCACGCCATCCAGCACGCGGTCGAGCGCTCCAAAGTCGACCCCAACGAAATCGAAGACGTGCTGATGGGCTGCGCCCTGCCCGAAGGCTCCACCGGTAACGACGTCGCTCGCATGGGTGCGATTCGTGCTGGCCTGCCCGTCACCGTTGGTGGCGCCACCATCAACCGCTTCTGCTCGTCTGGCCTGCAGGCCATCGCCATGGCAGCGCACCACATTGCTGTGGATAAAGTCCCGGTCATGGTTGCCGGCGGTGTGGAATCCATCTCCACCGTGCAGGCCGACGTGAACCAGAACTACTTCATGGAACCCTGGCTGGCGAAGAATAAGCCTGAGCTCTACTGGTCCATGCTGGACACCGCCGAAACCGTCGCCAAGCGCTACGACATCAAAAAAGAAGACATGGACGAATACGGCGTCCGCAGCCAGAACCTGGCCGATCAGGCTCGCCAGGACGGCAAGTTCGATGACGAAATCGTGCCCATCACCACCACCATGGGCGTCGCTGACAAGGCCACCGGCCAGCTCAGCAGCCAGGAAGTCACCATCAGCCAGGACGAAGGCATCCGCCCGGGCACCAACCTGGAAGGCGTCAGCAAGATCCGCTCAGCAATGGAAGGCGGCGTGGTCACCGCCGGCAACGCCAGCCAGTTCTCCGACGGCGCCTCTGCCTGCGTGCTGATGGACAGCAAAGTGGCCGAACAGCGCGGCGCCACTCCGCTGGGCATCTTCCGTGGTTTCGCTGTCGCCGGCTGTGAGCCAGACGAAATGGGCATCGGCCCGGTCTTCGCGGTTCCCAAACTGCTCAAGCGCGCCGGCCTGACCGTCGACGACATCGGCCTGTGGGAACTCAACGAAGCCTTCGCCGTTCAGGTTCTGTACTGTCAGCGCAAACTTGGCATCCCCATGGACCGCCTGAACGTCAACGGTGGCGCCATCGCCGTCGGCCACCCCTACGGCACCACCGGCTCCCGTCTGGTCGGCCATGCTCTGATCGAAGGTAAACGCCGTGGCGTCAAATACGTGGTCGTCACCATGTGCGTAGGCACTGGCATGGGTGCTGCCGGCTTGTTTGAGGTTGCCTAAAGCTTTGGTTGCTGCTTGAAGCCTCAATTGCCCTTATCTTGGGTGGAAGTGCCCGTTGGGAGTGGGTGTCCAAAACACGCTCCTTACGGCACGTCCATGTGACGCTCGGGCTCCGCCATCCATGGCTCCGCACGGTTTTGGACACCCACTCCCAACGGCCACCCAGAGCTGTGTGCAAAGTCGAATAAGTGCAACCTTTAAACGTAGTGCGGTTGCCGCGGAAAACGTTTTTCGAAAGCAGGCAAGCACAGAGCCGAAGCGTCGGATGGGTACCCCCTTTCAAAACTGTACGGAGCCATGGATGGCGGAGTCCAAGCGCCCCAGGGATGGGCCGAAGGAGCGTGTTTTGAAAGGGGATACCCATTCGGCGCCGCCTCAGAGTTAGAAGGCCAGGCATTAAAACTCGCAGGCCACTCACAATCCAAAAAACCATTTACCTCAGCCAAACAGACAAGAGGTGCAACATGGACCTGAATTACACCCCGGAACAAGAGGCCTTCCGCGCCGAAGTTCGCCAGTTCCTGGAGGACAACCTCCCGGACGACATCCGCGAACGCGTCCAGAAACGCCTGCGCCACGACAAAGACATGACCCAGCGCTGGCAGAAAATTCTGTATGAAAAAGGCTGGGGCGCCTCCACCTGGCCGGAAGAATTCGGCGGCACCGGCTGGAGCCCGATTGAACAGATCATCTTTGAAGAAGAATGCGCCCTCGCCGGTGCCCCGCGCCAGCTCGACTTCGGCCTGCGCATGGTCGCCCCGGTGATCATGACCTTCGGCAACGACGAGCAGAAAAAGCGCTTTCTACCGGGCACTCTCAGCGGCGAAGACTGGTGGTGTCAGGGCTATTCCGAGCCGGGCTCCGGTTCCGATCTGGCGTCCCTGCGCTGCTCGGCCAAGCGCGAAGGCGACCACTACGTCGTCAACGGCCAGAAAACCTGGACCACCCTTGGCCAGCACGCCGACTGGATCTTCTGCCTGGTGCGCACCAGCAACGAAGGCAAACCACAGCAAGGCATTTCCTTCCTGCTGATCGACATGAACGACCCGGGCATCGATGTGAAGCCCATCATCATGCTGGACGGCGAGCACGAAATTAACGAAGTCTATTTCGACAACGTGAAAGTGCCCGCCGAGAACCTGATAGGCGAAGAGAATCAGGGCTGGACCTACGCCAAATTCCTGCTCGGTCACGAGCGCACAGGGCTGGCGAACGTCGGGCAGTGGAAAGCCTTGATGAAGCGACTGAAAGTCGTGGCCAACGAGGAACAGGACGGCCAGCGCCCGCTGATCGAGAACACCCGCTTCCGCGATCGTCTGGCGCAACTGGACATCGAACTGCGCGCGCTGGAGCTGACCGTGTTGCGGGTCCTGACCGACAAACGCGGCCCCGGCCCGCAGGCGTCAATTCTGAAAATCCGTGGCACCGAAATCGGCCAGAAGCTGTTTGAGTTGTTAATGGAAGCCACCGGGCAGGACGCCATCGCGCATATTCCGGACGCCCTGGAACTGGACTACAACGGCCCGCGCGCCGGGTCCATCGATGCCACTCCGGCCGCCGGTGACTACTTCAACATGCGCAAGCTGTCGATCTTTGGCGGGTCCAACGAGATCCAGCGCAACATCATCGCCCAGCTCGTGCTTGGTCTTTAAAGGAGGCGATCTTATGAATTTCGATCTTACCGACGAACAGCAAATGCTGAACGACTCGTTGCGCCGCTTTGTGACCAATGAGTACAGCTTTGAAAAACGCAGCACCTTCATCGAATCCGGCAATGGCACCGACCCGAACACCTGGGCTGCCCTGGCGGATATGGGCCTGCTGGCGTTCACCTTCCCCGAAGCCTTTGGCGGTCTGGATGGCAACGCCGTCGACACCATGGTGGTGATGGAAAACTTCGGTCGCGGCCTGGTGGTTGAGCCCTATCTGGCTACGGTCGTTCTGGCCGGCGGGCTGATTCGTGATGTGGGCAACGACTCCCAAAAAGACGAGTACCTGACGGCGATCGCTTCCGGCGAGCGCAAGATGGCCTTTGCACATTACGAACCCGGCGCGCGCTACAACCTGAGCCAGGTACAGACCACTGCCCGCAAGGACGGCGACCACTTTATGGTCAGCGGCCAGAAAACGGCCGTCATCCATGGCGGCCAGGCAGACCAATTGGTGGTTTCCGCTCGTACCAGCGGCAACGCCAATGACGAGGCCGGGCTGTCCCTGTTCGTCATCGATGCCAATGCCAAAGGCGTGAAAATTGACGACTACGCCGCCCATGACGGCTACCGCATCGCAGACATCAGTTTCTCCAATGTCGCCGTCAGCGCCGACAATCTGCTGGGTGAGCTGGACCAGGCGTTCCCGCACATTGAGAAAGCCACCGATCTGGGCATTGCGGCGGTCTGTGCCGAAGCCGTGGGGGCCATGGAAGCCATGAACGAAACCACGCTGGACTACATCAAAACCCGCAAGCAATTCGGTGTACCTATCGGCAAATTCCAGGTGCTTCAGCACCGCATGGCGGACATGTTTATTCAGGCAGAGCAGTCAAAATCCATGGCCATTCTGGCCGCTAGCACCGCCGATTCCGACGACCGGGCCGAGCGCCGCAATGCCCTGTCCATGGCAAAAACCCTGGTCGGTCAGGGTGCCCGCTATGTAGCACAGGAAGGTGTTCAGTTGCACGGCGGCATGGGCGTGACGGATGAGATGTTTGCCGCTCACCTGTTCAAGCGGCTGACCACCATCAACCTGCTGTTTGGTGACGCGGACCATCATCTGGCACAAGTCAGCGATAGCCTGCTGGCCGCCAGCGCCTGAACCACCGGACTGACATAAGGACGATTTTATGAGCGTAAAACAACTACTGGACCTGTCTGAAAAAGTCGCCTTCATCACCGGCGGCTCCCGTGGCCTTGGCCTGCAAATGGCCGAGGCGCTGGGTGAACTGGGCGCCAAAATCGCCATCAGCGCCCGCAAACAGCACGAGCTGGATGCGGCCAAAGAACGCCTGGAAAGCCAGGGCGTGACGGTCGTGACCATCGCCGCAGACCTGGGCGATCTGGAAGGTATTCCCAAGGTCGTGGATCAGGTGGTCAAGCAGCTCGGCGACATCGACATTCTGGTGAACAACGCCGGTGCCACCTGGGGCGCCCCGGCAGAAGACTATCCGCCCGAAGGCTGGATGAAGGTAATGAACCTGAATGTGAACGCCAGCTTCTTCCTCACCCAGACCGTCGGCAAGCGCTGCATGATCCCGCGCAAAACCGGCAAGGTCATCAACATCGCCTCCATTGCGGGGCTATCCGGCAACCCGGAAGGTATGCAAACCATCGCCTACAACACCAGCAAAGGCGCCATGGTGAACTTCACCCGCGCACTGGCGTCCGAATGGGGTCATTACAACATCAATGTGAACGCGCTTTGTCCAGGCTTCTTCCCGTCCAAGATGTCTCAGGGACTGTTGGATGCACAAGGCGACAAAATGCTTGAGCGCATTCCGCTGAAGCGCTTTGGTGGCGAAGAAGACCTGAAAGGTGCTGCGGTATTGCTGGCGTCTGAAGCCGGACGACACATTACCGGACAGTGCCTGGCGGTGGATGGCGGAACGCTGGTCAGCTAAGCCAGCCTATTCAGACGGTCAAAGGCACTGACTGACCTGTTCCGGATCCAGGTTGCCACCGGTGATAATCAGAACCGTGGCCCTGTCCGGATCAGGCGCAACCTGGTTTTCCAATAACGCCGCCAGCCCGACACTGGCACCAGGCTCTACATAGAGCCTGGCTTCGGTCAGCAGGCGATGTGTGGCTTCCCGGATAGCCGACTCGGTAACCGTCACGATCTGGTCCACCACCTGACGGGACGCGGCGTAGGTGCAGTCACCGACCACTACCGGTGCCAGGCTGGCGGCCCAGGTATCCACCGAGTTCAGGCTGGCACTGGCGTCCTGCTGTTGCCAGGCGTTGAACATGGTGGCCGCGCCTTCCGGCTCCACGCCGATCAGTTCCACCTCCGGCTTTTGCGCCTTGATAGCCAGTCCCAGCCCCGAGATCAAACCGCCACCACCAATGGGACACAGCACCCGCTGTACGTCCGGCTGCTGACGCAGCAATTCCAGGCCAACGGTGCCCTGCCCGGCCATAATTCGAACGTCGTTATAAGGGTGGACCAATGTTAGCCCGCTGTTGTCCCGTAATTCGTGGCACCGGGCCACTGCTTGTTGAATATTGCCGTGCACAATAACCTCGGCACCCAGCGCCTGGGTGCGACGAATCTTCAGCGGGCTGGAACCCTCAGGCATCACCACGGTGACAGGCACATCCTGCATGGCCGCCGCCCAGGCCAGGGCGATCGCGTGGTTGCCGGCGGACACCGTCACCAGGCCAGCCTTGAGTTCATCTTCCGTGGCCGTCAGCAGCCAGTTCAACGCACCCCGGGCCTTGAAGCTGCCGGTGCGCTGAAGGCTCTCGCATTTCAGACCCAGTGGCTGGCCGATTGCGGCGTTCAGGTCAGGCACAGCCAGGAGCGGTGTTTCGCCCAGTTTCGGTCGAATGCGCTGTTCCGCTGCCTGAATTTGGGATAGGTCAGGAAGGATTGGTTTGGTCATGGTGCGTGCTCCATTTGCTCCCACAACCAAACCATGGCCCCATGGGGGCCAGCGATCAAGTCACAACAGCCTTGCCCGCTTCAACAGCCTCTGGCTCACACACATACTGCCCCGCATCAAACCGCCGCGTCTGCTGGCGGAATTGCCAGGTGAAGCCCGGCCACAGCGTGGTGTTCTTGCCGTTCTCGTTTACATACCAGCTCTTGCAGCCGGTCTGCCACACGGAGTCGCCGAGCTTGGCGTGAATAGAGGCGTTGTATTGGCTTTGGGCGTCTTCCTTCACTTCCACGCTCTTCCAGCCGTGCTTGTCCATTTTCTTCAGGGCATCCAGCACGTACTGGATCTGGCTTTCGATCATATAGACCATGGAGCTGTGGCCGAGGCCCGTGTTGGGGCCCATGAGCATGAAGAAGTTGGGGAAGCCGGCAATGGCGCTACCCTTGTAGGCTTCGGCGCCGTCTTTCCAGGCGTCCAGCAGGTCCTGGCCGCCCCGGCCATGTACCATGCATGCGGGTATCGGGTCCTGGGCCTTGAAGCCGGTGCCATAAATGATGCAGTCCACTTCCCTCTCATGACCATTGTTATCCACGATCATATTGCCGCGCACCTCGCGGATGCCGTTGGTCAGCACGTCGACGTTATCCTGGGCCAGGGCCGGGTAATAGTTGTTTGAAATCAGCACCCGCTTGCAGCCAAAGTGAAAATTCGGGGTGACTTTCCTGCGCAGTTCCTTGTCCTTGATCTGGTTGCGGATATGGCGGCGTGCCTGTAATTCGCCGATTTTGAGGATTCGCGGATTGCCTACAAAGCCCAGTACCCGTGCTTCCAACATCCAGTAGATGCTCTGGCGAAAGGCGTTCAGGGTCCGCGGGAACTTGCGAAACATCATCCTTTCCAGCGGGCGGATCTCACGGTCCGGCTTGGGCACGATCCACGGTGGAGTCCGCTGGTAAAGGTCGAGGTGAGCTGCGTCTTTGGCCACTTCCGGTACGAACTGAATGGCTGAAGCGCCGGTACCGATCACGGCGACACGCTTACCTTTGAAGTCATAGCTGTGATCCCAATCCTGGGAGTGAAAGCGTTTGCCGGTGAAGGTGTCGATACCTTTGATATCAGGATACGCCGGTGTGCTGAGGCCGCCCATGCCAGAGACGACAACATCGGCCTTGAAGTTGCTGAATTCCGGCAGGCCCTTGTCTTTGCGGTTGAGTTTGTCGCCGGGGTTCAGTCCTTTCTTCTGCATGTAGGCCCAGAGTTCGGGGCTGTCGCAGGTTTCGACGGTCCAGCTTTGGGTTTTCTCGTCAAAGCGGGCACCCGCCACGTGGGTGTTCAGGCGCACGTGTTTCATGAGGTCGTATTTTTCGGCGCAGCTTCGCAGGTAGGCCTGGATTTCTTTCTGCTGGGCGAACATGCGGGTCCAATTGGGGTTTTGTTCGAACGAGAAGGAATAGAGGGCGGATTGGACGTCGCAGGCGCAGCCAGGGTAGTGGTTCTCGTGCCAGGTGCCGCCGACGTCGTCGCTTTGTTCGAGGATGACGAAGTTGTCGTATCCGGCTTCTTTGAGTTTGATCCCCATGCCCAGGCCGGAGAATCCGGTGCCTATGATGGCGATTTTTGCTGTCTGACTCATGTTTTCCACCTCGTTGTTCGCTGGCCTTCTGGCCTTGCCTGTTGTTGTCTGTTTCGCCATGATGATTGGCGGTAGACACATGTATACCCAACAGAGTAGACAACTGTATACTTCCAAACATCAGGATCTGGCTGTTTGGCCTCGTTTGATAACTAACTGTCCCCCAGATCAAACTTCGGGGGCTGGGGCAATTGGGAAGGCTTTTCCGAAACACGCTCGAGCACATCCGTGTGGCGCTTGGGCTCCGCCATCCATGGCTCCGCACAGTTTCGGAAAAGCCTTCCCAATTACCCCTTCGAACTTTGGTGATGCTTCATGAATGTTTTAAGTGGTGGAAAACTGAAGCTGATTCAGGCGGCGCTCAGGTTGATTACCCAAAGCCGCAGCCTGACCTCTCTCGGTCTCCGGGAACTGGCCCGTGAGGCCGGACTGAATCCCAATACTTTTTATCGGCACTTCAAGAACCTGGACGAGTTCGGTCTGCAGGTACTTGGGTACATTGCCGAGGACATGAAAGCTGGCGTGCGGGAGTTGCGGCGGATGGCGGAGTCGTCGGAGCAGGCGTCCCACGATACGGTGACGTTTGTTTACCACTACTTCCTGGCCAACCCGGCGGCGACGACCGTGGCGGTGCGGGAGCTTCACGGGCCGTCGGCTTTGTTGCGCAGGGCGCTTGAGGCGCAGTTGGATGCCAGCGCGCGCGAGATGGCGGAGGATATTATCGAGCGGCGGCTGGTCAGTACTGTGCCAGCGGAGACGATTCATGAGATCTCCCGCATGACCATTCGCTATATCCTTTTCAGGGCATTGGATTACATCGAGAAACCGGCGCAGCGGGCAATGATCCAACATGAAACCGAGCGGTTTATCAACCGGCAGTTTCGGGGGGCGATGCTGGATGGGCTGGCCGAAAGTGAGGTACAGGCACTGTTAGAGAGGGACCTCTAACGGGCTTATTATTTTTTTCGTTTTACCTTTCCGTTTTTTCGCTTTGTTCGTTTTTAGGAAAACCTTTGTAAATCTGTTAGCGTCTACCTATAAGTAAAAACCGAGACTTTCAGTGAATCGGTCATTCCGGAGGACGCACTTACAATGAAGATCGGTATCCCCAGGGAAATTTTCGAGGATGAACGACGGGTCGCGGCAACGCCGCCCTCGGTGCATAAGCTGATAGGCCTTGGCTATGAGGTGATGGTCGAAGGCGGCGCGGGTGAGGCCGCGAATTACACGGATGATGCCTACGAAAAAGTGGGCGCTACCATTGCGGCGGACACCAAATCGCTTTGGCAGGACGCGGATTTTATCCTCAAGGTCCGCGCGCCGATGAAGAACCCTTCGCTCAAGAAACACGAAGTGGACCTGATGAAGGAAGGGGCGTTCCTGGTCAGCTACCTGTGGCCAGCGCAGAATCCCGAACTGCTGGAGAAGCTGGCGGCCAAAAAGATTACCTCCTTCGCCATTGATAGCCTGCCCCGCATCAGTCGTGCCCAGAAGATGGATGCCTTGAGCGCCATGGCCAATATTGCCGGCTACCGCGCGGTGATTGAGGCGGCCAACAACTTCGGGCGGTTCTTTACCGGCCAGGTGACGGCGGCTGGCAAGGTACCGCCAGCAAAGATCATGGTGATCGGGGCCGGCGTCGCTGGCCTCGCTGCGATCGGCGCCGCAAACAGCATGGGCGCCATTGTGCGGGCGTTTGATACCCGTCTGGAAGTGAAAGAACAGGTTGAAAGCATGGGCGCCGAGTTCCTGGTGCTGGATTTCGACGACGAGGACGGCAGCGGTGGCGGCGGCTACGCCAAGCAGATGAGCGACGAGTTCATCAAGGCGGAGATGGCGCTGTTCGCGGAACAGGCCGAAGAGGTGGATATCATCATCACCACCGCCCTGATTCCCGGCAAGCCCGCGCCCAAGCTGATCACCGCCGATATGGTGAAATCCATGAAACCCGGCAGTGTAATTGTCGATCTGGCGTCGGAACGCGGGGGCAACTGCGAGCTGACAGAGCCCGGCAAGGTGGCCCACTATCACGGCGTGACGTTGATAGGCTACACCGACCTGCCCAGCCGTATGGCCAAGGTGGCCAGCGATCTCTATGCCACTAACCTGGTACACCTGATCACTGAACTGACACCAGAGAAAGACGGCCAGCCGCAGGTCAACATGGAAGACGATGTGATCCGTGGCCTGACGGTGGTGCGGGAGAGCGACGTTACCTGGCCGCCACCTCAACCGGAAGCGCCGGTCAGCCCCAAGCCGGCACCCGGCACAGAAGAACCCACGGCTGCCGACAAGGAAGCGGCGAGGCAAGACGCTGAGCGCCGCAGCCTGTTCGGCAAGGGCGCGCTGCTGGTGGTAACGGCGCTGGCGCTCTATGGCGTTGGTGCCCATGCGCCGGAAAGCTTCCTGCAACACTTCACGGTGTTTGTGCTGTCCTGCTTTATCGGCTGGCAGGTCATCTGGAACGTGACGCCGTCCCTGCACACGCCTCTGATGAGTGTGACCAACGCCATCAGCGGCATCATTGTGATCGGTGCCATTCTCCACCTGGCCCAGGCGGAGAATCTGGCCGTAGGCATCATGGCCTTTGTCGCGGTGCTGATTGCCAGCATCAACGTAGGGGGCGGCTTTCGGGTCACCCATCGCATGCTCAAAATGTTTCGCAAGTAGGAGGCGCCCGATATGAGCACAGGATTGGTGAGCGTGGCCTACGTGGTCGCAAGTATCTGTTTTATCCTCAGCCTGGGTGGCCTTAGCCATCAGGAATCCGCCCGGCGCGGTAACCTTTATGGCGTCGCTGGCATCATCATCGCCGTTGGCGCCACCCTGGCCAGCGTGGACGGCGGTGTTATCGCCATTGTGATTGCGGTGCTACTGGGCGCCGGTATTGGTATCCCCATCGCCAACAAGGTGGAGATGACCCAGATGCCACAGCTGGTGGCCCTGCTGCACAGTTTCGTGGGCCTGGCGGCGGTGCTGGTCGGCTTTTCAGGCTACATTGAGCCTCTAGTAGCCACCACGGGTGCCGAACACACCATCAAACTGGTGGAAGTGTTTGTCGGTATCTTTATCGGCGCGGTGACCTTCACCGGGTCGCTGGTGGCCTGCGGCAAACTGGATGGCCGTATCGACAGTAAAGCCCTGACTCTGCCGGGCCGACACCTGATGAACCTGGTGGCCATCATTGCCTGCGTATTGTTGGGCGCCTGGTTCCTCGGTACCGACAGCATGGCGCTGGGGCTGATTTCCCTTGTCATCATGACGATCATCGCCTCGGTGCTCGGCATTCACCTGATCATGGCCATCGGTGGTGCCGACATGCCGGTGGTGGTCTCCATGCTCAACAGCTACTCCGGTTGGGCGGCGGCCTCTATCGGGTTCATGCTGGGTAATGACCTGCTGATTGTGGTGGGTGCCCTGGTGGGTAGCAGCGGTGCCATACTCAGCTACATCATGTGCAAGGCTATGAACCGGTCGTTCATCAGCGTGATCCTGGGCGGATTCGGGCAGACTACCAGCAGTTCCAGCGCGGCAGACCCCGACCAGACGGTCTACGAATCCAGTGCTGACGATGTATGCGAAGAGCTTCGCAATGCCGAGTCAGTAATCATCGTGCCGGGCTACGGCATGGCTGTGGCGCAGGCCCAGAACGGCGTCAGCGAAATGACGAAAATCCTGCGGGACCGTGGCGTCAACGTACGTTTCGGCATTCACCCGGTGGCCGGTCGTCTACCCGGACACATGAATGTGCTGCTCGCCGAGGCCCACGTGCCCTATGACATCGTGCTGGAAATGGACGAAATCAACGACGATTTCCCCAGTACCGATGTGGTTCTGGTTATCGGTGCCAACGACACCGTAAACCCGGCCGCCTCCGAAGACCCGGGCAGCCCGATCGCCGGTATGCCGGTTCTGGAAGTGTGGAAAGCGCGCCAAGTGGTTGTCCTCAAACGGGGCATGGCCACGGGTTATTCAGGCGTGGAAAACCCGCTGTTCTTCAAAGACAACACCCGCATGCTGTTTGGCGATGCCAAGGAAAGCATCGACAAGCTGGTCGGTGGGTTAAGGGGCTGATTCTTCAGCCCCGGATTCCTTCGCAAAAAACCGCTCAATCTGCCGGGACTGGCTCTGGCCGTCCCGGTAGCCCAGCTCAATCAAATCGCGACAGAAGCGTTTGTCGAACAGCAGGAAGCTGGCGAGGTTGGCGCTGGAAAAAGGCGCGTTGTCTGAAGCACCGGTCAACCGTCGCAACACCAGCGGCATGGCATCAATGTATTTCATGGCGATTTCGTTGATGGGTTCGGAGGGAGAAATTTCCAGAATATCCACCGGGTTCAGGTCCAGCCCGGACTCCTTCAGTTTCTTCTCGGGGATCAGTTCCAGCAACTGGTTGATCAACCGCGAGCGATCGATGTCGTAATCCAGGGTATCCAGAAACATGCCATTGAACACATGGGCCAGTACCTGGGTCAGTGTTGGCATACCGGGTTTTTCCGGACGCCTGGACGGGCACATCGCGTTGGCACTGACCCCGATCACCAGCACCTTGCGTGCACCCAGTCGCAATGCCGGACTGATGTGGGCCATCTGACGGGTCACGCCGTCACCGAAATACTCGCGGTTGATCTTCACCGGCGCAAACAGAGTGGGAATAGCCGCAGACGCCATGATGTGGTCCACTGCCAACTCTGTACGGGTGCCGCCACGCTGTCCGACCGACCAGCCTTGCAACCCTTCAACCCCTTCAAAGAAACACACATTCTGGCCAGTCGCGTAACCACAGGCATTCAGGCCCACAGCGTCGATGTGGCCCTCCTGGATCGTTTGTCGAATGCTCTGCAGGTCGATCTCCCGCTCCAGCAACTCCCGCAGTGGTGAATTATCCAGAAAGGAAACCGGCCCGCTCTCAATGGGGCGACTGATCATCTTGCGGGCGATGGTGCTGAAACTGCGCATCAGGCTAAGGGTATCCGCCCGGAATACCCGGTCCATGGTCAGTTCCGACCAGACTTTATCGAGATGATCAATACTGTGGCGAAACAGCCCCCGGTTACCGGCAAGGGCCATGGCATTGATCGCCCCGGCCGAGGTACCGATAATGACATTAAACGGGTGGCTCCAGTCCGGATACATGTCAGCGATAGCGCGAAGCACGCCGACCTGATACGCCGCCCGCGCGCCACCTCCGGTGAGAATGACACCGTTCTTTGTCATGAAGCCATTCCGCTATGAACAGCGCCTCGCATCAGGCCTGTTTGATCTTATGCCGGCGCCGGCCGGCAAACGGATTGTTAATACTGGAATCCTTGCCCTGCAACTTGGCCTCGGGGTGGTTCTTCGCCATCAATTCCTTGACCTTGGGAATGTGATCCTTCGGGGCATCCACCATAATCAGGTACTTTCCTGCCTCAATATCATGGTGGAACGGCTCGATACGGTAGTTTTCACTCTGGATACCACCAAAGCCACCAACCCAGGCGCCCGCTACCACCACAAAGATAAACAGGGCGATCCAGGCGGCCGCCGGCATGTTCAGAACCTCCAGCAAGGCCAACGGAACGATGAAGGCCAGCGCCAGCACAAAGCCGGCTATGGCGCCGCGCTCCACATACCTGGGCAGATCCGTTCGGTCCAGGATGGACGCGGTGTGTAACTGGTGAGTGTACAGGCCGGCTTCGTCCTTGCTGACAATGTGGAAGCGCCAGTCAGTGACGTCATGCTCGTGAAGGTCGTCGGAGATTTCTTTTGCACTGTCAATCGAAGATACCAGATAGAATAAACGTATCATGGTGTTTCTCCTCTTTCGCCTGTGAATGAGGCGTTCTTCTACTGACAATTTAGTTCAAAACTCCCGACTTTACGTAATCTGGCCTTATTCAGCTGCCGATGGTTCGCACCAATATCACCGGGCCTGCCAGCGAAATACTCCAGGCAAGCACGGCAAGGAGACCGTCTCTCGAGATCATCGCAAGGCCAAATGCCATCAGCGCGACGCCAGCAATACTGGCACTGAATGGCACAATCTCCGTTGCCGGCATCACGATCGCAATCACCATGCATACAAGCGCCATGGCGTAGAGGCCAGGGCCCTTGACGAGGAACGTGAATCTCGGGCGTATCAGGCGATCAATCCGCCGTGCGGCAGGGAGAAGGATATGCAGTCCCTGCACAAGCTTCTGGCGCGGAACCTGACGCTGAAGCAACAGGCCGGGTAGCCAGAAATGGGTTCGCCCCAACAGAACCTGCCCCAACGTCAGCATCGTAAGCAGGCCCATCAGGGTTGGTATTCCGGGCACACCACTGAGAGGCGTCACCAGGATGAGGCCAACCAGAAGTACCAGCGGCCCAAAGGTTCGGTGCCCCACCGCATCCATCATTTCACCGATGGATACGTGAGAACGACCGGCGGCCCTGGCTTCTATCCGGTCCAGTAGCTGCTCGATATCCGCCGGATCACCCTGGTCATCCATTCACCAGCCTCCGGAAACCTCGTCGTTACTCGGTGGTGTTGTAGACGTAGGAAGACACCGTGCCGTCTTCATTGAATCGCACCACCAAGTCCGTTGTTTCGGCTTCCCCGAAAGCAGACCAACGATACTTGCCGTAGGTCCAGGTGCGCTTGCCATCTTCGATACCGGTGCGCCAGGGCTCGCCAAACATCTCCTGGATATCAGCGCGGTTGGTGTCACCGATCTCGATCTGGTCAACGTTATGGGTGGCAAAGTCCTGGCCGACCGTGGCGCAGCCGGCCATAACCAGAGTCAACGCAAGCAGGACAATGGCTGAAAGAGAACTAACAGGCTTCATGGTGTATCCCTTTTTGTTGAGAACAAGACCATCAATCATACGGGTTTTGGTAACAGGTTAAATTACAGCCCGGACAGACAATCGGGATAGGGGGGAACCAGCAGGTTCCGCCCCTCCCACACCACCCGGCAAGCGGGTCCGCACCGGGCGGTTCGAGAAGTTGAGGTATCACGAGAGGCGCGGCACACCCAACCGGTCGAAGTAGGCAGTCGTCAGCACATTGTGAATGGCGGAGCGACTGTTATGCCACCAGCGGTGGCTCAGAGCCGCCACGGATTCCGCCACCCAGGGACTTGCGCCCAAGCGCAACAGCTCCCGGTAGATGGTCTTGCCCCGCCGCCACTGTTTAAGATGCAGGGCTCTCAGGCGACGACGTATCCACTCGTCTAGCGATCGCCAGATGCGAGGCGTTTGCGCCAGTCTGAAGTACCCTTTCCATCCGAGCAGGTAGCTGCGGAGCTTTTCCACCACTTGTGAGATGCTGCGACCACCTGACCCTCGGGTCAGTTGCCTGATCCTCAGCTTGAACGCCTGTAACGCTTTTGTTGATACGGCGCGCCGGACGTCTCCATCCTTTGTCTGCCATAGGGCATAACCGAGGAACTTACGGCCGAACACGCTGGTGACTGCACTTTTGGATGCGTTGATCACCAAGTGCAATTTGTCGTAACAACGGTGTAGCAACCGCATCACCCGCTCTCCCGCTTTATGACTGCGAACGTAGACGTTGCAGTCGTCGGCATAACGAGCGAAGCAGTGCCCCCGGCGTTCCAGTTCCCGATCCACCTCATCCAGCAGAACATTCGCCAGCAGTGGCGACAGTGGCCCGCCTTGCGGCGTGCCCTCGTATCGTTCTATAACTACGCCACCGTCCATGATGCCCGCATTCAGATACGCACGAACCAGCCGGATGACTCCGGGGTCGTTCACGCGCTTCCTCAGGCGGTCGATCAGGATGTCGTGATTAACCCGGTCGAAGAACTTCGACAGGTCAACGTCCACAACGATGTGGCAGCCCCGCTGGGCGTAGCGTTGCGCAGCCAGAACCGCATCCTGGGCCCGACGACCCGGACGGAAGCCATGGCTGTGTTCGCTGAAGGTGGGATCAATCAGAGGTTGCAGCGCTTGCAACAGTGCCTGTTGAATCAGACGGTCGGTGACGGTAGGGATACCCAGTTCCCGTTCACTGCCGTCCGGCTTCGGGATGCCTACCCGACGGACAGGCTGTGGCCGATAGGAGCCCTCCAGCAGTTGCTGCCGGAGCTCTGGCCACGTCCATCTCAGGTATTCGGCGGTCTGGGCAATGTCCAGTCCATCAACACCCGCAGATCCCTTGTTGGCCTTCACGCGCTTCCATGCCCGCTGCATGTTCTCTCGTGCGAACGCCTGCTCCAGCAGGTGTCGCCCTGCGCCTTCCGGTTCTCGTCGCGGGAGCCCTGTTTCATCGCGGGTCACGTCCGGCAAGGCTTCACCTTCCCGTCCTGCAACCCGCTCCGCTGACGCGGATATCTGATGCTGTACAGTACTCATCGACAAGGCGTTTGACGCTCCTTCTCGTTCAGCCCTTCGCCCTGAATAAGCGGCTACTATGGCCTCTGCTGACTTCTCGCTCCGTGTTACCACGTCGCCCTTTCAGGCATGAGGCGAGATCTCCCCGGGTAAGAACACACTCCTTCACCGCACAACCGCCGGATTTACACCACCTCGCCTTGGCCACAAGAGCTTCGCGGCTTTTGGCCCGCTCACCCTGCTCGGCAATGCCTCATATCCGATTCTTGTTCATCGGCTCACGGTTTACGCTCCACGCTTCCTCTCCACGGTCGGTCACCCTTCCCCAGTTGCGCTTCACTTCGTTCGCTGTGGCCAGCTCACGGGAGGACTTCCACCTCCAGGAGTGCGCCCGTGCCGGGCGCACCAAAAAAGCCGCACCGGTTACCCGGTGCGGCAAAACTGAAGTCAGTGACCGGGTACCGGCTCAGTCGCTGGCCGGGCTTTCCTTCATGGCCGCATTCATGCGGCGACGCAGAAGCGGACCAACCACGTAAGGCAATACCAGGCTCAGGCCGGCAACCAGCCAGAAGCACTTCGCCAGAGTACTCGCCCAAAGGATTCCCCAATCACCATCCGATAACACCAACGCGTGCCCCAGATTCTTCTCCATCTCCGGCCCCAGCAGCAACCCGAGGATAATCGGTACCACCGGAATCTCCAGTTTGCGCAGGAAATAACCCGCCACACCAAACGCCACCATGAAATACAGGTCGAAGGCGCTGTTGCTGATGGAATAGATGCCCACGAAGGCAACCATGGTCACAATGGGCAGCAGGTACATGGGCGGCACCGACAGCAGGCGCACGAAGAAACCGACCAACGGAATGTTGAGTACCAGCAGCAGCACGTTGCCAATCAGCAGGGCGGCAATGACGCCCCAGACAATATCGGCGTTCTGGGTAAACATCAGCGGGCCTGGCGTGATGTTCAATGAAATCAGCATCGCCAACAGCACAGCGGTGGTACCGCTACCTGGCACGCCCAGGGTCAACATGGGTACGAGCGCGCCCGATGAGGCTCCGTTGTTGCCCGCCTCAGGCGCCACCACACCCCGGATATCGCCCTCGCCGAACGTGCCCTTCTTGCCTATCACGCTCTTTTCGAGGGTGTAGCTGATAAAACTGCCCAGGGACGCACCGGCGCCCGGAAGCACGCCGGAAATAAATCCAAGCACGCCGCCACGCAACTGGGTGGGAACCGTGGAGACCAACTCCTTGAAGGTAAGCGTCAGCTTGCCCACGTTCATCTTCTTGCGACCGCCGCCCATGCGCGATTCGACAAAAAAGAGCAGTTCCGAGATGGCGAAAAGACCAACAATCGCGAGGATGAAATCGATCCCCTCATACAGCTCCAGTACACCGAAGGTGTAGCGCTGGGTGCCGGTGGAGATATCGATGCCCACGGTGGAGATCATGATCCCCAGGGTCGCGGCAATCACCGTCTTCATCGGGTTCTTGCCGGTTATACCACCCAGGGTGGCGAAGGCCAGCAGGAACAGCGCGAAATACTCCGCCGGGCCGAAACTCAAGGCAAACCTCGCCAACACCGGAGCCAGCATGATTAGCCCGATGGTGCCGATCAGCCCACCCGCAAATGACGCAATGGCCGAGATCGCCAGTGCATCGGCCGCCCTCCCCTTTTGGGCCATGGGGTAGCCATCCAGGCAGGTCATCATCGCCGGTTCGTCACCGGGAATATTGAGCAGGATGGAGGAAATACGACCGCCATACATCGCGCCGGCGTAAACCGATGTCAGCAGGATCATGGCAGTTTCCGGCGGCAAGCCAAGGGTAAACGCCAACGGGATAAGGATCGCCACACCGTTTGCCGGCCCCAGGCCGGGCAAACAACCAATCAGGGTGCCCACGAAAGCGCCGAAGAGCGCAAACATCAGGTTGTACGGTGTCAGGGCAACCGCAAACCCCTCCATCAGAAAACCGAGCGTTTCCATCAGTTCACCTCCAGGATGCCAGCGGGCAAGCTCAACGCCAGGCCATAGTTGAACAGGACGAACACCACCACGGCGCTGATCAGGCCCGTTAAAAAGGCATCCCTGGCGGGCGCGCCCATGCGCCAGCTAAGGGTGCCAACCGCCAGGGTTGTCGAGATGACAAACCCCAGGGGCTCAAGCAGCATCGCGTAGACCACCAGCACAACCAGCGACACCACCAGCTCAACTGCGGACCGGCCCAGCGGCCATTGGGCGTCGGGGTCCGGCTTGACCATCAGATAGATGCTGCCGGCAACCAGAACCACCGCAAGGATGGTTGGAAAGGTTTCCGGCCCAACGGTTTCGGCGCCGCCAAACGGCTCGGGCCACTGCTGTGCAACCCAGCCGTAAGCCACCGCCAGAACCATCAGGCCCAGGCCAAGAAGCCGATCACCCAGGCCTATCATTTCAGCAGTCCTATTTCGCGGGACAGGTTCTCGATGTCCTGTACCTGTTGCTCGACAAAGCTGTCGAACTCATCTGCAGGCGGATGGAACGGAATGAGACCATTGGCCTTCATCACCTTTTTCCACTCCTCACTGGCATACAGGGTATCGACGGTCTCGACCCAAAACGCCTTGGACTCACTGGACGCGCCCTTGGGCATGTAAAAGCCACGCCAGTTCGGGCCGACCGAATCAACGCCCTGCTCCCTGGCGGTCGGTATGTCGGCAAAATCTCCCGGCAGCCGCTCATCGGCAAGAACGGCCAGCACACGCAGGTCTCCCGATGACAGGAAACCGGTCACTTCGGAGATATCACCAGTGAAGGCATCGACCTGACCACCGACCACCTGGGTCATGGCCTCACCACCGTTATTGTAGGAAAGGTACGGAATGGCGGGCAGTCGATCGGCGCCGGCGGCCTTCGCGGTGATCAGCACCTTCAGATGATCCCAGCCACCCCGGGCACTGCCGCCCGCGAACTTGACCGATTTCGGGTTCTGCTTGATGGCATCGAGCAGTTGATTCAGGTTCTCATACTGTGAGTCCTTGCCTACGGCAATGACGCCGTAATCCGCGCCCAGTGCGCCAATCCAGGTCACCATATCGGCATCCAGCCCAGGGAACTGTTTCTGGGCGAGACGGGTGGTGGTTGCCGTTGATGCGGCGACGATCAGCTTGTCATCTTCGGCACGTTTGCTGACCGTGTGAGCATAGGCAACACCGCCGCCAGCACCGGCCATATTGATGGTCTGCACGGTGCCATCAACCAGGCCAAGGTCCCTCATCACATTACCGGCGCTGCGACAGGTAAAGTCCCAGCCGCCACCCGGGTCTGACGGGGCGATGCATTCCACTTTTCCGGAGGGTTGCCATGCGAGGGCCGAAAAACTGAGTGTGGCTATAGCCACGAATAAAAAACATTGTTTAGCAAGCATCTTATAACCTCTGATTTGTTGTTGTGTCCCTCGACGATGATCGCGTTCCGAGGTGGCATTTTACGTTGCCACTAATGGCGATAAAGGAGGACTCAACTGGCAGTGTAAGTAAATAAATAGCTTTCCCGAAGTTTGTGGGCGTAAAGCTTTTTTACACCTTAAAACACGTTCTGATCATAATGTTCACATAAAATTCTTACTGCCTGGGAATATTTCCCTGATCGTGGTTTTTATGACCAAAAAGCTCTAAATAGAAAAAAAGAACCTTATCTTTTAAAGATTAATTGAATATGAAGTTATGCGTTAGTCTGACAGCGTTGTCGCGACAGCAACTGATACTCTGAATAATTACAAAAGAGGCTTTACGACTATGAAAACAACTACCACCGGAGCTGCATTCACTCTTTTCGCTGCATTAACCAGTACTACTGTACTTGCAGCTCCTGATGAGCAAAAATTAGAAAAACAAATGTATGACCTTAAACAAGAACTCGACGACCTGAAAAAATCAAAAATTTTTGATCTCGAGTTTGGCGGGCGAATCCAGGCAGATTTCAACTACTTTCAAGGCGCTTACAATGCCGACAGGGCTGGTGATCCAGGCAGTGATTTTTTTCCTCGTCGCATTCGTACTTATGTAGAGAGCGTGCACGGTGACTGGGACCACAAAATACTACTCGACTTCGCTGATGGTGGTGGCGAGATTGTTCTGGCGCGAGTGCGTTACAAAGGTTTTGGCAATGGCCTGAAAGTACAGGCTGGTAAGCTTTGGGAAGAAATTTCACTAAACGGACGAACCAGCAGCAAACATATTGCTACTATATCACGTAGTTCGTTGGCAAATACCATGGCGCCATATTTTTCATGGGGCGCATCAGCCAACCAATACCTCGAAGACTCAGGCATTCGTTATGCGGTTGGAGTTTATAGAAACGAAGCTTTCGGTGCCGTTGGCCAGAATGTCGATGCCAATGGCGTTGACAATGGCGTTTTGGCGCTCGCATTAACAGGCCGACTCACTTGGCAAAAAGATTTGCAAGACGGCGTTTTGCACCTCGGTGGCTGGTATTCAAACCGTGATATGGGAGGCCGGAATTTAGGAGCACGCTTCGCACGTGGAGAAGTACGTAACACCAACACCCGTTTGGTGGACTATGTCGCAGGGGGAAGCCCGGTAGCGCTGAACAGCCTGCAACAGGCCGGCTTAGAGGCTGCATATCAGTTTAGAGGACTGACCGTAGAGGCAGAGTATGCAGCCCGTGAATTAAACGCCGTAAACCAAGCCTCACCGCTGGATGGGGAAGTTTTCGATGGCTATACCCTGACCGCCAGTTATTTCCCGACAGGCCTTCAACGAGCGTATTCTAAAGGCTCTGCCGTATTCAAACAACCCGAAGGCGTTAGAGATGCATGGGAACTGGTTGCTCGTTTAAGTAATATGGATGCGACATCTGATACGCAGGGTACCGAAACAACAAGCTATACCCTGGGAACTAACTACTATTACTCATCAAAGGTGAAATTTATGGCAAATGCCATTTATTCGGAGGTGAGTGGCCCAGGTGCAGCATCCTTGGTAGGCAATGAAGACAACGGTCTTGGTTTTACAGGACGTATCCAATACTTATTCTAAGGAAGCCATCAGTAGCTACCATCGGCCTGCGACAAAACGGGCATCCTCAGTTGCATGAGGTTCACAGCAGCCTGCCGGACTCAAGTGGTTGTTTCCGGCAATATAGAAGTTGAGTGGAATTCCCCGGACTTTGAGGCCCATAGTCAATGTATGCAGCCACAAATCCGGGGAATCTGCGCCGATTTTCAGTGAAGCTATTGATTGGCCGAACAGGCGGCTCTCCTGTGAACCAGCATGCTTACCACTACCCCGCTTGAACCCGCCAATTCGAGCAAATCATCGTAACAGGACGTTATGGTCATTAAATTTACGGGTAATCGCACGATGAGTGTTTTAACCTTGTCGTATTTTATAATGATAACAAACCGCGCTTAAGTGATATTGTGTTCCGAAAATTTAAACTGAAAACCCGAATGATCCTCACGCTCGGATTCGTCAGCGCAGCGCAGACGATCCTCATAGGCGTGTTCGCCGGCTATTACCTCAGCGACTCCCTGTTTGATGAAATCGGACAACGGGCTCTCATGGTGTCGAAGACCGTCGCGGCAGCCCCCTCGGTGATCGAGGGTGTACGCGAGCGTGATATTGAAGGGCTGAACCGGCTGGCAAATCGACTGACCCGCACCAACGAAGCTTTGTTCATCGTCATTGGTGACCACCAGGGCATACGCCTGGCACACCCCTCCCCTGATCGCATTGGCCACTCCATGGCCGACGATGACGGTGACCTGGGCCGGCGTGCCCTGGTTGATGGCAAGGCCTATGTGGCAAGGGCCACGGGCAGCCTCGGCGAATCCATGCGTGGCAAGGCCCCGGTGATCGAGCCAGAAACTGGCGAGATCATCGGCATTGTCTCCGTGGGATACGGAGTTGACCAGGTGGATGCCACCATCAAACGCTACAGCTTCGTACTGTATACCGTGGTTGGCCTTACCCTGCTGGTCAGCATACTCATCGCGATGGTGATCGCCGGGCGCTTCAAGCGCGCCATTTTCGGCCTGGAACCTGAAGAAATCGCACGCCTATTCCAGGAGCGGGACGCCACCTTGCAGTCCGTTCGGGAGGGCATCATCGCCATCAACCGCGACGGTGTGATCACGACCTTCAACCGCACCGCCCTGGAAACCCTGGGTATCGACCCCGACACGCCGCTGTCAGGCCGTCCCATTCTCGATGTTCTGCCCGAAAGCGACCTGCTGTCGGTACTAGAATCCGGCACGCCGGACTTCGACCGCGAGGTCTGGCTGAGAAACCGACAGATGATCGTCAACCGGTTACCTGTTCGCCAGGGCGCGGAGATTACCGGTGTTGTGGCCAGTTTCAGGCTGAAGGACGAGGTGGATCAGGTCAGCCGGCAACTGACTCGCATACAACAATACGCAGATACCTTGCGAAGCCAGACTCACGAATACTCGAATAAGCTCCACACCATCGCGGGCCTGATCCAGATTGAAGCCTATGACGACGCGTTGAATCTGATCGGCAGCGAAGTCAGCGACCATCAGGCACTGATTCACCTGCTTCTGGAAGCCGTCCCCGATCCGGTTATCGCCGGTTGCCTTATGGGTAAGTACAATCGCGCCCGGGAGATGGGGCTGGGCTTACAGATCGATGCCGAAAGCCGCATGGTGGACATACCCGCCGACATGCCGCGGGATCAGTTGGTGAGTGTCCTCGGCAACCTCATCGACAACGCCCTCGAGGCCACCCTTCATCAGACGGGCGAAGGAGGACGGGTTCAGCTATCCATGACAGACTTGGGGCATGAACTGATCTTTGAGGTTGAAGACCAGGGGCCCGGTATCCCGGAAGAATCTCAACAGAAGATCTTCGAGAAAGGCGTAACCACCAAGGCGGGCGCTGAAGAACACGGTTATGGCCTGCACCTGGTGCGTCAGTTCCTGAATCGCTGGGGCGGCTCCATCACGGTGGAGAACCTACCGGGCGTGGGCTCGCGATTTACCCTTTACCTTCCGAAAACCAGTCAGGGGAGTGACAGTCATTGAATACCCTTCGGATCCTGATTGTTGAGGACGACCGGCAGATCGCCGAAATCCAGCGCCGGTTTGTTGAGCGACTCCAGAATGTCGAGCTTTGCGGCATTGCCCACAGCCTGGGGGATGCCCGCGACCTTATCGACGTTATGGCCCCCCAACTGATCCTGCTGGACATCTACTTTCCCGACGGCAATGGGCTGGATCTGCTACGGGAACTCCGGGCACGTGATAGCAGCAGTGACGTTATTCTTATCACCGCCGCCAAGGAAGTGGAACCACTCAAGAGTGCCCTGCGCGGCGGCGTCTTCGACTACATTCTCAAGCCCCTGGTTTTTGAACGACTTGAGGAAGCTGTCAACCGTTACCGCGATCATTTACGACAACTGTCCGGCCTGGTGGAAATCGCCCAGAAAGAAGTCGATGCCCTGCTGCCCAGAGGGTCAAACGAAGCCAGTCAGCCCGCGCCTACAGACAGACTGCCCAAAGGCATCGATAGCATCACGCTGGATAAAATTCGCGAGGTGGTTTCATCCGGCCATTGGAGTGCCGAGGAAGTCGGCCAGGCCATGGGCGCGTCACGAACGACAGCGCGACGCTACCTTGAATTCCTCGTTGGCCGGGGGGAGTTAACCGCGGAAGTTACCTACGGCAGCGTCGGCCGACCGGAACGGCGGTATCGCGTCTGAACCCCTGCCTTTAGGGTCAATCCCGGAACTGCGACTTGTCCAGCCCGTACTTCTTCATCTTGTCGTACAGCGTCTTGCGGGCAATGCCTAGCTGGACCATGGTGTCCTTAATGCTGCCATGACAGGTATTGAGCGCACTGACGACGGCTGAACGTTCAAAGTCGTCCATCATCTCGGACAGAGTCTGGCGCCCGGACACATTGGCGGTGACGGAGGAATCGTTTTCGTCCAACGCCGCTGGTCCCAGCAGAACGTAGCGCTCGGCCAGGTTCCTTAACTCCCGGACATTCCCCGGCCAGCTATGCTGCATCAGGCGCGCGGCCTGGCTGGCATCCAGGGGGATGCTTTCGCGGTCGTAGCGGGCTGCCGCAATCAGCACAAAATGGTGAAACAACACGGGAATATCGTCCTTGCGTTCACGCAGTGGCGGAATATCCAGCTTCACCACGTTCAGCCGGTAGTACAGGTCAGCACGGAACTCGCCCTGGTCACTGAGCTGCTTCAGGTCGGCCTTGGTGGCGGCGATAATGCGGACATCCACGTTCTGCACCTGATTGCTGCCCAGGCGCTCCACACGCTGTTCTTCGAGCACCCTCAACAGCTTGACCTGCAGGGCCATGGGCATGCTTTCCAATTCATCCAGGAAAAGGGTGCCCTTGTGCGCGTACTCGATTTTTCCGATGCGGCGTTTGTCCGCGCCGGTAAAGGCACCCGCTTCGTGGCCGAAAAGCTCACTCTCGATCAGGTTCTCGGGCACGGCGCCGCAATTGATGGCAACGAAGTTGTGGGCGCTTCGGGGACTGTTCTCGTGGATATAACGGGCCAAGGCATCCTTCCCCGAACCGGTCTCACCGTGCAACAGGATATTGGCGGAGATATCCAGCACCGGGTCGATGGTCGCCATCACCTTCTGCATACCGGCTGAATCCCCCAGGATTCGAGGACCAGGTCGGGCCAGATGCTTCAGCTGGGCCTTCAGCCGCCGGTTTTCCAGTGCCAGGTGGCGCTTTTCCAGTGCGTGGCGAAGTAGCTCCAGGAGCTCATCGTGATCAAAGGGCTTTTCGATGAAATCATAGGCACCCTGCTGCATGGCGGTAACGGCCGTGCTGATGTCGCCCTGCCCGGTCAGGATGATCACCGGGATGGTTTCATCCATGGCGCGAATCCTGTCGAGCATTTCCAGGCCATCCATTCCCGGCATGTTGTAGTCACATAACACCACACCCCCATAGTCCTGCGTGATGTTCTCAAGGCCGGACCGTGCATCATCAAAACACGCAACGGAAAGATCTTCCAGGGTAAGGGTTTGCGCGATGGCCTGGCGAATATGCGGGTCATCGTCCACAAAAATTACCGACGCATCTGTCATTCGGTGGCCTCCCGCTTTCTGAGTGTTAATACGAACTCCGCGCCCGGTCCGTCGCTCCGGTTACGCCCCGTCAGGCTCCCGCCCAGCGCGTCCACGATCTGCCGGGATATCGAAAGGCCCAGACCCAGACCCTGCTTCACCGATTTGGTGGTAAAGAAAGGCTCGAAAATCCGCTCCGTACTGCCCGGCAGGCCGGAACCGTTATCCCGCACAAGGCAATACCAATGCCCGTCATCTTCTTCCACATCAATGGTGATCTCCGGCCGCTCGCTGCTTTCGACGGCCTGAATGGCGTTCGCCACCAGATTCACCATGACCTGTTCGATCCGGATCACGTCTCCGTGGCACTGCACCGGTTGTTCCGGGCGGTGCCATTGAATGGAGATATCGGATCGGCTCTCCTGCGCCGCCATTATCTTTAGAGCACCGTCGACCGATTGCCGCAAATCAACCAGTGCCGGTGGCCCTTCCGATTTACGAGCAAACACCTTGAACTGACGGGTAAGCTCCGCCATTTTGTCACACAGGGTGATGATCTCTGAAAGATTGGCATCCACCATCTCCGTCGCGCCCTTCTCAAGGAACCGACGGCTGTTGCGGGCATAGGTCTGAATTGCCGTGAGCGGCTGGTTAATTTCATGGTTCAGGCCTGCAGACATCTGGCCAAGCACGGCAAGCTTGGCTGCCTGGATCAACTCATGCTGGGTTTCCCGGAGCTCATCGCGGGTTTTCTCCCGCTCGCGGATTTCATCCAGAAGTTGCTGGTTGGAACGCTCAAGCTCCGCCGTTCTGCTGGCGACACTGCGCTCAAGCTGCTCTCCCCTGTGTGCCAGTTCAGCCTCCCGCCGATAGCGTTCCCGCAAATACAGCGAGGCGAGCAAGCCGACCACGAAGATCGCCACGCCCACCGCCGCAAACCCGAGCCGACTCCACAGCACGGTGCGGGTACTGACCATCACTTGAAGCGTCCAGTCCAGACGTGGCAGGGGTGTAAGCACCCTGAGGTATTCGCGGCTTTCTCCATCGTTGTGGATACGCATAGTTCCTGCCCTGTCGGAAAGCCCCCAGGGCGATCCCAGGCTGTCGAAGTCAATCGGCGAAAGCTCACGGTCAGGGTAACGCTGGCGAGACTGCTTACTGGGAGCACCGGCGTTGTCACCGGTAAAGTTCCGGTACAGCCACTCGCTCTTGCTGGACAAAAAACTGATACCAGCGTCGTCCAGCACGACCATTTCCGAATCCCTCAATGAGGCGGGGCGACGCCACTGTGATTCCAGTTCATGCACCAGCACTTTCATGGCGATAACACCCAGAATCTCGCCGCTGTCATCACGGACCGGATGGGAGAAATACAGCCCGCGGACATCGGAGGTGGTTCCCAGGGCAAAATAGATGGCGGAATCCCCGCTCGCCATGGCGTCCTGAAAATAGGGCCTGAAATCAAAGTTGCGGCCCACAAAGCTGTCCCTGCGCAGATAGTTGTTGGCCGCAATGGTGGTGCCGGAGGCATCCATAAGATAGACATCCGAACTGCCGACGATGGTCGCCATTCGCTGCATCTGGTCGTTGGCCCGCAGAAGTGTAGCTGGGTCACCCGGTGATGCCAGGGCTTCTGCCAACAACGGATGCTCGGCCATCAACTCGGGGATGGGCATATACCGGTTAAGCTCATTGGCCACAAGCTGGCGATAGCGAAACGACTCTTCCACGCTCTCCTGTTCAACCTGCCGGTAGCCATACCAGCCACCCAACATCCATGAGAAGGCCAGAGTCACCAGAAAAACAAGAAACGCGATAATCCGGTAGGACATACACTCCGGTTCCTGAAAAACCGTTGAAAGCCGCTAGAGTATAGCCCTGTCCGGGCCAGGGCAATCGAGTTTCAACTCGGCCGCCCTGGCCCGGGCACTCCAGCCGCTGCCGTTCAGGTGCTCGCCGGGCGCAGTTTGCTCTGACGCTGCGCCAGGAACGCAACCACCGCCAGAGCAATACCGCTGAGGTCTGTCCATAAACCGCCTTCGATCATCAGCAACGCCGCACCGATCAGCAGAAGACGGGTGATCACACCGGCGGAGGCCCGTGCAAACCAGCCCAGCACACCACCGGACAGCATATACACTCCGAACAGAGCGGTGATCAGTGCGCGGGCGATATCAAACCAGCCGGCATCCATCAGCAAGGCGCCGTTGTAGAAAAACATGAATGGCACGATGAACGCTGCAATACCAATTCGGAACGAGGCCACGGAGGTCTCCATCGCATTGGCGCCCGAAATCCCGGCAGCCGCATAGGAGGCCAGTGCAACCGGCGGGGTAATGGCTGACACCACCGCAAAATAGAACACGAAGAAGTGTGCTGTAAGCGGCTCGATGCCCAACTGAACCAGGCCCGGGGCGACCACCGACGCGGCAACTGCGTATGCGGCTGTGGTTGGCATGCCCATACCCAACAGGATCGAGATGAACATGGCGAAGATCAGCGCCAGCAATTGGCTGGCCTCGGCCACGTCCAGCAGCAACACGGAAAACCGCGCTCCAACACCGGTCAGGGAAATGACGCCCACAATCACACCGGCCGCCGCACATACCACAATGATCTGGATGGCCATGTACGACGCAATTTCCAGCGCCTCAAGGATCTTCCGTATGCCCATTTTGTTGGGCGAGAACCAACTGACAACTGCGGCAGATACGGTGGCAAGCGTACCGGCCCGGATCACTGAGTAGCCCATGAAGAGCGCCACAATCAGAATAATAATGGGCACAAACAGGTAGCACTGCTTCACCATGGTCTTGAGCTTGGGCAACTCATCCTCGCGCATGCCACGCATGCCGGTCTTCGCCGCCTCAAAGTCCACCATGAAATAGACCGAGGCGAAGTAAAGGATGGCCGGGATGATCGCCGCAATGGCAATCTCGGTATAAGGAATGCCGGTAATCTCAGCCATGATGAAGGCGCCCGCGCCCATAATCGGTGGCATGATTTGCCCACCGGTAGAGGCTGCCGCTTCCACGGCCCCTGCCGACCGTTTGCTGTAACCCACCTTTTTCATCAGCGGAATGGTCAGGGAGCCGGTGGAGACTACGTTACCGGCGCTGGTTCCGTTGATCATACCCATCAGGCCGGAGGCAAAAATCGACACCTTGGCCGGGCCACCCCGAGTGCGGCCTGCCGCGGCGAAGGCGAAATTCACGAAATAATCGCCCACCTTTGACGCCTGCAGAAAGGCGGCAAAGACGATAAACAGGATGATATAGGTCGACGACACGGCGGTGGTTGGGCCAAGAATACCGGCGTCGGTATACACCTGGCTGAAAAAGCGCTGGACCGACAGGCCCGGGTAGCCCAGGAAGCCAGGCAGATAGGGCCCCAGGAAGACATACATCAGGAAGACCAGCCCGATAATCACCAGGGCCAGACCTGCCACCCGACGAGTCAGCTCCATGATCAGTGCCGTGCCGGCAATGGCCGCGAATGAAATGCCGACCGGCGCAAACGAGGTGCCCGTGGACATGCGCATGGAGGTGTTATAAACCACCAGGAAATAGGCGGCGACCGCCACCGAACACACAATCAGCACCAGATCCGGCACACTGAAGCGGGAGCGCTCGCGCTGGTGAAACCAGCTCATCACGATACCGATCGCACTGGCGGCCAACAGCGGCCAGCCGAAATGCCAGGTTTCGAGGTCAACTGGAACTCTCTGAGTACCATCCACGACCATCTGGTGGAATGAAAATGTCTGGTACAGCGCATATACGGCCGGCACCAGGGCCACGGCACCGATCCAGGTTGTCCAGCGATGGCGAGCGGGACCTTCTTCGGCGGAGACAAAACGGGCACCGGCAAACAGGATGAAACCCAACACCAGCGCCCCTGCAATATGGACAATCCGGAAAGACCAGGTTTCCAGCGGCGCAATGTTCAAGCTATAAAGATGAAACGACGAGTAGGCGATGGCCAGTAACGTCACGAACTTCAGCATTCCGCCTTCAAACAGGCGGCGATTGGCCTCGACCGGCTCTTCATCGACATCGTGGGCCAGGACGTGGTCATCGCCGATGTCGTTCACCGGATGTTCTTCGGGGTGTTGTTTGTCAGTCATGATAGACCCTGCTCACGGGAAAACGGGGCCGGCGGTTTGCCGGCTTTGCTCAGGAGGGCCACCACCGTAGCCCTCCAGCACACACGATGGTTACTGATTGATCATGCTGTCTTCGATCGTGTAGCCGTTTTCGTTGAACCAACGAGCTGCACCGGGATGCCAGGACAAGACGTTGTTCTTCGTGTAGTTTTCCGGAACGGAGTTTTTGGCGGCCTTGTGGATGGACACCATCTTGTCGTTGTTCTCCATGGTCAGCTTGGTAATTTCATACACAAAGCTCTCCGGCATGTCGCAGTTGACCATGGCGAAGTTCCACATGGAGACCACGCGGGACGGCTCATTCAGGGACTGGTAGGTGCTCGCTGGAATGGTGAATTCCGAGACCGGGAAATTCGCAGTCACCTTCTTGGCCTCTTCATCCGTCATGCCGATGATGGTCACATCGGTCTGCACTTCCAGTTGGCTGACGGCCGGGATAGGAATACCGGCGGCAAAGGCCACCACGTCAATCAGACCATCCTGCAACTGCCCGCCCAAGTCAGACCAGCTACCGTTACGGCGCTCGAAATCGACGCCCAGGGTTTCCATGATGCGGGGGAAATAGGTGTCGGATGTGGAGCCGGCCGGCCCGAATCCGATGGTGGCGCCATCGGGAATATCAGAGATAGACGTAATGCCGGAACTGGAAAGTGCGGTGACGGAAAACGGCGTTTCATACATGGGAAACATCGCGCACACATTGTCCATTTTCATGCCCGGCGCCAGTGGGCTGTTACCGTCGATGGACTCCTGCGCCGGCCCCATGGTGGTCAGCCCGAACTTCAGATCGCCAGTATGAACCAGCGCCATATTCTGCATCGGGCCACCGGTAATTTCAGCACCACCGGATACGCCCAGGTTCTCGGCGACAAAGTTTGCCCATCCGGACCCATACGCAAAGTAGGTTCCCCCCTGACTTGCGGTACCGACCGTGAAGTTATCCGGCCAATCAGACCGGTCCTGAGCGATGGCGGGACTAGTGGCGGCAAACGTTGAGACAAATGCCACGGCAAAGACGGATTGGGTTTTCATAAAGGATGCTCCCGTTTCGTTGTGTTTGTTGGGTGCTAGAACGGAGCCCAGCAGGTTCCGATTGGACACTTACAGCAACGAACAAGAGCAACTAGCAGGCCAGATACGGCAACTAATTGATCTTACGGATATTTCAAAAATAAAGCCGGGGCAGATCAAGCAGTAGCGGGTAACATTCCACCCATTTCCAGGAAGGTAATGGGTGGAGATCCACCCATATTGCACGACACAAACCGCGTGATCAGGCTTTACCCTGTTTACTGGAACTCGAGTAGTTCTCCCAAACCAGGATCGCCGCAGCCAGATCTTCCAGCGAAACACCCACGGATTTGAACAGGGTAATGGCATCATCACCGTTGCGGCCAGCATGGGTACCACTTGCCAGTTCAGACAACTCCGCCTGAATCTTGTCCATGGCAAAAACGCCGTCTTTCACAGCAAAGTGCAGGTCCCCTGCTTCGCCTTTTGCGCCTGCATAGGAATCAACAAAGACATCAGAGCGAGCAACGCATTCGCTGTCGGTCTCCCGCATATCCTTTCGGAATGCCCCAACCAGATCCAGATGCGTTCCGGGTTTCAGCCATTCACCCTGAATCATGGGCTGGGTTGAGAGCGTCGCCGCGCTGACGATATCCGCCTCTGGAACCACCGAGGCCAGGTTGTCGGTGGCGGTGACAGACTCAAACGCCACCTGCCCCTTGTTGTAACCCGAGTACGACCGGGCCAGGTCCTCCGCTTTGCTCAGGTTGCGACCGTACACCACGACCCGGCGAATCGGCCGCACCGACGCATGGGCTTCAATCAACATTGGCGCCAGCTTGCCAGTGCCCACGACAACCAGGGTCTCGGCATCTTCACGGGCCAGATAGCGGGCAGCCAGAGCGGAGGCCGCGGCAGTGCGGCGGCGAGTCAGTTCACTGCCATCGATACAGGCCAGGGGCTGGCCCGTGGCGCCGTCACTCAGCAGGTAGACGCCGCTGATCGCGGGCATGCCGCGATTCGCATTCTGGGGGAAAACGTTCACCATCTTCACACCAAGATAGCCCGGCTGTTTGCCCTGATCTTCCCAGGCCGGCATCAGCAGCATCGTAGCCTCCCCATCCTGACGCTCAACAGCATGATGGTGGCGAGGTGGTGTTACGATGCCGCCAGCGAAAGCACTTCCCAATTGGTCGACAAGCCCATTCCAGGGTAGGTTTTCGGCGACGACTTCAGAGTCGAGTATTTGCATACTTTGAGTTCCCGTTCGGGGTGCCTGCAACCAGGCACCCGCAATGAATGGTTTACCAGGACGGTCCGCCGGTGATGCCCGGCAACCACATGACCGCCGGCTCATAGAAAAGGACCACAGCCAGCACGATCAACTGGATCACAATGAACGGAATCACTCCGAGGTACATGTGTTTCAGAGTAATCTCAGGCGGCGTTATGGCCCTCAAGTAGAATATCGACGGTGCCAACGGCGGTGTCAGATAGCTTGTCTGCAGTACCACGAGGAAGGCCACGCAGAACCAGATGTCGTCGAAGCCCAAAGCGCGGACTACCGGCATGGCAACCGGAATCACGATCAGCACGACAGACATCATGTCTAGCACGAAGCCCGCGAGGAAGGCAATCAACAGGATCAGGCCTATGATGGCCCAGGGCTCCAGACCAGTGGCCATCAGCATCGACTGCACCGTCGCCATACCGCCAGCGGCAAAGAACACCCCGGCAAACATGTGGCCACCCAACAGGATCAGCAAGATCATGGCGGTAATGTTGACGGTCCGGCCGCAGGAATCCCAAAACACCTTCAGGTTCAGGTTGCGGTAGAACGCGGACAGTGCCAACGCACCAGCGGCGCCGCAGGCGGCAGCTTCGGTGGGTGTGGCCAGCCCCATCAGAATGGTACCCAGTACAGTGAAGATCAGTGCGGCTGTGGGCAACAAGGCGTAGACGGTAACCTTCATCTTCTGGCCCAGGGTGTAATGCACAGCCTCGTCATCAATCCGTGGCGCCATTGAAGGTTTGAGATAGGCGATGGCGATGATATAGACAATAAACAGCACCGCCATCAACAGCCCCGGAATCAGCAGGCCGCTGAACAGAGAACCCACGGACACACTGGCCACCGGGCCCAGAACAACAACGGTAATGGACGGGGGAATCGCGGTTCCCAGGGAACCCGATGAGCAGATGACACCAGACATCAGACTCTTATCGTAGTGATGCTTCATCATCACAGGGATGGCCAGCATCCCGATAACCGCCTCAGTGGCACCCACGACACCAGACGAGGCAGCAAAGATGGTACCCAATACAATGGCGCCCACACCCAGACCACCCGGCAGACGCACTGTCCACATATGGACCGCCTTGAACAGACGCTCTGCAATGCCGGATTTTTCCAGCATGGCGCCCATAAATATGAACAGCGGGACCGCGGCCAGAATCGCGTTGGAAGCGGTATCCTCGATCCTGTCTCTTATACACATCTTCGAGCCCACGAGACGGACTCCTATCTCGTATGCCGTCTTCTGCTTGAAAA
>CAJXOQ010000022.1 GCA_913057975.1 uncultured Marinobacter sp.
CGAGATAGGAGTCCGTCTCGTGGGCTCGGAGATGTGTATAAGAGACAGCTTCATTAAACCGGTTGGCCAGACCCGCGGCCAGCATGGCCCCCAGCAGAAGCCCGAAATTCATCACCGAGGGAATGTTGGTGAGCACTGAATCCTTCAGCGCCATGGCCGGATATTCCCAGGTCCAGAACTCAAACTGGGCCATGTTTACGCCAACGACTTCCAACGCTTTCGCGCCCCAGACATTGAACGCAAACGTGATGCTCCAGGGCGCGCCGCCTATGGCCAGTGTCAGGGCATTGCCAACAGCCAGGATCAGAATGGCCCAGGTGAACGGCCAGCGGCCGCCCAGCAAGGTTCTCACCACGCCACGGCCCTGGCTTTTCCAGAGCAACTCGCCGCGCTCAACATTGCCATGGGCCTTACGCTCAATGCGGTTGACCCACCAGGCAATCAGCCCGAGCCCGACAAACTGAACCAGCATTGCCCCGACAACACCGAAGCTGTTGACCAGGGGCACCGGATCAAACCCGGGCTGGTCCAGCCACCAGGGCAAATGAAGGGAGCCCAGTACGGTGCCGACGATAAAGAACACCAGTGTGACGACCATACGGACGTTGCCAGCGCCCACAGTGAACAGGGTGCCAGAGCCGCATCCACCGCCGAGCTGCATACCGATACCGAACAGGAAGGAACCCACCACCAGGGACAAGCCTACCGGTGCAACAGCGCCCACCAGCCCTGCCTGGCCGCTGTGGAGCATTGGCACCATGATCAGGGAGGTCAACCCGAACAGTAAAAGCTGGGCTCGCATGCCGGCGCCGCGCTTCTTGACCACCAGGTTACGCCAGCCGGCGGTGAAGCCGAAGGCACCGTGGTACAGGGCCATGCCCAGTACGGTACCGATCACAAACAGCGCCACCATGAACGGGGCGGTTTCCAGCCAGATCAACCCGCCCAGGAGGGCAAGGCCCAACAGCGCCGTTGATACAATGAATCGGTCCACCTGCCAGCCAGGCTGCTGGAGCCCGGACTGGAGGACAGCGGTATCAGCCATGAAATATCACTTTTGCCAGATCAGTTAAAAACGTCCAGAAGCTTGCCAAGGCCTTTCTTCGCCACCTGTAATGGGCGGCTACTATCCTGGGACCATTCCGCCATGGAGCCGTCATACAGCGCAACCTCTTCAAACCCTGCCAGTTCACTCAGCACAAACCAGTCGGTTGCGGCCCAGTGGCCGGTATTGCAGAAGGCGATGGTACGTGTAGCAGGGTTCAGTTCAGCCTCGTTTACCCGTGCGGTGATGCTGTCCTCGTTCAGGTACCAGGCATTTTTGCGCTCACCCAGGAAGCCAACATGTGGCAGGCTTCTTGAACCCGGGATGGTGCCCGGCGCCTTCGCCGCTGGCGACTGGTTCTCTCCGCGGAAGTAATCCGATGGCCGTGCATCCACCAGTTGTGCCTGGGTGCCGCGGGCTTCTTCAACTTCCTCCAGGGAGGCAATCAGGGCCTGCTGGAGTGAGCCATCGAAGTCAGCTACGGGGCGCTGATCGCCTTCGCCACTGACGGTCTCAAAGCCTTCGGCTTTCCAGCCGGCAAAGCCGCCATTGAGGATGGTTACCGCATCATGGCCCAGCACGCGGAAGGTCCAGTACACCCGGGCAGCACTGCCAAAATCCGTTGCACCGGTGCCGGCGGGTACGATCACCACGGTATCGTCATTACCGATACCAAGCCCGCCAATCAGGCGTTCCAGGCTTGCAACGGGCGGCAACAGGCCGGCCACGCCGCCCCGGTTTTCACGCCAGCCGTCTCCGGTGTAGCTGCTGTATATGGCTCCGGGGATATGGGCGTGCTGAAAGCTGCTGCGATCCCCTCCGTCATCAATGCCGGAACGAACGTCCAGCACAACCAGATTCTCCCGGCCGAGATTGGCGTCAAGCCATTGGGCGTCCACCAAGGGTGTTGCCTTTTTTTCACCAGCCATGGCCAGCGAACTTGCAAAAACCAGAACAATAGCCAACAAACGGCTCATTGCGGTTCTCCTCTGCCATGAATTCTTGAACGATCATTATGGATCCAATAGAACGTAATGCATAGGCGTGTTTTTAGTGTATTTTTTTATAAACAAATCGCCTATTTTTCTTCCAGCCTTCACTGGAAACCTCTAGCGAGAACAGCGGTTAACGGAACGTCGGAAAATTGGCCGGCTTATTAAGGGACCAGTCGTACTCAATGAACGTCAACTCTGAAGTGCCCTCAATTCGATCCGCCAGGGCTGAATCCGCCCACTTTTCGATAAACGCCTTTCGAGAGCCGGAAGCCTCCACGAAATCATCCTCGTACCATTTGAACAATTCTGTGACATGGAGAGTGTCGCCCTTGATCTCGAGATGACGTTCGGTTTGAAAGGCACGACGGGTGTTCTCTGCCAACAGGCCTTCCAGGTTGTCGGCGGTGTAGACCACATCCCTTAATGGAGGGCAGCCAACAGAGGCACAATTCACCGCAAAGTGGACCCGCGCGTCCTTCCAGCCTTTGTCCGCATAGTCCTCACCGAGCAGGATGTCTTTTTCCATCTGATTGAGACTGTATGCCTGCCCATCGATGAGGAAATTTTCCCGGTCAAACACGCTGTCCACAAAGGGATTGACGCGACCGCCGTAGTCCCAGACCGAGCCAACGAGCTCTCCGTCCGGCCGCTCAGTCAGGATCTGGTCGATCATGAAAAAATTATAGGCGTTGAGCCAGAAGGCGACGGATTCAGCCTCGCCGTCGAGGGTACCGGTATCGAAATCTTCAAGGCGGTTACGCTGGTCCGCCAACAGGCCGTCGGTCTGCGATGAGGCCAGGGCCGCCTCATAGTCAAATGCAGAAACCAGGCCACCCTCGGTCGTTGTCGACTCTGTCAGGTACTGTGTTAGCAGACGCTGAAACGGGTCAAACGTTGCTTCAGCGGCGGCAGCGGTCACCGGCATGATGACGGCGAACATCATCAGGCATATCAATCGTCCAGGTTTGTTCACGTCACTCTCCACAGGTCTACAGGTTCCACAGGTCTACAGGTTCATCGACTTTGCTCTTTCACCGACACGAAAAGCCGGCCATTGTTACAACGCAACTGGTATTGATAATCGATTACATTTAGTTTACTTTCCGCATCGTGACGAAAAACAACTATCAGGTGCCGAGAACCATGTTCAAACAACCCAACTCACTACGCTATTCCCTGATCCTCGCGCTTGGATGCGCCACAACCGCAACTGCTCAGGAAGGCACCGATCAGGCACCGAAATCCCTTGATACACTTGAAGTAACCGCCACTCGCGGTCTTGACTCCCTCAACGTTAACCCCGGTGCGGTCACCGTGGTTGACCGCGACGCCATCGACAAACAGTCCTCGTTGGGTGGCAATGTGGGCGATATTCTGGCCAAAACCGTTCCAGGCCTGTCGCCCTCTACCCACGGTTTAACCAGTGTGGCGCAGACGCTGCGCGGCCGAAACCTGTTCGTGCTGATTGACGGCATCCCCCAGACCATCAGCCTGCGCGACGGGCTTCATTCCCTGAACTCCATCGACCCGTCATCGATCGAGCGCATCGAAGTGATCCGGGGCTCCAATGGCGTGTACGGCTTTGGCGGTACCGGCGGCATCATCAACATCATCACCCGCAAGAACGAAAAAGGCGCCCCCTTATACCGCACCGAACTGAATGGTGGTTTCTCGACCGAGCACATCAAGGACAGCGAACAATTCGGGCTATCCCAGAGCGTGACCGGTGGCTCAGGAGCCTTTGACTACCAGCTCCGAGGCTCCTACGAAAAACGCGCTAATGTCTTCGATGCCGATGGCGACCGCATCCCGCCGGACCCGAACGGCCAGGGTGGCATTGCCGACTCCCGCGAGTTCGACGTGCTGGCAAAGCTCGGCTTCGACCTGGACGCCGACAAGCGCCTGGAACTGACCACCAGCTACTACGACATCAAACAGGACACCAATTACGTCCTTGAAGCGGGCGTGTACGGCGAGCAGAAAACCCGCGCCGTCAAAGGCGACCCGGGCGGCGAGGATCAGGGCACTGAAAACCTGAACGTGAACCTGACCTACAGCGACCAGCAACTGTTCGGCAATACCTCACTGGGTGCGCAGCTGTATTATCGCGACTACATGACCCGATTCGGGTACTTCGCCACCTTCTATCCCGGCGGTGGACAGTCGCTGACCGAATCGGAGCGCATCGGCTCCCGTCTGGACTTTGAAACGCCGTTTGACGTCATGTCTGGCGCCAAGTTGCTCTGGGGCCTGGACACCCTGATGGAAACCACGGCCCAGCCCCTGGAAGACGGGCGGACGTTCGTACCTGAAATGGACCAGAACAGTGTGGCGCCGTTCCTGCAGGCGGAACTTCGGCTGAATCCGAAGTGGACCGTTAATGCCGGCGTCCGCTACGAGAAATTCTGGTTCGAGGTGGACGACTACACCACGGTGTTTGGTGCAGACGTCGAAGGCGGTGAGCTGGAGTACAGCGAAACGGTCTTCAATACTGGTGCCCGATACCAGGTGAACGATGTCTGGGCAGCCACCGCCAGCTTCTCTCAGGGCTTCACGGTGCCGGAGATTGGCCGCACCCTGCGCCAGCCCCAGCAGGGCACATCGCTGGATCAGATCCGCCCTGAGCCACAGGTGGTCGACAACTACGAGGTTGGCACCGAGGCCGTCTGGGATCGCGCCGATCTTGCACTGACGCTGTTCTACAGTGAGTCGGAACTGGGAACCAGCCTTGCGGCAGCCAACGCCAACGAGCCCATTCCCGTGCTGCGCAGCCCTGAACGTATCTACGGTTTCGAGGCAGAGCTCAACACCTATCCCACCCGCGACCTGAGTGCCGGCGGCACCTTTACCTGGATGGAAGGCAAAGTCGATTCTGACGATGACGGCAGTTACGATACCTACCTTGCCGGCAACCGGATTTCACCACTCAAGCTCACTGGCTATGTGGAACACGATACTACTGCGCGCTGGAGCAATCGCCTGCAGGTCATGGTCGTGGGTGATCGCGACCGCTTTAGCGGTAGCGGTTTTGGCCAGGGCGAGGTGGAGTCCTTCACGGTTCTGGATCTGACCAGCACCTGGCGGACCGGCAACGGGGATATCACCCTGGCCATCAACAATCTGCTGAATGAGGATTACTTCCCGGTGATCTCGCAGATCTACAATTTCGACACCCAGTACACCACCGCACCCGGCCGATCGGTGATGGTCAGTTACGGGGTCGACTGGTAAACGTTGGACAGGTAAACACCACACATAAGGCCGCTCAAAGCGGCCTTATGTTTTTTACCACCCAGCAAAGCGACGCCGTAGGGCCGTCGTCCAGGTCCGCACAGGTATCGACGCGCACGACCTCCATGGTGCCGCATCGGGCTGTCAGTGCCCCGGAATCATCATTCGACGCCCAGTCCACTTGCACCACAACCTCCTTGCTGTCATCACGGGAAGCTTCCGGACCAACTGACAGTGCCGCACGGATGTTTCTGTCTGAAAGCCACTCCAGGGCGGAGATTTCAGCGCACTGCTGGGCAGGCGTCAGCAGCGACTGGCCACGATAACAGGGCAGGTAGGGAAGGCCATCTGCCTCATGCTGCAGAAAAGGCAGCACCTGTTCCGGCGCAACGCGGCCGTATTTGCGCATGGACGGGAACACCATGATGCTCGCCGCAAGCCGGCATCCGCCCAGATGGGAACTTTCCCAGACCTCAAACGGCAGGTCCCGGTCTGCGACCGCACGGGCGAGCTCCTGATAGGTCGCATATCCAAACTTGGCACAGCACTTGTCCTTGCGGCCATGGGTGCAACACAGCACCAGGGAGTCGGTCATCGCTGCGCCAGCCCACCCACTCAGGTCGTCGCCGGCCTCCAGGGCCTCCAGAAACGCCGGCAGGTCACGCCGCTCAACGTCAAAGCTGCGGCCTTCCGGCAACAGGTAAAGTCGGTGCCTGAGCGCCGGCCGACCACGCTGGTGAATCAGGTTCACCCGCCGTCCACTCGCCGCAAGACGGTTGACCCGTGATGCCAGGTCGTCATCCATATCACGGGCAATTCGCAGGCTTCGCGACCACTTCGGCCGCGGCCAACTGATCAGCAGATTACTCTCGGCATGAGTTGCTGTGCCGGCAAGAGGGTCGCCGGCCTCAATACTGTCGACAGCACAGAATCGATGAGCGGAGGCACTCATGTCGTTGCCACCGAAGAGTTGAAGGAGGCGGTCTCTGCCACGGTTCGTTTTACCGGCACACAAACCGGCCGGCCCGCCAAAGGTTCACGGATGACCTGGGCATCAAGATCAAACACCTGCTTGAGGTTGTCGGCGGTAAACACGGTCTCCGGTGGGCCGTCGTGCAGAATCCGGCCAGCCTTCATCATTACCAGCCGGTCGGCGTAGGCCGCCGCCAGGTTGAGGTCGTGGAGCACTACCAACAGCGTCCGCCCCTGTGTGTGCGCCAGGGATACCAGCAGTTCCAGCAGGTCCACCTGTACCTTCAGGTCCAGAAACGTGGTGGGTTCATCAAGCAGAAGCAGATCGGTTTCCTGGGACAGCACCATGGCAATCCAGCAGCGCTGACGCTGCCCGCCACTGAGCGCATCCACCGGCCGGTCAGCAAACGTCGCAACGTCCGCCACGGCCATGGCCTCCTCAACGGCGGCTTCGTCGTGCCGGGACCACTGGCGCATCAGGCTCTGATAGGGGAAACGCCCAAGCCCTACCAACTCCCTGACCGTCAGCCCATCCGGGGCGGTGGGGCTCTGTGGCAGTATTCCGAGCTGTTGCGCGACGGTGCGGGTGGGCTGACGATGGATATCGTTGCCGTCAAGAAGCACCTTGCCAGCGCTGGGGGCCAGCGTTCGGGCCAGGGTTTTGAGCAGGGTGGATTTGCCCGAGCCATTCGGTCCCAACAGAACGGTGACACTGCCCTCGCGCACCGTGAAATCCACGTTCGTCAGCACCTGCCGGCCGTCGTATCCCGCGCACACTGAGTCACCCCGCAGTCGTGGCTGGCGATCGTAGTCCGGGGATGGGGAATGTCGATTCAGGGGCATATTGGCGTCGCTTTCGAGTGAAGTCAGATGATATTATCTCCCATTCTCATTATCAAATCGGCGCCATCAACCAGGCACTATCAACGCAGCCAACTCAGCCAACTCAGCCTCATCAAATCGGCCCCTGGTTGCTGTTCGCCAAACAACCGGATGTACCATGCACCGCTACGCCAGCTTCCTGCTGATCGTTACCTGCCTCTTTCAATTCCCCGCAGCGATCGCTGCCATCACAACTACCCCGGTAACCACCGTGGAGCATGCCCTTGGTGAAGCAACCATCGCGGGCCGGCCTGATCGCGTGGTATCCCTGTATCAGGGCGCCACCGATACCGCTGTGGCGCTGGGGATCAAACCCATAGGCGTGGTGGAATCCTGGACCGAAAAGCCGATGTATCAGTATCTGCGTGAAGACCTTCAGGGCGTGACCTATCTGGGACTTGAAACCCAGCCTGACCTAGAGCGCATCGCCTGGCTGTCGCCGGACCTGATTGTCGGAGCCAGGAACCGGCATCGCACCGTCTACCCTCTGCTGGAGCGGATCGCACCCACGGTCATACCGGGCGATGTCTACAACTTCAAGGCACTGCTTACGATGATGGCAAAGGCCACCGGCCGCACGGCTCGCGGTGAGGAATTGCTGACGCGCTGGCAGGAACGGGTTGCGGATTTCAGAACCCGAATCCGTCAAAAGCTGGGTGAACAGTGGCCCCAGGAGGTGGCAATCCTGAGTTTTCGGGCCGACCATGCCCGCATCTACTACGGCGGCTTCGCCCGCTCCGTGCTGGACGAGCTTGGCTTCACTGCCCCAGCCTCCCATCGCCAGGAAAGCTGGGGCATAAAACTCACCAGCCAGGAAAGCATCCCGGCCATGGACGCCGAGGCCGTCTTCATCTTCATGGAGGACGATCCCGCCGTTCAGCGCACGTTCAACACCTGGTCCAGCCACCCCCTTTGGAAAAACCTGAAGGCCGTGCGGCAAAACGACGTCTATCAGGTGGACCCGGTCACCTGGAATATGGGCGCTGGCATTATTGCCGCCAATCGGATGCTGGACGAACTCTACCAGCACTACGACCTCCACAAACCTGAACATCAGGGGTGCCCACGATGCTGACCACCCCACCGGCAAAAACGCTGGGAACCATAATCTGCCTGGGCCTGCTGCTGGCCGCTACGGTATCAAGCCTGATATTCGGTCACATTCCTGTATCGCTGGCGATGCTGATCAACAGCCTGACGGACTACGACCCCGGCTCCCTCGAGCATCTGGTCATTCACTCGGAACGCTTTTCGCGCACCGTGACCTCCGTGGTCGTGGGTGCCGGCCTGGCCATTGCCGGGGCGCTGATGCAGACGCTGACCCGCAACCCGCTGGCGTCACCCGGCATTCTCGGCATCAACGCCGGCGCCATGTTTTTCGTGGTTGTCGGTGCCACGCTGTTTTCGCTGACCTCGCCGTCGCAACTGGTGTGGGCGGCCTTTATCGGCGCCGCCACGGCCGCCGTGTTGGTGTACTTCCTGGGGCAGGAAGCCGGGCGCGGTGTTTCGCCCGTGCGCACGGTGCTCGCCGGCGTCGCGGTGACAGCGCTGTTTGTCTCCTTTGCCCAGGGGTTGCTGATCCTCAACCAGGACCGTTTCGAAAGCATCCTGTTCTGGCTGGCGGGTTCCGTTTCAGGGCGCGACCTGGATGCGATAGCGCCATTGTTGCCGCTGTTCGGAGGCGCCCTCATCCTCGCGTTGCTATTGTCCCGGCAACTGAACCTGCTCGGGCTGGACGATGAGGTCATCCGCGGCCTGGGGCTCAGAGTAGGGCAGGTGCGATTGTTGATCGGTCTGGTGGTGATTGTCCTGGCAGGCACTTCGGTGGCCATGGCGGGGCTGATCGGCTTTGTCGGCCTGATCGTGCCACACATGGCCCGCGGCCTCTTTGGCACGGATCATCGCTGGTTGCTGCCCCTGTCGGCCATTATTGGCGCCACGCTGCTGCTGGCTGCCGACACCCTCGCCAGGCTGGTGATACCACCCCAGGAGATTCCCGTGGGAGTCATGACAGCGCTGCTGGGCACACCGCTGTTCCTCCATCTCGCCCGACACGTGAGGAAAGTATCATGAGCCGAACCCTGATACTTCGCTCTCGCAATGACCACTGGTCGATCAAACTCAATACCAGAGTTCTGGTGGTCACCGGTGTGCTCGCAGTGTTACTGGCTGCCAGCAGTGTTCTCGCGCTTACATCCGGCAGCCATCCCACCTCGGTTACAGACGTACTCGCCACACTGGTCGCCCCGGATCAGTCAGAGCTGGCACTGATTATTCTGGAAATTCGCCTGCCCAGAATACTCATGGCCATACTGGTGGGCGCTGCTCTGGGCTCAGCCGGCCTCATCCTGCAAGGTCTGGTGAGAAACCCGCTGGCGTCACCGGACGTCATTGGCATCACCAGTGGAGCGTCAGCCGCTGCGGTGCTGTTTCTCTGGCTCGGAGGTGTCACCGGAACCTCGCTGCTACTGGCACCCGTCGCCATGGGGGGCGCCTTTGTCGTGGCCCTGGGCATTACGGCCCTGGCCTGGCAGAGGGGGATCAGCCCCGCCAGGCTGGTGCTGGTGGGCGTCGGGCTGGCAGCCGGGCTGACTGCTGTGACCACTCTGCTGTTGGTCCTGAGCCCCGATGCCACCGCCATGAATGCCTATATCTGGCTCACTGGCAGCCTCTACGCCTCGCAGTGGCACGACGTCACCGCCCTGGCAACCTGGCTGATGGTGTGCTGGCCCCTGGCGCTGATCAAGCTCAGACACCTCGATGCACAATCCATGGGGGAAGATATGGCGCTGGGCCTGGGTAGCGCCCTACAGGGCCATCGTTTGCTGTTCCTGGTGCTGGCAGTGGCGCTGGCTGGCTCAGCCGTGGCCTATGCCGGTGCGGTCGGGTTCATCGGCCTGATTGCGCCACACATGGCGCGACGATTGGTCAACAGTGGTCACACGGGGCTGTTGCCCATCGCGGCACTGATCGGCGCATTGATTCTTCTCTATGCGGACTGGGTGGGTCGGGTAGCGTTCATACCTCGGGATCTACCGGCAGGTATTTTTGTTGCAGGCATCGGCGCGCCCTTCTTCGTGTACCTGCTGTACCGACTCAGGCGGGAACTGGGGTGACAGTATAAGCCCGGAGCACTGAGGCCCCGGGCTTCGGGATGCCGACTGCTCAGAAGTCGAGCTGATAACCAAGGGTGACGGTGCGGCCACGGCCCTGGAAATAGTACTCGTCACTCACCCGGGCAGACTGGGAGTAGTACGTGAAGTAGTCCTTATCCAGCAGGTTCTCGATGCCCAGGGAGAACTTCCCGGCACGGGTCCGGTAGGCCACAGAGCCATCCACCAACCCGTATCCGTCGAAGTCCAGGTCATCCCCTTCGATGTCCCGGTCCAGGAACTGGGTGAACTGAAGGTGGCTCGACAGCATCTTCGTCCAGGCAGCTGACCAGCTCAGTTTCAGGGTTTCCGGCGCAATATTGATGCCGCTCAACTCAGTGTCTACTTCGCCATCACCGTCGGTGTCGGACTCACCGTCGGCATAGGTGTAGGAAAACGCCAGGTTATGCGCGTCGTTCAGGTCCGCATCGGCGGTAACTTCCACACCCTGGATCTCGGTTTTTTCCCGGTTGCCGACCCAGGTGCCGTTCACTTCCGTCAGGCGCTCACCGAAGTCGGAATCCGACTCGTAGTAACTCACCTCAAAGTGATAGCGGTCCCAGTCGAAACGGCCACCAATCTCACGGTTATCGGTGATGATCGGCTCCAGAACCAACAGATTATCAACGTCCTGCCCCGGGTCGCTGATTCCCCGCAGTACACGGCCAACATCCGGCATACCGAAGCCCTCGGAATAGTTGGCAAACAGCTGCAACTGGTCCGTCGCCTGATAGACAACACCTGCATTGAACAGGGTTTCGTTGAAATCCGGATTGCCACCCTGGACGGTGACGTTATCCTGGGTGACATTGCTACGGTCGATGGTGTTGTAGGTGTCGACCTTAAGCTCCGCATGTTCATAGCGGACACCGGTGTGCAGGGTCAAACGGTTGGTGACCGCAACATCGCCCTGCAGGAAGGCTGCGTAGTTACGGAACTGCGATTTGGGTACGTAGGTACGCCCGGTTTCCACCAGCATCTGGCGGGTTTCATCCTGAAGAACATCCAGCCCCGTTGTCAGGGTCAGGTAATCGTTCAGCAGGCCATCGCGGGTGAGGGTGAACTTGGCGCCCACCTTGTCGGATTCGTTGCGGGTCTGGTCGAGCTGATCGTTGCCATTGGCGTCCACGTAGGGAAAGAACGGTGTGGTCGCAAATCGGGCCCGGAAGGTCTGGCTGTATAGCTGGGTATCCACCTGGTTGCCCAGCCAATCGCCGTGCGAGTAGGAAAGACGAGCGGTGGTGACTTCGTTCTCTCCCGGTTCACCATCAATGATGCCTGGACGTGCTGTTGTGGGTACTCCGTTGTCCCGGTCGCCGGGTACCGGTACGTAACCGCCTTTGCCTTCCAGTTGGAAGCGGTTGATGAAAAACTCCACGTTCTGGTCGTCATCCAGCCAGTAACCCAGCTTGGCCAATACGTCATAGCTTTCGGTATTCTGAAGTTCACCGGGATAGGCCACGCCGATCAGACGATCCTCACCGTCGTAGAACACACCGCGCTCCTGGATGTTCCCGCCCAGAAGATAGTCCCAGCGGCCCTGCTGACCGCTGATCCGGTAGCCCACCTTGTAACCCAGACCATCGGAATCCACATCATCGTCACTGGTCACGCTGGCCGATACAGACTGGGAAACCTCGCCGCTCTCGGGCCTGCGGGTCACAAAGTTGATGATGCCACCCGTCGCACCCAGGCCGTGCTCGGCACTGGCACCGTGGATCACTTCAATACGCTCGACCATATCCAGATCGATGGTGTAGCTGTCCCGCGCGCTGTCTCGCAGTGGGTTGCTCTGCGGCACACCGTCCACCAGGAACAGGGGCGAACGGCCCCGGAAGGTTTCACCGGCATTGGACAGTTTCTGGCGGCCCGGAGAGTAGGAAGGAATCAGGTTGCTCAGCACCTGGCCAGGGTCGTTGGAAATCGCCTGCTGTTGCTCGATCTGCTCGCGGGTAATGATGGTTGTCTTCTGCGGAGTCTGTCCCGCTGTACTTTTGTTGCGGGTGGCCGTGATAACCAGGTCCGGTAACGCTTTGGCGTTGTCGCCGGACTGGGTATTGGAGGAAGGTTGCGCCAGCGCAGGGCCGTGAACAGCCGCTATGGCCAGGGCCAGCAGCAGGGGACGTGACTCCGGAGTTTTCATAGACAAATCTCGAATGGTTAATGCATTTTGTCCGCCCCCTTCAGGATGACAGACATTACCTCATGTTAACGAGGTGCAAATGCTAACAATTCTCATTGTCTAAATCAAAACCATCACTTTTTACGACGAGAGGCGCTCGACGGCCAGCCGGGAAACGGCATTCAACTCTGCCCCGTCCGACGTTGCATAATCGCTGATCTGCTGTTTCATACTCCGGGCCCAGAACTTCCTGATGTGGGTGGCGACCACCTCCGCCGCCTCGCCCTTATCGCCATGATGGAGGTTGTTATCACTGATCTGGTTGATCATCTTGATCAGGTTCCGCAACTGCTGGTCACTCATGCTCGCGTTCCTCGGAAGATTGGCCACTGTCGCCCCGATTGTAGATGACATGCCGCCCGGGGCGGGCGAAACCGATCAGAGTCATGCCGGCCTTTCGCGCTTCCCGGACCGCCAGTGCCGTGGCCGCAGAGACAGCCACCAGGCAACCGATACCAACACTGGCACTTTTCTGCACCATCTCGAAGCTGGCTCGACTGGAAACCAGTGCAAAGCCATCGTCAAAGGCCGACTCGCCATCCTTGTGTATTCGTGCGCCAATCAGTTTATCGAGTGCGTTATGACGGCCGACATCTTCCCGAACCAGCTCGATGCGGCCCTGGTTATCGCACCAGGCTGCACCGTGAGTGGCACCGGTCTGTTCCTGCAGGGGCTGGTAGTGCCGGAGGTTGCTCAGAGCGTGCTGCACGTCTTCATCACCCGGTATCGGGCGAAGCGGCACGCGGGGGATCGCCCGGACCGCATGGGCCAGGGATTCGGTGCCGCATAGCCCGCAGCCGGTTCGTCCGGTCATATTCCGTCGCCGTTGGCGCAAACGGGCAAAACAGTCGCCGGCGATGCGCATCTCGATAGCGATGCCCTCGTCGACGGCATGTACATTCAGGTCAAACAACTGCCCGGGGCTGTCGATAATGCCTTCAGTCAGGCTGAAACCCAGTGCAAAATCCTCAAGATCACAAGGTGATGCCATCATTACCGCATGGGATATGCCGTTATAAACCATCGCCACCGGCACCTCTTCGGCAACACTATCCTGGCCGGGGGCGCCCTCAATACCGCCATGAACCTCCACCGGCAGGTCACAGGACGCTGACGCACCCTTCTCAGGGTCCGGCCCCATCACTGGCATGACTGCCAGCTCCGGGTTATTTGAGTACCGTGGCATCGGGTTGCTCCACATGGCTGGCCGACGGTTCCAATAGGCCTTGTTGGCGCTGGTCAAACCGCTCGAAGTGGCGCTGCCATTCCGACGGCTGCGAAACCTTCTCTACCTGCACGGCGGTCACCTTGTATTCCGGGCAGTTGGTGGCCCAGTCAGAGCTGTCGGTGGTGATCACATTGGCACCACTGCCCGGGTGGTGGAAGGTGGTGTACACCACCCCCGGCAACATGCGATCACTGATTCTTGCCCGCAGGACCGTCTGGCCCACACGGCTGGTGATGCCCAGCCAGTCGCCCTCGCGAATGCCCCGGAGTTCGGCATCGCTGGGATGAACTTCCAGTACATCCTCCTGATGCCACTGGCTGTTCTCGGTACGTCGGGTCTGGGCACCGACATTGTACTGGCTCAGGATGCGACCGGTGGTCAGCAACAGCGGGAACTTGCGATTGGTTTTTTCCTCGCTGGCAACATACTCGGTGACCGCAAACTTGCCCTTGCCGATCGGGAAATCGAGGGTGTGCATGGTGGGCGTGCCGTCGGGATGCTCGTCGTTACAGGGCCACTGGATGCTGCCCAGTCCATCCAGCTTGTCGTAACTGACACCGGTGAACGTCGGCGTCAGCCGGGCAATCTCGTCCATGATTTCGGACGGATGGCGATAATGCATCGGATAGCCCAGCGCGTTCGACAACGCCATGGTGACTTCCCAGTCTTCCAGGCCCGCCACCGGCGCCATCACCTTACGCACCCGATTAATGCGGCGCTCGGCGTTGGTGAAGGTGCCGTTCTTTTCCAGGAACGTGGAACCCGGCAGCAGCACATGGGCGTACTTGGCGGTTTCGTTCAGGAAGATGTCCTGCACGATCAGGCAATCCAGCGAACTGAGTGCCGCCTCCACATGCTGGGTATTGGGATCGGACTGGGCGATGTCCTCGCCCTGCACATACATGGCCTTGAAGCTGCCGGCGATGGCGGCATCAAACATGTTGGGAATTCGCAGGCCCGGCTCGTCGTCGATAGCCACATTCCAGGCCTCCTGGAACCTGGCTCGAACGGCCGGGTCGCCCACATGCTGATAACCCGGCAGTTCGTGGGGGAAGGAGCCCATGTCGCAGGAACCCTGAACGTTGTTCTGGCCTCGTAGCGGATTCACGCCAACGCCTTCACGGCCGATGTTACCGGTGGCCATGGCCAGGTTGGCAATGCCCATCACCATGGTCGAGCCCTGGCTGTGCTCGGTGACCCCGAGGCCGTAATAGATGGCGCCATTACCCGCTTCGCCATAGGCCCGCGCGGCCTGGCGTACCAGGTCAGCAGACACCCCCGTGACCGCCTCAAGGGCTTCCGGAGAGTGTCGCTCCTCGGCAATGAATTCCCGCCATTGTTTGTATTGCTTGGGCTCACACCGGCTTTCGATGAACGCTTTGTCTTCCAGGCCCTCGGTCACAATCACATGGGCCAGGGAATTGATCATCGCCACGTTGGTGCCCGGGCGTAGCGGCAGGTGAATGCCTTCGGTGCCGTGAGGTGTTTTCAGCAGGTCGATGCGGCGTGGATCAATCACAATCAGCTTCGCACCCTCGCGCAGCCGCTTGCGCATCTGGGAGGCGAACACCGGGTGGGCGTCGGTGGGGTTGGCACCGATTACGATCATGGTGTCAGCCTTCATCACCGAGTCAAAGGTCTGAGTACCGGCGGACTCGCCCATGGTGGTCTTCAGACCGAAGCCGGTGGGTGAATGACAGACCCGCGCACAGGTATCGGTGTTGTTGTTGCCGAACGCGGCGCGGATCAGCTTCTGCACCAGATAGGTTTCCTCGTTGGTGCAGCGTGAGGAGGTGATACCACCGATGCTTTCCCGGCCATATCTGGCCTGGGTGTCCTTGAGTTTCTTCGCGGAAAATTCAATCGCCTCCTCCCAGGACACCACTTTCCAGGGATCGTTGATGGAGTCCCGAATCATCGGTTCGGTGATGCGGTCCTTGTGGGTGGCGTAACCGAAGGCAAAGCGGCCTTTCACGCAGGAGTGACCGTGGTTGGCATCGCCGCCCTTGTAGGGAACCATGCGCACCAGCTGGTCGCCTTTCATTTCCGCCTTGAACGAGCAGCCCACGCCGCAGTATGCGCAGGTGGTAACCACACTGTGCTCGGGCTGGCCGGCGTCGATCACGCTCTTTTCCATCAATGTGGAGGTGGGGCAGGCCTGCACACAGGCACCGCAGGACACGCACTCGGAATCCATGAACGGATCGTTCTGACCCGCGGATACCTTGGAGTCGAAGCCGCGGCCGTCAATGGTCAGGGCAAAGGTGCCCTGCACCTCCTCGCAGGCACGCACGCAACGGGAGCAGACGATACATTTGCTGGGGTCGAAGCTGAAGTAGGGGTTGGAATCGTCCACCTCAGCGTCGAGGTGGTTCTCGCCCTCGAAGCCATAGCGGACTTCCCGCAGGCCCACGGCACCGGCCACGTCCTGCAACTCGCAATCGCCGTTGGCCGGGCAGGTCAGGCAGTCCAGCGGGTGATCGGAAATGTACAGCTCCATGACGTTGCGGCGGAGCTTGGCCAGCTTGCCATTCTGAGTGGTGACGGCCATGCCCTCGGACACCGGCGTGGTGCAGGAGGCCGGATAGCCGCGGCGGCCCTCAATCTCCACCGTGCACAGGCGACAGGAACCGAAGGCTTCGAGGTTGTCCGATGCGCACAACTTGGGGATGTTGATACCCGCCAGAGTGGCTGCCCGTAGCACCGAAGTGCCTTCGGGCACTGCGATCTCGGTGCCGTCAATGGACAGGCTGACCAGGGTTTCGGAGGTGCTGGGCGGCGTACCATAGTCGATATCGGGGTTCAGGCCGCCGGTACCTCGACTACCTGCACCTCGGTTAAAAGTGTCCGGATCAAAATATTGCAACATTGTTATTGCCTCCACTCGCGTCGGTCAGGCCGTCAGGTCGTCCGGAAAATGTGTCATCACGCTCTGTACCGGGAACGGGGTCATGCCCCCCATTGCACACAGGGAGCCGTCGACCATGGTCTCGCACAGCTCTTCCAGCAGAACCAGATTGGCCTCACGGTTCTCACCGGCGCGTATCCGGTCAATCACTTCCACACCACGTACCGATCCAATCCGGCAGGGCGTGCATTTGCCGCAGGACTCCACGGTGCAGAACTCCATGGCGAACCGGGCCTGTTCTCCCATGTCCACGGTGTCGTCAAACACCACCACGCCGCCATGGCCGATACCCGCGCCAAGCTGGCCAAAGGCCTCGTAATCCATGGGCGTGTTCCACTGACTTTCCGGCATATACGCCATCAGCGGGCCGCCCACCTGGACCGCTTTCATGGGGCGGCCCGAGAAGGTGCCGCCACCGAAATCTTCGAGGATCTCCCGCAAACTGACGCCAAAGGCCAACTCGATCAGGCCGCCCTGACGGATGTTGCCCGCCAGCTGGATCGGCAGGGTGCCCCGTGACTTACCCATACCGTAGGCCGCATAAGCCTGGCCACCCTGAGCCAGAATGAACGGCACAGCGGCAAACGACAGTACGTTGTTGACCACGGTGGGTTGGCCGAACAACCCCTTGATGGCGGGCAGGGGCGGCTTTGCCCGAACCAGGCCACGCTTGCCTTCCAGACTTTCCAGCAGGGAGGTTTCCTCGCCGCAAATGTAGGCGCCCGCCGCCAGCCGCACTTCCAGATCGAAGGCACGACCGCTGCCCCGGACATCCTGGCCCAGATAGCCTTCGGCTTCGGCACGGCGGATCGCTTCATTCAGAATGCGGTGCGCCACCGGGTATTCCGAGCGCAGATAGATGAATCCCTGGGTCGCCCCCACCGCCAGCCCGGCAATGGTCATGCCTTCGATCAGCATGTAGGGGTCGCATTCCATGGCGAGCCGGTCTGCGAAGGTGCCGGAATCGCCCTCATCGGCGTTGCAGACGATGTACTTCTGCTGCTGCCAGGGCTCATCGTGTACGGTCTGCCACTTGATACCGGTGGGAAAGGCTGCGCCACCACGACCACGCAAACCGGAGGCTTTGACCTCGTCGACAATACCCTGGGGCTCCAGGCTGAGCGCCGTTTCCAGACCTTCAAAGCCGCCATGGCCCCGGTAATCGGCAATCGACAGTGGATCGGTGATGCCAATACGGGAAAAGGTCAGGCGTTGCTGGCGTTTCAGGTAGGGAATATCGGCCACTGGGCCAAGGAACAGAGGGTGGCCAGACGCACCATCGAATAGCCCGGCCTCGACAAGCTCGTGAACGTCATCCGGTTCCACCGGGCCATAGCCGATCCGGCCGCTGGCCGTCTCGACTTCCACCATCGGTTCAAGCCAGAACAGTCCACGGGAACCGTTGCGGACCAATTCAATAGCCACACCCTGAACTCCGGCATGGTGTTCTATTCGCCTCGCCACGTCGTCCGCCCCCATGGACAGAGCAGTGGTATCACTGGGCACGTATATTTTGATTGCCATCATCAATGCTCCGTGATTACCGGATGTCCAGCGCGGACGTGGTGAGTTTGTCCGCCAGGCGATCAAACTTCTGCGGCGTCATCCGACCGTGGATATCATCATTCACGCGGATGGAGGGGGCACAGGCGCAATTGCCCAGGCAGTAGACGGGCTCGAGGGTAAACTCATTGTCGGCTGAGGTGCCGTGATACTCCACGCCCAGGCGGGCCTTGATGTGCGCTTCAAGCATACGTCCACCCATGGCCTGACAGGCCTCGGCGCGACACACGTGAATCACCTTGCTGCCCACCGGATGGGTGCGGAAATGGTGATAGAAACTGATCACACCATGGACTTCGGCACGGGTCTGCTGCATCGCCTCGGCGATGATGGCCACGGCGCCCTCGGGAATGTAACCGATCCGGTTCTGGACGGCATGCAGGATGGGGAGCAGGGCACCAGGCTTGTGCTTCAGGGCGCCTACTTCGTCCCGGACCATGTCAGGTGTCCAGTCGCTGGCGTAGGCCATGGCGTCGAGTGGTTGCTGATTCACCTCTGACATATGCATACTTGTTCCTATTATTTTTTGTTCTGTTACAGTACCCGAACAGTGATAGACATACGCTACCACTCCACCCTCGCCGACGGAATATGAATAGGAATGCATAAGAAAAGGCTGTCTATTTCCCCTGCCTGGGTCTTCCGAACCGATAACGGTGAGCTGTTCGAGCCGGTATTATTCCGCCTGCTCGAATCGATCCGCGACAGCGGCAAGCTGACCGCAGCGGCAGAAGCGGCCGGCGTGTCTTACCGCCACGCCTGGAACCTGCTCAATCGCAGCTCCGATGTTTTCGGAATGCCACTGGTGATCATGCGCAAGGGGCACGGCACCGAGCTGTCCGCCCTGGGCGAGAAATTGCTGTGGGCAGATCAGCGGGTCAAAGCCCGGCTCGGGCCTCAGATCGACAGCATGGCATCCGAATTTAACGACCAGATCCAGCAACTGCTGGCCGGTGAGCACCCGGTCCTTCGTCTTCACGCCAGCCATGGGTATGCCGTGGCCCTGCTCCCGGAGTTCTCAGACCGCGTTGAAGTCAATCTCCAATACCGCAACCCCGAAGAGGCACTGACCGCCCTCAATCGCGGCGAATGCGACCTGGCAAGCTTTCACTTTCCCACCTGCCCGGAACGGGCCCGGGAAATCATGGCCCATTACCAGCACCAGTTGGCCGGCAAACGATTCCGGCTGATTCGTTTTGTCACCCGGCGCGAAGGCCTGATGATGCGCAAAGACGCCCCGGTGAAGATCCATAACCTGTCGGAACTGGCCGCTTCCGGGCTCCGATTTATCGGCCGTGACCGCCATTCCGGCACCCGCATTCTGTTCAGCCTTCTGCTCCGGCAGGCGGGACTTACCGAAGAAAGCATCAACCGCTCGCCTCAGCACGAGTTCACTCACACAGCCGTCGCTGCCTTTGTCGCGTCGGGAATGGCGGATGTAGGCTTCGGCGTGGAAGCAGCGGCCAGCCAGTTCAACCTTGATTTCGTGGAAATGACCAGCGAGCACTACCTGCTGCTCTGCCATGAAGAGCGGCTGGGGCAGGACAACCTGTCGCACCTGATTGAGCTGATGCGCTCGCAGGCCTTTATCGATCGAATCGAACACCTTCCCGGCTATGAGCCGGACAGCCCCGGAACCATCACGACCTTTGAACAGTTGCTCTCCGGGGCCGACTGACAGGGGTGGGCTCAGTCCTGACGTAGATCCGGGTTCAGCGTGTAGGTCCCAGTCACCCGGGCGCTGGCCAGAACGTGACCCGCCATCGCTTCACGAACTGCGGCACCATCAAACTCACCATCCAGCCCCAGCGTTTCAACATCCAGAGCATGCACCTCGTAATGGTAATGATGGAGGATTTCATCGTTCCACGGTGGACAAGGACCGTCATGACCGGCATAGGTTCCCGCCATGTCGGGATTGCCAGCCAGGAACTGCGTGTAGTTGTTCACACCCCGGATCCCGATCGGCCCCGGGCCGGGCTCCTTGCCCTTGGGGATCACCCCGTCGCTGTCCTCGCCCTCAGGAATACGTGACACGGAGGCCGGCACGTCCACCAGCAGCCAGTGGAAGAAATCCACCCGCGGAATGTCCTTCGACACAGTCTTGCCTTCCTGATTGACGTCGTCCGCCACGCTGGGCACGTCCGGGTCAAACATCATCACCACGAAACTCTTGGTGCCCTCAGGCGCATCCTCCCAGACCAGTTCCGGGTTGCGGTTGGGCCCAAAGCTCATATGGTCCTGTTCACTGTAGACGCCGAATGCGAATTTTTCCGGCACCGGTTGGCCTTCTTCAATACCTCGAACCTTGATTTTCACAGTCCTGCTCTCCTGTACCCTTGATGGTTTTGCTTACCTGATAGCACGGTTTTAACAGTGGCGTTGTGGGTCTGTCCAGATCCATACCGTACCCAAGTCCAATTCTTGGCTGGCTTCTGGCGTGTTACGGTTGTCCAAGATTCGCTATGAAACCAGAGGAAAACCATGAGCCACGACAAGCCAACCAGGCCCCAGAATCCCGACAACCAGCAGGACGAAGACGCCATTGCTTTCGCCCAGGGGTTGTTCGAACTGGCCCGGAATGGCGGTGCCGGCCCCCTCAGCGTGATGCTCAACGCCGGCGTTCCCGTGGACATCCGCACCAACACCGGAGACAGCCTGCTGATGCTCGCCTGCAGCAACGACCACAAAGACACCGCGCGATTGCTGCTGGAGCAGGGTGCCGACCCCAACCTGGCCAACGACCAGCTACAAACACCACTGGCCAGCGCGGTGTATCAGGGCAATACCGACATTGTAGACCTGCTGCTGGCCTCCGGTGCCGACGTCGATCATCGTCCGGCAGGCGCCAAAACACCGCTGATGGTAGCCGCCATGTTCAATCGGGTGGGTATGATTGAGCGTTTACTTGAAGCGGGGGCGGACAAGTTGCTTAAAGATGAGGATGGGCAATCGGCAGAGGATCTGGCCCGGACCATGGAAGCGAACGAGGCTATCGGGGCGTTGTCGTCGTAGCGGCAGAATCACGAACAAAACGCCTCAGCGTGACTTCCATCGTCACCGTCAAGGTTTCAAGTGTCTCGGCACGAGCCCGCCCCTCCGCCGGCGCCCGGTAAAAATGCGGCGTCATCGCCAGCAGGTCGGCAATAGCGTCCTGGCTTTTCAGGGTCAGTGAATAGCGAAGTGTCTCCGTGCCCAGACTCGAAAATCCGTCCGGCGCGTCGATGGCCGACGGTTTTTCCGGTTTGAGCGACGGATAGATAATCTCCCGCAGTTCCCGCAGATGGTCAGGACCAGCGTCGGCCTGGATCAATATGCCGCCGGGTTTGAGCACACGGGCAAACTCACTGTAGACGGGAAAGCCGAACAGGCAGAGTACGCAACCCAGGGTGCCGCTCAACACCGGCAGGTTGGCGTTACTGCCGACCAGCCAACGGGGGCGCTTATCCTGCTTCGCCGCAGCCAGGGTCGCCCACTTGGAGATATCCACCCCCACCAGCGCGAGGGCCATGTCCATGTTCGATGCTGCCAGTTGTCGGAGGTAATAGCCTTCACCACACCCAGCGTCCAGGCAGGCCAGTGGTTTGGTATTGGCGGTGCTGGTCGTCACCGCTTGGCCGACGGCCTCTGCAATGGGCTGATAGAAACCCGCATTCAGAAAGCGCCGGCGCGCCGCCACCATGTCCTTGCTATCACCCGGATCGAGCGAGCGCTTGTTCTGGACCGGCAGCAGGTGCAGATAGCCCTGGCGGGCAACATCAAAACTGTGGCCGGCCGGGCAACGCCAGCAGGTATCGGCCTGGCTCAGGGGCTCACCGTCCAGCGGGCAGGCCAGGGCGTTGAAGGCATCCATAGTCATGAGTCCGCAGCCTCCGACCCTGATGCGTGGCTTGAGAAGCGGCGGATAAATGCCCAGAATAACGGCGCAGCGATCAGACAAGGGACGCCACCGTGAAGGGCGAGATTATCCATTACACCCGGGACGCACTCGGTGGCATTCTCGTGGTCGACTATCGCAAACATCGGGTGATGACCTTTGATTCGGTGTTTGAGCAAAGCAAGATAGATCGCCGCAAGCCCCATCTTCCCGTTCATGAGTACAGCCGCGCCATGCTGTTGCCTGTTGCCTTTGCGCAGCCCGCACACGCCACGGTTCTTGGCCTCGGCGGCGGCGTGATGGCCAGTGCGCTGTTGCACCTCCTGCCTGACTGCCAGGTACACGCGGTGGAACTGCGGCCCCGGGTGCTGGAGGTGGCCCGCGAATACTTCAACCTGCCGCATTCCGCCAACCTGACGATGACCATCGGCGATGCCAGGGACGCTCTCGGCAAAGCGCCGGACGGTAGCAGCGACCTCATCCTGGCCGACATGTACAACTCCGACCGCATGAGCCCGGCCCAGGCTCAGCGGCAGTTTATCAGACAATGCAGCCGGGTACTCGGCGATAGCGGCTGGCTTGCCATCAACTACCACCGCACACCGGACATCAATGGCCCGTTGTTCCACCAGCTTCGCGCAGGGTTTGCAGTCCTCCTGCTGTTCAAGAGTAAAACCAACAACACGGTGATCTTCGCCAGCAAACGTCCCTTTGACGCCCTGCATACCAAAGACCCCACCCTGGTGGATCTGGAGAACCGGCTGCCCATCGACTGGCGGCGTTTGATGGGGCGGGTGATTCGCCTGAACTGAGCGACATCCGCGTTTCTCCTCATCCCCGACTTCTCCTCACAAAGTAGCACCTGCCCGGCCCGGAGGTCGCATTGTGCCCGCATGGCAAATCTCTAGCATGGATCTGACCAACAACAATAAATCGATGGAGAGACACCATGCCCCTGCGGCTGTTGCTGCTGTTGGTCCTAGCCTGTTTCCCTCTGGCGACGTATGGCACTCTGGATGATGAAAAGCATGCGTTAATCCAGGAACTGTTCCCCAAGGCCACGGACATTCGTGATCGGTTGCCGGACTACCCGGTGTATCCGGTGTATCAGCTTCAGGAGCTGATAGGCTACGCCTACGAATCCCGCGATATTAGCCCGCTCCAGGGCTTTGCCGGGAAGCCTGTCAATATGCTGATCGGGCTCGACAGTCGCGGCCGCTTTACCAGCCTTCGTATTCTCAACCATCACGAACCGGTTTTTCTCCATGGGCTGGGCGAGGAGCCTCTGTTCGAGTTCATTGATCAGTACGAGGGCCGCTCACTCACCGAACAGATCATTATCGATACGTCGGGCTCTCGTAGCGGCAAAAACCCGGATGGCAACGTGGTGCATTTCGATGGAGTGAGCAAAGCCACCGTGTCGGTACTGATTATTAACGACACCGTTCTCTCGTCAGCTCTCAAGGTGGCGCGGAAAAAACTGGAGGGGTTTACCCAGGCACCTGCTACCCGGGCGAAAACCGATCTCTATCAGCCACTGTCCTGGGCACAACTGGTTGATCGGGGGTACATCGGCCATTGGCGGATCAATCCAGCGGCGATTGAAGAAAAACTGGGCTCTCCCCTGGTGGATTATCCCGATGCACCGCAACCAGGCCCCGGCGAGCCATTCACCGAGCTGTTTTTCGGCTACATCAACGCGCCGATGGTCGGCCGCAATCTGCTGGGTGATGAGGGCTTCGAGCGGCTGATAGAAAGAACGGGACCGGACGCCCAGATACTGGCCGTCATGTCCCGCGGCCTCTACCCGCACCTGCCCGATGACTTTACGCCCGGGAGCTCTCCCGAACGCCTGGGGCTGCAGCAAAACAACCTGTCGCTGGACACTCGTGACATCAACGTATTCGACCAGAACATCCACCTCAACGCCAACGGCATGCCAGATATGGCCAAGGCAACCCTGTTCCGGGTCGGCGGCAACGCAGGGTTCAATCCCGGAGCCAAATCCACCTTGAAGCTGAGCGTTACACTTCGAAAAAACCACCTTGTAGCTGACCGTACGGAGCTCGACATTCCAGTGGTTTTTGCCGAAGACCTGTTCGAAACCGTCGAGGTTGCTCCAAGGCCAGAAGACAGTCGTCAGCCTGTATGGATCGGGCTTTGGCAGGAACGCTGGCTAACGATTTCCATATTGGTCCTGAGCCTGACGGTTCTGACGGTGTTTTTTGCCCGCCAACGCACCCTGAGCCGATATCCGAAACTGGTGCACCGCTTCCGCTGGGGCTTCCTGTTCTTTACCCTGTTTTTCATTGGCTTCTATGCTCAGGGCCAGTTGTCCGTGGTGAATATTTATACCCTGTTCCTGGCAATCTGGGATGGCTTCTCCCTGAACGTGTTCCTGCTGGACCCGGTGTTGTTTATTCTGTGGACCTACACCTTCATCAGTCTGTTTGTCTGGGGCCGCGGGCTGTTCTGTGGCTGGCTATGTCCCTTTGGTGCACTGCAGGAGATGGCTGCCTGGCTGGGTGATAAATTGAAGTTCCGCCAGGTGAAGGTGCCTGAGACATGGCATCGTCGGCTGATTCTACTGAAATACCCGATACTTTTGGTGCTGGTGGGAACGGCTTTCTATTCACTGGAGCTGGCAGAGAAGCTGGTGGAAGTGGAACCGTTCAAAACCGGCATAACTCTGTTCTTCGTCCGCTATTGGCCGTTCGTGGCCTATGCCGTTGGCCTGCTGGTGGTGGGAATGTTCATCCACAAATTCTACTGTCGCTACCTATGTCCGCTGGGGGCCGGACTGGCGGTTCTTGGCAAACTGCGTCTGTTCAGTTGGCTGGACCGGGTGGAACTTTGCGGCAAGCCCTGCCAACACTGCAAAAACAGTTGCGGTATCAATGCGATCCAAAAAGATGGCCGGATTGACTACAACGAATGCATCCAGTGCCTGGAGTGCGTGGTGATTCTGAAAGACGAGAGCCAATGCGTGGACAAGGTACTGGACAGAAAACGCCAGCGGCAGGCACAGATACTGGCTACAGATGCGGGCTGAGCCGCACCCGTAGCATCAAGCACAGATTTCGTTACTTCTTCTTTTCCCAGGCAAACTTCTGGAACGGCTCATCAACCGGCGTTTCCGCGATGTGGTTGATGTAGTTGCTCATGACTTTCTGGGACAGAACCAGGATCACTTCCAGTACCTGACGGTGCTTATAGCCAGCACCATAAAACGCGTCCAGGTCTTCCTTGCCGACGTTGCCTTTCTTGTGCATGACCGCCAGCGTGAACGTCCTCAAGGCCTCAAGCTTTTCGCTGGGCAAAGGCGTTTCATCCCGCAACGCGTTGATGATGTCGTCAGACACTTCCATCATTTTGGCGATCCCGGTGTGTGCCGGCACACAGTAATGACAGGCATTTTCTACGTTGATGGTCTGCCAGACTACCGTGGTTTCTTCGTTGTCGAAACTGCTGTCCAGTACCAACTGGTGCAAGGTCTGGTACGCCTCCAGAGTGCCGGGTGCCTCAGCCATGATTCCGTGCAGGCCGGGAATCATGCCAAAACCTTTGATCGAATTTTCCAGAAGTGGTTTCGATTTTTCAGGCGCCGATTCGACATCGTGAATGGTGAAATCCGTCATAACACTCTCCTCTCGGTTAATATTGAGCGTTCATTCAACTTCAACATCACCGTAACTGTTTTTGAGCGCTCACTCAAGTTATCATTACCAAGAATTAAATCACCAGTCGTTGGCAGGTACCCATGGCCAGAAACGCTCGTTATGACCGACAAATTGCGCTGGACAAAGCAATGAACCTGTTTTGGGAGCGGGGCTATGCCGGTGCTTCCATGAAGCAGATTGAGCAGGCTCTGGACATGCGCCCGGGCAGCATCTATGCAACCTTTGGAAGCAAGGATGGCCTGTTCGGAGAAGCGCTGGCTGCCTATGCTCAAAGAAGCGGACTGGAACTACGTGAGCACCTGGCTGGAAATTCGTCAGTGCTGGACGGGCTGCAGGAGCACCTGCGTTGCATCGCACGACAGGCTAGTCCTGGTGGCGAATCGCCATCCCGCGCCTGCATGGTCGTCAAAACCCTGCTGGAAGCCAGTAACACCAATACCGCCATTGCAAACCAGGCGAACTCGATCCTGAACGCCATCGAGCAGACCCTGACTGAACTTTTGGAGCAGGCGAAAACCCAGGGCGAACTGGCACAGGGAACCCACTGCGCCCGACTGGCAAGATTGCTCCAGGCACAGATCATTGGCCTCCGGTCTTTTGCGCAACGGGAGATCCGGCCGGAACAGGTCGCTGAGCTCGCCGAAGACATGGCAGCCATGCTTGACCACTATCGTGCCCGACACTAGCACACCACCGGCGCTGGGCTTACCCGGCGTATAGGTACTAACGGCGAATTGTCCCTGCCACAACAGTGCGTTAGCATTACCTGCCTGTGTCGTTTTCTTCCTCAGTGAGGACAGCCAAGGGTTCTTAACGAGAGTTCTTGGCTATCTTCACTTTAGGAACCCCTTGTCATGGATAATCTGCATCACATCGTCGTCGTAGGCGGCGGCGCGGGCGGCCTTGAGCTCGTCACCCGTCTTGGTAACAAACTTGGAAAGAAGCACAAAGCCCGCATTACCCTCATAGACGCTGGCCTGACTCATGTCTGGAAACCCCTGCTACACGAAGTAGCCTCTGGCTCTCTGGATGCCAGCGCTAACGAGATCAACTACCGGGCCCACGCTCGCAAGCACCATTACGAATTCCAGCTCGGACGCATGAACGGACTGGATCGCGGCTCCCGGGAAGTCATCATTGCCCCGTTTCAAGACGATGACGGCAACGAAGTCGTGCCGGAGCGTCGTATTGGCTACGACACCCTGGTGATCGCCGTGGGCAGCACCGCCAATGATTTTGGAACCCCCGGTGCCCAGGAGCACTGCCTGTTTCTGGACAGCCTGAACCAGGCCCGACGCTTCCACAACCTGATGCTCAACGCCTTTTTACGCAAGAACCACGATGCCCGGTCCGGTAATGGCCATGAACTGCCCATCACGATCATTGGCGCAGGTGCCACCGGCGTTGAACTGGCTGCGGAGCTGCGCCTGGCCTCGCGGGAACTGCCGATCTACGGCATGAATCACCTGCGACCGGAAGATGTATCCATCACTGTCGTCGAAGCGGCTGACCGCATCCTTCCGGCACTTCCTGCACGGCTTTCCGAAGCGGCAACGCGGGAACTGGAACACCAGAGCGTCAAGGTCATGACTGGCCAGCCGGTCAACGAAGTGCGTGACGGCATTGTGGTGCTGAAAGACGGTACGGAAATCGGTTCTCAGATGACCATCTGGGCAGCTGGTATCAAGGCGCCCGCCTTCCTCTCCTCACTCGAGGGCGTGGAAACCAACGGCGGCAACCAGATCAAGGTAAAGCAGACCCTCGAGGCCACGACAGCCCCTGATGTTTTCGCCTTCGGCGACTGCGCTGAATGCCCTCAGCCCAAGTCTGACCGGCCGGTACCGCCACGAGCGCAGTCTGCGCATCAACAGGCGGATGTGTTATTCAAAACCCTGTGTAACCGCCTGGAGGGCGGTGATGCGATCCCCTTTGTCTATAAGGACCACGGTTCGCTGATAAACTTCAGTCGCTATACCACGGTGGGAAACCTGATGGGTAACCTTTCCGGACGTAGCATGTACATAGAGGGCAAAGTGGCCCGCCTGTTTTACCTGTCGCTCTACCGTATGCACCAGGTCGCGCTGCACGGCGTCATAAGAACCGGAATCATCTGGTTGATGGACCGGATAAGCCGGGCCATGCACCCACGCCTGAAACTACACTGATCGGCTCGTGACCCTGCTATCATCGAGACATAAACCCAATCCGGAGCAGGAATGGATCCGCTAGTTACTCTGATCGGTGCTCTGATGCTGGTCATCAGCATCATGCTCAGCCCGCTGTCCAGCAGGCTGGGCATGCCGGTACTGCTGATTTTTCTCGTGGTCGGCATGATCATGGGGGAAGACGGTCCTGGTGGCATCCTGTTCGACGACTTCGAGCTGGCGTTCCTGATTGCCAACCTGGCGCTCGGGGTGATCCTGCTGGATGGCGGCATGCGCACCCGGGCGGAAACGTTTCGTGTCGGTCTCCGCCCGGCATTGGTACTCGCCTCCATTGGTGTCTTCCTGACCGCCTCCGGGGCCGGCCTGGTGGCCTGGTGGGTGTTCGACATGCACTGGCTGACCGCGCTGCTCATCGGCGCCATTATCTCCTCCACCGACGCAGCAGCGGTGTTTTCGTTGCTTCAGGGGCGTGGCCTTCATTTGAACGAACGGGTCAGTGCAACCCTGGAAATCGAGTCCGGCAGTAACGACCCGATGGCGATTTTCCTGACCCTGATGCTGGTCACCATGATTGACGCAGGCGGAACATCTGAAGGCTGGATGGCGCTGCTGATGCTGGTGAAGCAGTTCGGCATTGGCGGTGCGGTGGGCGTCGCCGGCGGCTTCATCGTAGTGGAACTGGCCAACCGGGTTCGGCTGACCCCATCGCTGTACCCTTTGCTGGTGGTGGCAGCTGGCATCATGGTGTTCTCCGGCACCAACGCGCTAGGGGGCAGCGGCTTCCTGGCGATCTATCTGGCCGGCGTGGTTGTTGGTAATCGTCCGGTGCGGATGATGCCAATGATTCTCCAGGTTCACGATGGCCTGGCCTGGCTGGCCCAGCTATGCCTGTTCCTGATGCTGGGGTTGCTGGTAACGCCTTCGGAACTATTGCCCCTCGCAGGAGGCGGCCTGGTTCTGGCTCTGGCTCTGATCTTCCTGATCCGGCCGCTAACGGTGTTGGCGACGCTCTGGCCTTTCGGTTTTAATCGACGCGAACTGGGCTTTATCAGTTGGGTTGGTTTGCGAGGCGCCGTGCCCATTGTGCTGGCATTATTCCCGATCATCGCCGGGCTGCCGGAGGCCCAGCTTATCTTCCATGTCGCCTTCTTCATCGTACTGGTGTCGCTGGTGGTTCAGGGTACCACCATGGCCCCTCTGGCCAGGAAACTGCGACTGGAAGTCCCCACCGGTGAAGATCCCTACCGCCGCCTGCCTCTGGATGTCCCGGCCGCCGGAGATCATGAACTGATGCTGTTTCCGCTGCGGGGCGGCGCCTGGGAGTCACCCAGACCCCTGGGTCAGCTCCGGTTGCCGGACAACACCGCCATTGCTGGCGTGTTCCGTGAACGAACGTGTTATCAGCCGAGCCCGGATATGGAAGTAGCCAGCGGCGATGTATTGGCGATGTTTGCAACGCCGGCGATGCTTTCAGAGCTGGGCAAAGCGCTCAGTGGTCGCCATGCCCCCAAATACCTCGCCGAGCGTGCCTTCTTTGGCGATTTCGTGCTCAATGGCGATGCCCTGCTGGGGGATGTAGAGCAGGTCTACGGCATCGAGTTTGATCAGTTGCCCCCAGAGCTTTCCCTGGCCGAATGTTTTGCGCGTCGCACCAAAGGGCATCCCGTGGTGGGCGATAAGGTGGTGCTGGGCCCTGTTACCCTGGTTGCGAGGGCAACCGAGGCCGATCGGGTGACGAAAGTTGGCCTGAAAATGGACAACCAATAAAAATCTTTAACAAAAACACTCAAAACCCTGGTTCGATTCACAAAAGTCCTGTGCTATAAAGTGTACAAAGATTAATCATTGACTCGTTATGTTATCGATAATGCCTACTTCACTCTCCAGCACCGGCCGGTCCTCAGTTGCAGCTGCCTGCTTTCTGGCCTTTGTTTTCTCGTTGTTGCTGGCCCCCCTATCCCCGCTATCGGCATCGGAGCTGCCGATGGGCGCCATGGATGAAACGCCGGAAGTCAGCGAGGTTCTGGTTCGTAAGGAAGAGCGCAGGCTTTACCTGTTGTCGGGCGATCAGGTGGTGCGCAGCTACCGTATCGGGCTGGGCGACAACCCCTCCGGCCACAAGCTCTATCAGGGCGATAAGCGTACGCCCGAAGGTAAATACGTGCTGGATTGGCGTAACTCCAACAGCGATTTCTACAAATCCATCCATATCTCCTATCCCAATGCTGAAGACAGAGAGCAGGCTTCGGCCTGGGGGCTCGATCCCGGCGGCAGCATCATGATTCATGGTTTGCCGAACGAGGCTGGTGATATGGCATTCGCTTTCCTGGGACTGGACTGGACCGATGGCTGCATCGCCGTCAGTAACGAGGAAATGGACGAAATCTGGCAATTGGTAGCCGATGGCACACCAATAAGGATCGTACCCTGACACTGATCCAGTCCCCGCTTCATACGTATAGACTTTCTGCAATATTAAGTTGTTGTCATAACCTAGGAACTTTTACGTATCCTTAGTTAACATTTCTGTCCAGACTGATTTACACTGTTTGACGATGTCGTTGGCCAATCGCTAACGGCCCCGTTTTGACAGAATGTCTGCAACAACGACTTCTGGAACGCAGGAAATAAAACGACCAATAAGGGGATATACAATGCGTAAACTGACGATCGCAGGGTTTGCACTGGCCACCGCACTGACCGCAGGTTGTGCGACAACTGACCAGGGCGCTCTCGACGAAGCGAATGCAACCGCTTCTTCCGCCGAGCAAACCGCCGATAATGCACTGAACACCGCTAACAGCGCTTCCAGCGCTGCACGCTCCGCTCAGCGCACCGCTGACGAAGCACTGGCTGCTGCCAAAGCTGCCCAGAAGGCTGCTAACGAAGCCAACGAGCGCGCCAAGCGTATGCTCGAACGTGCCAGCCAGAAGTAAGGCTGTTACGTAGAGAAAAGGCCGGGATTCGTCCCGGCCTTTTTTGTGGGCGCCTGATAAAACCCATCAGGATTCGTCGTTATCGCTCTTCGGCTTCTGTGGTGAGGGCGTGTTGCTCATAAAGGCAGACATCATTTCCATCGGCAGCGGGAACACAATGGTGGAACTGTTGTTGGTGCTCATATCCGCCAGGGTTTGCATATAACGCAGTTGCATCGCTCCTGAGTTGGCGGACATAACTTCGGCCGCTTCAACCAGCTTCTTCGAGGCCTGCAATTCACCCTCCGCGTGAATTACCTTGGCACGCCGCTCCCGTTCTGCCTCCGCCTGGCGGGCAATGGCACGAATCATCGACTCGTTCAGGTCCACGTGCTTGATCTCAACGTTTGCGACCTTGATGCCCCATTCCTCGGTCTGGGCGTCGATAATACTCTGGATATCCGAATTCAGCTTGTCACGCTCTGAGAGCATTTCATCGAGATCATGCTTACCCAGTACCGAACGCAACGTCGTCTGAGCCAGTTGACTGGTGGCAGAGCCGAAATCTTCGACGCGTATAATCGCCCGCTCAGGGTCGACCACCCGGAAATACAGCACGGCATTGACCCGCACGGTCACGTTGTCTTTCGAGATAACGTCCTGGCTCGGCACATCCAACGCAATGACACGCAAATCCACGCGGGTTATTTGTTGGATACCGGGGATCACGATGATCAGGCCAGGCCCTTTGACACCCTGAAAGCGCCCCAGGAAGAAAACCACGCCACGCTCGTATTCCGGCAGTATCTTGATGGCCGACCCAAGAATCAGCAGGAGCACCACCGTGGGTGCGATATAGGGAATCAGGTCTGTGATGTTCATAAGGCCTCCTTCGTTGGCTTGATCGCCGGGTAACCTGTCAACACTCTCCGGTCCGGCTTCAGGGTTCCGCCTTGTCGGCTTCGACGTACACCGTCAAACCTTCCAAAACAGTCACCCTTAGCTTGTCACCGCTGCCTACTGGGGATTTACAGGCGGCATTCCAGCGTTCACCGCTCATGCGCACGTGCCCCCTGAAATACCCGTCGTCTTCCTGAAAGTCATCAAGTGCGGTCACTCTCTCGTGGACAATCTGTTCGCTTCCGCTGACCGGATGCTTCCGGCGCAAGCCGATGAACTTGATGACGGTCCAGAGGATAAAGCCGGCCGCGACCAGTGCCGTGCCACCGATGGTGGGCAGTGAAATCTCCTGATGGCTGCCGTCCATCAGTATTATGGAACCGGCCACAAACGCGACAATCCCCCCTATGCCCAGTATGCCGAAGCTGGGCATAAAGGCCTCGCCGACAATGAAGGCAAGCCCCAACAGAATCAGCGCCAGGCCCGCGTAATTGACGGATAGCACCTGGAAGGCAAACAGCGCGAGGATCAGGCAGATTGCGCCAATGACCCCCGGGAAGATAGCCCCGGGGTTGGCTAGTTCGAAGATGATGCCGTAGAAGCCGATGATCATCAGGAAGTAAGCGACATTCGGATTGGTGATCACCGATAGCAGTCGGGTTCGCCAGTCCGGGTCTGCTCGCGTCAATTCAATGTTCGCGGTGGCCAGCGTTTTCTCGCCATTGGCCATTTTCACGGTGCGCCCGTCGATCTGTTGCATCAGGCTGTCCATGTTGTCAGCCACCACATCGACCACGTTCTGCGCCAGCGCGTCTTCGGCGCCCAGGTTGACGGCTTCGCGCACTGCCTGCTCCGCCCAGTCGGCGTTGCGGCCATGTCGCTCCGCCAGGCCACGGATGTAGCTGACGGCATCTTCCAGAACCTTGCGCTCCATGGCCGTGCCGCCTCGGCGTTTATCGGAGGCGGCGTCCTGCGCCGATTCCTCATCTCCGGCACTTTCCTTTTCATCGGGATTGGCATCCTCGGTGTCTTCTGCAGGCTTCTGTTCCTCGGAGCCGGGCAGCCCCCCCATCTGGACCGGCGTGGCCGAACCCAGGTGGGTGGCCCCCGCCATGGCCGCCACG
>CAJXOQ010000023.1 GCA_913057975.1 uncultured Marinobacter sp.
GAGATAGGAGTCCGTCTCGTGGGCTCGGAGATGTGTATAAGAGACAGCTCGACAAGCAGCCCGACAAAGCCGTGGTTTATTTACGGCGATCCCTCGCTCAATCAAATTCGAATCCCGTTCTTGACGCTGGCTATTCCTCCGAGTCTTTCACGGATGCGGACGCAGAATATGTTGAACAAAAGGCCGATGATCCCGCGAATGAAGACTTCTCGATCCTAGATGAAGCTGATACTGAAGAAACTGTAGATGAGAGTGCTCAAAACTCGGTCTCTAAAACTCTGCATTTGAATAGGCGACAGGCTGGGCAGGACGGAGAGAAAGCTGAGCCTCAGATCACCATCATTAAAAACGGAAGGAAGGTGAAGGAGGCTACGCCGCTATCTAGCCATCAGGAAGAGACAACTCCTCTGGATGATTCATATGAGCCGGAAGAGGTAATCGCGGCAGGCAATGTCGAATTAGAGCGGGCGACTGAGGTATTCGAGTCAACGCCAGACGCGACAGCTTCTAGCGCACCCGAGCCTGAAGCCTACCGTCATCTGCCGGAAAAGATTGACCAGCCCGAAGCTGAGCAAATGAGTATTTCTTATGTTGGTGATCCAAACGAGAGCGACGAAGAACTTGGTCTCCCAGAGATAGAGAGCGATAACCTTGAAGTCGTTGACGTAGACGAGGACGAAAACTTTGATGACGACTTAGACGAAATCGACCCTGAGATTGATTTGATCGATAACGCACCACAGGATGAAGATTTCCTCTCGGAAGATTTTGGTTGGGAGGATCTCGATGATTTTGAGGAAGATGCCAGTCGCGAGAATGAAGACGAAGATCTGGCTGAAACAGCGCTTACCCGCGCTCAACGTGCCCGCCAGGCGGCCGTTGAAGTTCTGAACAGGGTTGGTTGGGATCGGGAGTACTTACCGTTGCTTGAGATCACCTTTATGGAAAGTGGGTGGGGCGCTGCGCGCATCGCGATTGAGGATCAAATTGAAAGGGGGGCAGTGCCCGAAGAGATCATGCTGGCCCGTCAGATTCGTTCGATCTGGTTTAACAATGAACACCTTTGGACTAGTTTCAGAATGAAATCCAGCGCGCCGTTCATGCAGGCCGAGGCCGTTTACAAGAATTTTAGCTGGGCAGATGCCTTAAGACTGGTTCGTTGTTTTCCGTCGATTCCTGACGGCACAGAGATAGAAGCTTTTATCGATCATATTTATGACGAGTGGTACTCCAATGACCGATTAAGGCGGCATTTCAAAGCGTTTCTCAAGTATTTGCGGTATCGGGTTGTCGCGACTAAAAGAACTCTTCCTGGAGATATTGGCGTTCTGTTTAGCTCGCCGTTCGAGGCGGAGTGGGGAGCAGACAATCCAGAGCTAATGAACGCGATATCGGAAATGAGATCGGAACTAAGGGAGCTCGGTGCAGACAGCGGGTTTGAGATGCCTGGAACTGATAATAAATTCAAAATCCTTCCGAAGGAAGCATTTGACGAAGAAAAGGAAAGCAAGTGAGTAAAGCCGCTAATCGTCTATTGCCTGTCAAAAACTGCTGGGTTAAGAAAGTCTCTCGCGCTGGCGAAGACGTTGTAGGGCGTGTCGTCGACTCAGTGGATCGGGGAGATGACATCATCGTCACTGTGAAGTGGCAAAGATCTGGGCAAGTTTCCACTGAATCCTTAGGCTGTCTCAGGAGCGGCTTAAAACCGCAGATGGAAGTTCAAGATCTTCCATACTCTCGCGTTAGGACTTCACTTGGTGAAGGTGTAATTCAGAGAGTGCGAACCATTGGCGGTCGAGATCAGGCGTTGGTGGATTTCTTCCAGTTGGGGCGGCAAGTTTGGTTGCCCTATGAGAATCTGCGCCAGATAAAGGGTGCACGACACCGCTTCATTCTCGGTGACACCGGGCCAGAGGACAGTGCGGAACGGTTCCGGCTGAAGTCCTTGGCGCATGCGCTGGAGATGTGGAATGAGAACACGGGATCACTGTCTCATTTGGAGATAGATCCACTCCCGCACCAGATTCATTTGGTACACCACATTCTCGCGTCCGGCCATTTAAACTGGTTGATCGCTGACGATGTAGGTCTTGGTAAGACTATAGAAACCGGCATGCTTTTGGCCGCCTTGAAGCAAAGAGGCCACCTGAAACGAGTTCTTTTGGTCACCCCGGCGGGTCTCACAAAACAGTGGCAAGAAGAGTTGAACTATAAGTTTAAAATGGGCGAGTTCCAGATCTACGGCGAGGACTTTATCATCAATGAGCCTCGCCATTGGAAAATGTTTGATTTCGTCATTGCCTCCATCGACCGATTAAAAAATCCTGAGAACCTAGAGCAGGTTCAGCAGGCTGGCAAATGGGACATGGTTGTTTTTGATGAGGCCCATAGACTGAGTCGCCGTCAATACGGAATGAAGCTGGATGCGTCACAAAGGTTCCAGCTGGCAGCGAACCTTCGCCGCCATACCGACGCTTTAATTTTGTTGAGTGCGACTCCTCACCAAGGCATGCAAGACAAGTTTCAGGCTCTATTAGAGCTGCTTCACCCTGAACGAAAAGAAGAAATCACCACGCTGGCATTGAACCCGGAAATCATTGGAGAGATGGTTTTTAGGAATAACAAAGCCGATGTTACCGATGCTGAAGGTAACTTCCTCTTCAAGGGAAAGACGACCAGCTCTATCCCCGTTCACGTTTCTGACGAAGCTAAAGATTTCGATAAGAATCTCCAGGATTACTTACGGAAAGGTTATGCAGCCGGAGCTGCTCTGGGCTTCAAGGGCAACGCGATTGGCTTTGTGATGACCGTTTATCGAAAGCTGGCGGCTTCAAGTGTCGCGGCTATCCATCAGGCGCTATTGAATCGGAAGGCGAGATTAGAAGGTGAGATGATCAAAGGCTTTAGCTCTGAAGAGATTGAGTCACGAGATCAGCGGTTTTTTGGTGAATGGGAGGAGCAGTTACACACCGACGCTAAAGAATTTTTCGAGGGTGAGCTAGAACTTCTGGACGAGCTAATCTCAGAAGCTGATGCCCTTCGCGACGACGATAGAAAACTGAAAGGTTTCTCCAATAAGGTGATATCTCAAATCCTTGCGAGCAATCCGAATGAAAAAGTTCTGATCTTTACGGAGTATCGAACAACTCAGGCCTATATTCGTCAGGCTTTGGAAGAGCATTATGGTGAGGGCTCCGTTGAAATGATCAACGGCTCGATGCCTCATGCCAAACGTAGAGACGCCATTGCACGATTTGAGGAAAACGTGAACTTCTTGGTTTCGACGGAAGCCGGCGGCGAGGGTATCAACCTTCAACGAAAGTGCCACATTATGGTGAATTACGATCTGCCCTGGAATCCGATGAGACTCGTGCAGAGAATCGGTCGTTTATACCGTTATGGCCAAAAGAAGCGTGTCGTCGTGTTTAACCTTCACTCCCCAGAAACTGCCGATGAGCAGGTTATGAACCTGATGTATACCCGCATTGAACAAGTGGTGGATGACCTGGCAGGGGTGAGTACCGAATACAACGAACAGCTCCGCGACGACATATTAGGTGAGTTGGCGGACTTACTGGATATAAACCAAATCCTGGAAGAAGCAACGGTTGCAGGGATAACACGGACCCAAGAACGAATATCAGATGCTCTCGAGCGTGCAAAGGCCTCCACAGAAAAGCAGAGAGAACTTTTTGAACACGCCGCAGGCTTTGATCCCAATGAAACCGGTAGCAATTTACGCATTGATCATGAGCACGGTGTCGCATTTGTGATCGGCATGTTTCAGATGCTGGGTGTGGAGGTTGTCGAAACAACACATGATGGAAGGCTATTCCATATTCGTTTGTCTGAATCTGTTCAGCAAGAGTTGGGAATCGACCGCAGTCGCTATGAGGTGACCTTGGATCGTGAGTTGGCTATGAACCGACCAAACACCCATATGCTCGATCTTGACTCATTCTTGATGCAATACCTGCTCAGCAAGGCCAAAGGTTACGAATTCATGGGATTGAGTGCAGTCATACAAGACCAGTCTTTTGGCCGCGGAGCCCTGTTAACAAGCCTCCTTCGTTGGCAGAACGACCAAGGCGGTCGAATGAGGCAAGAGTATACGGCCTACTGGGTAAAGCCGAATGGCGATGTCCGGACAAATCCTGATGCTTTTTCTAGCTGGCTAAAGACAGGCGCTGCAACCGGAATCCTGAGTGCAGATCGAAGCGAAAATCAGGTCCTTTTTAAGCAGGCTGAAATTGCTGCCGACGATAGGTTAAAGGTTGTAAGTAATATGAATTTACACCCGGAGAATAACCAATGGGTGTCCGGTGCTTGGCTCGTGTGACACGCCGAAGACAAAATTACATTTGGATTGGAGTAGGTATGAAGTTGGACGGACCGTTTTACCAATCATTCGTTGAGCAGGGCGACCGATATACAGCTGATGACAGGCAATGTATCGAGCAGACTGTGAACCGTTTGAGTGACATTCAGACGAGTGAAGAACGCCCCGGAATGCTGTTGGGAAAGATTCAGTCCGGAAAGACAAAAACCTTCCTCGCGATCATGGCACTGGCGTTCGACAACAACTTTGATGTGACAGTCGTACTCACCAAGGGCACGAAGGCCCTTGCTAAGCAGACCTATGAGCGAATTCTATCCGAGTTTAAAAGGCATGACCAAGACGACCGATTGAAGGTTTTCGACATCATGACAATGCCTAACCAGCTCACAGGTTTCGAAATGAACCAGAAGCTTGTCCTGGTTGTTAAGAAACAAAAAGACAACCTGAATAGGCTGATTGATCTCTTCAGTATCAAACATCCTCAGTTGAGCGAAAAGCGCATTTTAGTTGTGGATGACGAGGCCGACTACGCGAGCGTTGGTTTTAAGAGAGACCAAGGTGAAATGGATATTAATACCACCGCTCAGCAGCTTGAAAAGCTGCGTCAGGTAGCTGAGCGAACGTCTTTCTTGCAGGTAACCGCTACACCGTATGCGCTGTATCTTCAGCCTGACAAAATTGAAATCAAAGGTGAAACATTCAAACCGATAAGGCCTGCCTTCACCGAGCTAGTCCCTGTGAACGAGGCATACATTGGCAGCGATTATTACTTTTCGGAGGATCACGAAGAAATAGAGCTGGCGGATTATCTTTATTGCCCGGTTTCCTATGAGGAACTTCTGCGTTTGCGAAAAAAGGATGGTCGTCGCCTCAAGCTGGAAGAGGTTCTAACCAGCAATAGTATTCCTGCGCTCAGAGCGGCAGTTGTTAACTTTGTTGTTGGGGGGTGCATTCGCCGGATCCAAGAAGAAAAAAAAGGACAAGCAAAGAAGTTCAGCTTTCTTATTCATACCGAGGCTGGAAAAGCCGCTCATGCTTGGCAGGAAGAGTTAGTTGATGCGATCAAAACACAGCTCACTGAAGCAGCACAAAAAAAAGACCCAGTGCTTCACGCGCTCGTCGAAACGTCTTACGAGGAGCTCCAGCCATCAATCCAGTTAAAAGGTTTCCATTGCCCCAGCCTGCCTGCTGTTGTTGACTCAGTCAGAAAGGCATTGGCAGATGACTGGGTTATGATTTCCAGAGTTAACTCTGAAAGACAAGTAGAGGAGTTGCTAGATGAGACTGGCCAACTTCGATTAAGGACCCCGCTCAATATCTTTATTGGCGGGCAGATTCTCGACCGCGGTGTCACAATCGCTAATCTCATTGGGTTTTACTATGGACGGAGGCCCAATTTGTTCCAGCAGGACACGGTACTGCAGCACTCCCGCATGTTTGGCTTCCGACCAGTAGCGGACCTGACCGTGACCCGTTTCTACACAGAACCTACCATCCATAAAGCCATGCAACGAATGCATGAAAGCGATATTGCGCTACGGGATGCGATTGAGAAAGATGCGGAGCAGCCTGTTGTCTTTATCGAGAAAGCAGCTAATGGCGCGGTGGTCCCCTGTAGCCCGAACAAGATTGCACTCTCCAAGACGACAACATTAAAGCCCTTCAAACGCCTGTTGCCGGTCGGTTTTCAAACGGAGTACAAGAGCTATTTGCGACCTGTTACGGAAAATGTTGATGAAAAATTACGAGCACTTGCTCCAACAGATAGCTTTGATGAGCCATTCTTAATCACGAAAGAACAAGCGATTGGTCTACTCAGTCAAATCCAGCCGACTCTGAAGATGGAGACGGAGGAGGGGTATGATTTTGATTGGGAAGCAACAAAATCAGCTTTGAATTACCTGGCGAATCTGGGTAGCAATCACAACGGCGGAAAGGTTTGGTGTTTAGTTCGCACTGGCAGGAAACTCACCCGCACTGTTGCAGTCGGGTCACACGCCAAATATGCAGATGCTCCTGACTCCACCAAAACAGAAGGCGAAATCAGAAAGCATTATGCAATCGATAATCCAATGCTTATTTTGATTCGCCAAAATGGCGACCTTGAGCAAGGTTGGCGCGGATGTCCATTCTATTGGCCGGTCATCTCTGCGCAAAAGAACATTTCCCCAGCGATTTTCGCAGAGCAAACGCTAAATTAATTCATTAGCCGAATATATTAATGGCGTGTTGTTTTTTTCTGCACGACTCGCCGACACTGATTCATAGGGTTTTTTATGGCAAACGGAAAACAAAACTCCAATAACGGACAGCAATCGGGCACATACAGCCATCAGCAGGAGGCTGTACAACGTCCAGATGTAGGAGTTCAGCCTGAATTCGATGCCAGAAAACCACCGAAAAACTACCGCTATGACTCATCTTTAGCTCCAGAGCTAGTGTGGGATGAAAATGCAGAGCGTGATATGGCGGAATGGTTACTGAGCCTGGTAGAAAAGGCTGCCGACAAAGGTGAGCAGACCGTATTTTCCGAACCTCAGGTATCGCTGGGCACCGGTGAGAAATTTCACTCTCTGGCGGAATGTATTGCTCGCCTGCGCAGCCTTACCAAGCCTTTTCTTAATTGGACGGGAAAGGCAGAAAGACAGCAAATCAACGTGCCGACGATTCCCTTATTCGTGCATGAGCGGCATTCCACACAAGCAATTCTTGAGACACTAGAAAGCTATAAATCGGCTGGCAGCACATTAGATTTGTTCGGTGACCCTGAGCTCGATGTCACGGATAAGCTCGATGCATATGAACACAAAGGTCCATGGACAAACCGTCTGGTGTTGGGTGACTCCCTCCAAGTTATGAACTCACTCCTAGAATATGAAGGGCTCGGTGGGCAAGTTCAGATGGTCTACATGGATCCACCTTATGGAGTTAAGTTTGGGTCGAATTTTCAGCCTTTTGTGCGCCGGAGGAAGGTTGATCACGGTAAAGATGATGAAATGTCCCGAGAGCCTGAAATGGTTAAGGCCTATAGAGATACTTGGGAGCTTGGATATCATTCTTTTTTAACTTACTTGCGAGATCGGTTTTACTTGGCGCGTGAAATGCTAACTGAATCGGGCAGCATTTTTGTTCAAATATCAGACGAGAATGTTCACCGTGTTAGAAATCTATTAGACGAAATATTTGGGCCAGATAATTTCGTTGCAATGATCAACTATAAAACAATGATGCCGCTGGAGTCTGGCAAAATTGAGTCGGTATGTGACTACATATGCTGGTATGCAAAAGATAAAGATAAAATGAAGTATAACAACCTTTGGGTTCCAAAAAAGGTTGGTGGCAGCAGTGAGTTTACTTTTGCGGATACGGATAGTGGTGGATATCGACGCTTAAGCCAGGAGGAGATTAAAGATTTTGAGACTACAACGGCTAATAACAAGGTATTCAAAAGATCGGATCTTACGTCATCTGGCTATACAAAGTCGTGCATATTTCCAATTGAATTTGAGGGAACGGTATTCGAGACAAAGAGAGGGAAAAGTTGGCGAACAACTCCACAAGGCGTTGAAAACCTAGAGGATGCAGGGCGATTATTCGTCTTAGGATCAAAAATTTATTACAAATTATACCTGCGTGATTTTGGTTACACCTCTCTTATCAATCAGTGGAGTGACACAATAGAATTCGGTAGCCGTTCATATGTGGTTCAGACGACTCAAACTGTCATCGAAAGATGCATGCAGATGGTCACCGACCCTGGTGATTTGGTTTTTGATCCAACCTGCGGTTCAGGCACAACGGCATTTTGTGCGGAAAAATGGGGGCGCCGGTGGATTACCTGTGACACGTCAAGAGTTCCTTTGGCTTTAGCTCGACAAAGGTTGCTTACCGCGACCTTTCCTTGGTTTGAACTTAAAGAACCAAGTGGAGGCCCAGAAGCTGGGTTCTTGTACAAGAGAAAACAGAATCGCAAGGGCGAGGAGATTGGCGGTCTAGTGCCGCGTGTCACATTGAAGTCGATCGCAAATCAGGAGGAACCGCAAACTATCACTCTGGTCGACAAACCAGAGAAAAACAAAGGGATAACGCGGGTATGTGGTCCGTTTACTGTTGAAGCGACAGTTCAGGCAGCGGGTTCTTTAGAGGAGGATCGCCTCGGAATCAAAGAAACCTCAGCCAAATATGATGACCCCCGTAAATATCTGGACCGCATGATTGAAGTGCTTAGACAAAGCAAAACGCTCCGGTTGCCTGGTAACAAATCGCTCGAGTTTGACCGGGTGCGACCCCTCGGCACCGAATATGAGCATTTGCACGCAGAAGCTACGGAGCAGAATGGTGAGGAGCGGCGAATCGCTGTAATGTTTGGTCCACAGGACGGCGCGATCGACTCTGCAATAGTTTTAGAAGCTGCGAGAGAAGCCTGGTTCGCTAAGTTTGATGCTCTATACTTCTTCGGCTTTGCCATCCAAGCCAAGGCGAGGGAGCTGATTGAAAATCGAGGTAAATTGAAACTGCCATGTACTTACGTTTCGGTTACGCCGGATGTTGTCATGTCCGATTTACTAAAAACCAGTAAATCGTCTGAAGTGTTCTCCATAACTGGTTTGCCCGACCTAAAACTTCGCCCTACCGGAGAAAAGTCAGCTGATGGCGTTCAGCTCCACGAGGTGGAACTCGTTGGTCTAGATATTTTCCGGCCGCAAGATTTAGAAACCGAATCTATAGTTGCTGATAATTTGCCTTGTTGGATGCTGGATACCGATTATAACGGAATGGCTTTTGTAGCGCGCCAGGTGTTTTTTCCTAAAACTTCTGCTTGGGACAACCTCCAGAAGTCGCTGAAAGCCAAGTTTGACAGTTCTGTTTGGGATCACCTTGCAGGAACAGTGTCTGAGCCCTTTGTGTATGGCCAAAATCAGCGCATAGCAGTCAAAGTCATCGATGAGCGTGGCAACGAGCTGATGGTTGTGCGAGAGGCATCGGAGGCAAACTCATGAGCCAGCCGAACGTTTCAGCCCCGATCGTTTCTAATGAGATTGAATCGCCAATCATAAACTCGCCCTTCAGAGAGCCTGAGTTCTTCTGGCAGATTGAAAAGGCTAAACAGCCGCTTAAAGCCGCAGGGCGAAGGCCCGCGAGTTATTTCTATCGGGTTCCCGAAAGCAGTGGCCGAAATCGTAAGGTCAAAGAACAGTTGAGCCTGGAGGGGGACCTGGGCGTAGGCCAGCAGGAAGATATCCCGTTGGTGAATTGGCTCCGGCAACGCATCAAAGAGTGGCGCGCAGGCGGGTTTACGGGCATTCCCTATGACGGGGCCTCATCCGTCAGTAAGGAATTAATGGAGCTCTGGCAGGGTGATGGAACTCTTCGAAAACAACGTCTGTTTTATGCGCAGATAGAAGCCGCTGAAGCAATTATCTTTCTCGTTGAAGCAAACCCGGTATACCTAAAAGGGTTACCTGAGATTCCAGTTGATCACCCCGGCGAATCTACAAGGGAGGCTGGTTTTCGTGCGTTTACTCGTTATGCCTGCAAAATGGCGACGGGTACCGGCAAAACCACTGTTATGGGGATGCTCTCCGCCTGGTCAATTTTGAACTATGTAGCTTCACCGACGGACGAGCGCTTCTCCGATACTGTTTTGATCGTTTGCCCAAACGTGACAATAAGGGAGCGTTTGCAGGAACTCGATCCCGCTTTGGGGGACAACAGCCTTTACCGCACAAGGCAACTGGTGCCTCCGCACCGGATGGAAGAGCTCCGTAGAGGCGAGGTAATGATCGCCAACTGGCATCGATTGGCGAAAAAAGAAACTAATACCGTGAATGGCACTTCCGCTAAGGTTGTGAAAACTGGTGAGCCGGTGGAAGTCGTCAGGAATGCAGGTAAGGCCAACGAGGAAGTCGAAGTTAAGTACTTCGAATCTGACCAGGCTTGGTTCAAAAGGATGCGCCAGGAACTTGGCTCCGGTAAAGGCCGTTGTCCCCATTGGCTTGTCTTCAACGATGAAGCGCACCACGCTTATCGACGTGGCGACTCGAATACGGAGCTAGACCTGGAAGATGACGCGGCCTTGGCGAAGAAAAATGCCAAGGAAGCAACGATCTGGATCGAGGGTTTGGACCGGATTAATAAGTTGGCAGGTGGCCGTAAAAAAGGCATTCGCTTCTGTATCGATTTGTCTGCTACGCCCTTTTACATTCAGGGGTCCGGAAATGAGGTTGGTAAGCCATTCCCATGGATCGTCTCCGACTTTGGATTACTGGATGCGATCGAGTCTGGCTTGGTCAAAATTCCGCAATTGCCGACCCGTGACATTACCGGGGAAGAAGACGCAGGCTATTTCAATGTCTGGCGTTGGGTCGAGTCGATGGCGGAGAAAGATGGGCTAGGCACCAAGCTCAATCCTCAGATCGTTATGACTTATGCCGCAGCGCCGATTACTACCCTTGCCCAGGATTGGCACAAGCGCTTTCAACAGTGGCAAGAAGACAGCAAGGAAGATTTACACCCTGTTCCTCCCGTTTTCATTGTTGTTTGTAGAGATACCAAAGTGGCCGCTGAGGTTTTTAATTGGCTGGCTGACAATGATGGTAATTACGGTCAGGCTCCAGACTGGTTCAGGAATCAGAAGGGCGAGGAAGTCACTGTTCGTGTTGATTCGAAAGTGGTGGAGGATCTTGAAGAGGGTGGGACTAAAGATGAAACCCGCCGGTTACGGTTTATCTTAGACACCATTGGTAAGAAGACTTGGCCTGGAGGTAAGGTGCCGGAAGAGTGGTCGGAACTTGTTCGAAAGAACAATGAGAAGGCCGCCAGTGACGACAATGATGGTGCCTACAAATGGATTGATGAACGAGTTCCTCCTGGCCGAAATATTCGCTGCATCGTGTCTGTCGCGATGTTGGCTGAAGGCTGGGATGCCAATACTGTTACCCACATTGTCGGGCTGCGGCCCTTCGGATCGCAGCTGCTTTGTGAGCAGGTGATTGGCCGTGCTCTCCGTCGCCGAAGCTACGCGCTGAATGAAGAAACTGACCAGTTCGAGGAAGAGACCGCTAAGGTTTTCGGTGTTCCATTTGAACTGGTTCCTTTCAAGGTGTCCGAGTCAAAAGATCCAAAACCTCCAAAAGAGCCGAATCACGTCTTTAGCGATCCGGCGAAAGAATATTACGAGATCGAATTTCCGCTGGTGGAGGGCTATTACAGCCCGCAGACATTCGAGGTCCACGTAAGCTGGGATCAAATTCCTCAACTTACGATCGATCCCAAAGAAGTGCCGGATCAGGTCGAGATGAACTCAATGACATCGCCGGAAGGTAGCCTGGCGAAATACGGGCCAGGGCAGAGGCCTGTGTTGAACTTGTCTACTTGGCGAAAGCAATTCAGAAATCAGCAGGTTGCTTTCAGATTGGCGCAGCAGGTTTGCAAGCGCTGGCAGGCCGAGCAGGGCGATTCTCAGGCTGAAACCGTGCCAGTACACGTCCTGTTTCCGAAGGTAGCATTCGCCGCTAAGCGGTTCCTACACGAGAAAATCAACTGTAAGGGCAGTGCAGAACCGTGCGATGTGCTGCTTGTGGGCAAATACCAACAACAAGCCGTGGACAATTTGTTTGAGGCTGTGCGAAAGGGCTCTGGTGGCTTGGTAGATAGCCCGGAGTTACCTCGCATTCCAAAGGGGGCGTCTGGCCGAGGTAGTACTAAATTCGTTGATTATCACACGACGAAGTCTGTCTATTCGGTTAACAAAAGCCATTTAAATGCCATGGTTGCTGATACTAAGAAGTGGGAGCAAAGCGCTGGCTTTGCGCTGGATGTTCATCCTGGTGTCGTTAAATGGGTAAAGAACGAACACTTGGGCTTCTATGTTCCATACCGTAAGCACGGCGTACCATCTCGCTACATTCCTGATTTCATCGCTCACCTTGATATAGGACTAAATCTCATTTTGGAGATAAAAGGTCAGTATGGGGACGACGCAGATCTCAAGGTGAAAGCGGCTGAACGTTGGGTGAACGCCGTAAATGAGGATGGAAGTTGGGGGCTATGGCACTATCGCGTAGTTACTGAGCCTACAGAGCTACCTAACCTGCTTAATGAGTTTGCACTGGCGAAGTGGGACGGGGATGCGCTCACTTTGGATGGCGGAGCAGGCATGCCATCGCAGCCTTCAGTCAGGAACAGTGCTGTCTCCAATGAACTGGGCTTGGAAACGGAGATTATCGATTGGTTGAAGGCTCAGGGCATTTGGACGGAGGAATTCAAATGGTCGCCTCGTTCAACTCAACCCGTCGATGGGATGGCATATAAGGCGATGCTGTCGGTTACCTCGGATGACCTATCTGAGGCGAAAGTTACCAGAATCAATCTTAAACGTCTTTTGAACATTCCTTCTCTCTCATTGACCTCTGTGACTCTTAGCGGAGAGGTGTATTCGCTAAGCGACGTATCAGATCCGGTTGCGATCGGACTGTTTGCAATCGCAACGTTGTTCGGCGGTGCTAAAGCTGTGAAGGAACTCGCGACAGAGACTCTTGATAACCACCATGCGGCTGTTTTGATCTCTTTAAAGGACGTAGAGGCGCCGAAGCACATTACGAAAGAGGCCTTGTTGAAAAAGGTCAACTCCCTGCTATCGAATGATGGAGAGTCGATTATTGCCGACGTCAAACTCAATAAGATAATTGAAAAGCTGCGCACTGAGCTGAAGTGTATCGAGGTAAGTGATCACGGCGTCTCCCTCAAATCAGTGGTCAAATACAAGTGAGTTTCAATATGCTGAGGGGATGGACGATGATCAAAAAAACACTTGGCGTCATTCCCTGGTGGTCTGCTGCACGGGACTCTGTTTCAAGCTGGAAACGAAACCTATGCCCTGTGTGACGGGGAGGTTCTAAGAGCCTACGATTGTTAATGAATGGATTGATTTGGTGGATAGCTGGGATCTGCGTTGTTCCATGGATGTCTATCATCGTGCTTTACAGTGGGTTGAAGGTCGGCGCGATACGTCAGCTGTCCGTCAAATGATTAACCAGCAGCTAGAGGCAGGAAAGGTCGAGTGCGTGTGGACAGCCCAGAATCTTAAAGCGACGCGGTTTGACGTCGACCACTGTTTTCCGTGGTCACGATGGAACAACAACGATCTCTGGAATCTGATGCCAGCGACTCATACGGCGAATGCTTCGAAGTCCGAAAAGCTGCCCGGAGATTTGCTGCTCAAGGGCGCGCACCCTCGAGTGGTGAACTGGTGGGAGCAAGCCATTGTGGGTACGTCTCGTGAGGAGCAATTCTTCTCAGAGGCTGAGGCATCTTTACCATTGCTAGATCAGGAACGATCCGTGGAAGGCGTTTTTGAGGGAATGCTACAGCAGCGGTTGAGATTGAAAACGAATCTTCAACTTGCTGAATGGCTGGGCGTGTAATTTGGATGGGCGATGGAATACGGCTCTCTCGCGATACAGCGAGCTTTCCGTGGACTCAAATACAAAAACAACTCTTCTGTGTTCTTTGGGCGAGCCCACCGCTGCCTAACCCAAAATTCTCCGCTGGATAGAATGGGGCAAAAATCGGGTAATAAAGGCTGCAACGTAAGTCTGCGGTGTCACAAAATATCGTGGCTTGGGACGCGCCGTTTGAGCAGCGCTGACAATCTTTTCGGCGACGTCCGCCGCACTGGCTGTAAAGGGCTTAACTCTGGCCCCTGGCGCCAGTGCTGATTCCAATGCTTCATACCTTTCCTTGTGCACCGCGCTTGCCCGTCCAATCAAGGGCTGCAAAGCGGCCAGGGCATGTTCTCTGAACCGGGTCGCCACGGGCCCGGGAAGCACAAGCGAGACACTTTCCAGGCTTTTGCTGTCCTGCTCATCAAACCAGAAGCTGTCGTGAGCCGTGTTCATCGCGGATTTGGCGGCACAGTAGGCGCCTTTCATTTTCTGGGGCGCTATGGATAAGACGGAGCTCACCGCGATGACCCGTAAGGGTACTTCATGTTGCTCGCAGAGCCTCAGACAGACGGCGGCCAGCTTGATGGGGCCGAATACGTGGGTGCTGAATTGCTTTTGCCACATGGATTCGGACAGATCGCGAAGCGCCCCGAATTGCCCGTAACCCGAGTTGTTGATCAGAATAACCCGCTCGGCTGCTGCAATTTCGGTTTCCAGCTCGCCCGCAAGCCCCTCGATTTTCTCACAGGACTCAAGATCCAGCGTCATCTCCAGATCTGCGAATTCAATGCCACTTGGCTGTCGGGACAGGGCGATAACCCTATAACCTTCCCGGGCAAAGAGAGCGCAGGCCTCGCGGCCAATTCCGGCGCTGGCACCGGTTACCAGGGCGAGTTTCGTCATAATGGATGTCCTTTGGTTTGATGCCAGACCTCCCAAAAAGGGAGGGTGGCAGTGACGCCTATAGTACATTGTCGTCTGAATCTACCGGCGTTGTTGATCCAGTTTTTTTCACACCAGAAGCAAGATGGTCTCAGTCAGAGCCTTGTCTTTGCGACGCACTTCCAGTTTATTAACAATTCAATTTAATGGTTGAATAAAACGAGCGCTCGTTCTATTTTTGTTGGCGGAGGTCGCGATATGAATAATTCCAATCAAACGAATTCAGACAACGCAAATGGGTCTCTGCGGCTAGACGGCAAGACTGCTCTGGTAACGGGTGCTGCTGGCGGCTTGGGTCAGAGCTTTACTCGTTGTCTCGTTGAAGCTGGTGCCAGCGTTATTGTCAGTGGCCGTCGCCGAGAGCCGCTTGAGTCCCTCAAGGCCGAATTCCCGGAACATGCTGATCGTATCCACGTAGTCACTATGGATGTCACCAACGAGTCCAGTGTCTCTGAAGCCTTCAATACCATGGCTGATGAGATCGCTATCCCGGACGTCGTCGTTTCCAATGCCGGTGTGGCAACGAGCAAGAAGGCTCTGGACCTTAACGGTCAGGATTGGGACCGGGTTATCGACACAAACCTCAAGGGATGCTGGCTGGTTGGCAACGAAGCCGCCCGTCGTCTATCAGCAATTAATCGGGGCGGGAGCATCATCATGATTTCTTCCATCCTTGGTCATCGCGTGGCCGGTAACGTAGCTCCTTATGCCGCCGCCAAGGCTGGTGTCGAACAACTGACTCGTGCCCTTGCGCTGGAATGGGCCCGATATGGAATCCGCGTTAATGCACTGGCGCCGGGATACATAGAAACCGATCTGAACCGCGATTTCTTTGCCAGTGAACCCGGCCAGAAAATGATCCGCCGTATTCCTCAGCGTCGATTGGGGCAGGCTGATGACTTGAGTGGTCCGTTGTTGCTTCTGGCTTCCGGACTTTCCGACTATATGACCGGCAGCACCCTTGTGGTGGATGGCGGCCATCTTCAATCCTCGTTGTAAGGAGTGGGCTGTGGATTTCAATTTGGACCCCAGGAACGAGTCGTACCGAAAACGGATCCGGGATTTTGTCGAACAGGAGCTGTTGCCGCTGGAGCAGAACCCGGAAGCCTACGATGAGCACGAGAACATTGCGACGGACTATCTTGAGCAGATGCGTGCAAAGGCAAAGCAGCAAGGCCTGTGGTGCTTGCAGATTCCCGAGCGCCTGGGCGGTCAGGGGCTCGATATCTCGGGTATGGCTGCCTGTTACGAGGAAATGAACCGTTCGATTTTCGGGCCGGTGGTGTTCAATTCCGCGGCACCGGACGATGGCAACATGACCGTGCTGGCGAAAGTCGGGACAGAGGCCCAACAGGAGCGTTGGCTCAAACCCATCGTTGAGGGCAGGGTGCGTTCGTCTTTCGTCATGACCGAGCCACCTCCCGGTTGTGGCTCGGACCCCGGCATGATGCAGACTACCGCCACGCGCAAGGGCGATCGTTGGGTGATTCATGGCCACAAGCACTTCATCACCGGAGCAGCAGAAGCCGCCCATTTCATTCTGATTGCGCGCACCTCCGAAGATACTCGCAAAGGCCTGAGTGCTTTCCTGTTTCATAAGGATGATCCGGGCTGGGAGATCATCCGGCGTATTCCAATCATGGGGCCGGAAGAGCACGGCGGCCACTGCGAGCTGCGCTTTGATGGTCTGGAAATCCCGGACGAAAATCGGCTGATGGAGGTGGGTGACGGTCTCAAGGTGACCCAGATTCGCCTGGGCACGGCCCGGCTTACCCATTGCATGCGATGGCTGGGCCTGGCGAGACGTTCGTTGGAGATTGCGACCGACTATGTGGATAACCGGGAATCCTTTGGTCAGCCCCTGGCGCAACGCGAAGGTGTGCAATGGCTGCTTGGTGAGGCGGCAATGGAGATTCAGATCGGCCGATTGCTGACCATGCACGCTGCCTGGAAACTGGACCAGGGTGACTTTGCCCGAAAGGAGGTGTCCATGGCCAAAGTGTCGGTGGCCGATACCTTGCACAAGGCGGTAGACACGGCAATCCAGCTCTGCGGCGCCAGGGGGTACTCCAAGGATACCCCGCTGGAGTGGATCTATCGCTATGCCCGCCAGGCAAGGCTGGTAGATGGCGCATCGGAAGTGCACAAAATGGTGTTCTCGAGAACACTCCTGGCTGAGCGTACAGACTTCTGGCACTGGGGAGTCGAAGCCTGATGTCTGCACTTGAGGATACCTTTGCCACTTTTATAGCGCGGCAGACTGGAGCTTCCGACGCAACGGTCGTCTCTTTCGACAAGCTTTCCGGAGGGGCGATCCAGGATAACTTCGGGCTCACGCTGGATTTGGAGGGCGGTAACAGGCCCGGGCGGCACGAATTTGTGGTGCGACAGGACGCACCGTCCGGGGTGGCCGAGAGCTTGACCAGACCGCAGGAATTTCGAGTGTTGCAGGCCGCTTTCGGTGCCGGGGTGACGGCTCCTGAACCTCTCTGGCTGTGTGAGGATCCTGCGGTTACCGGGCAGGTGTTCTACGTCATGGCTCGGGCTGCCGGGAGTGCGTCACCACGCAAGCTGGTCAAGTCGGAGTTTACTGACGAGCAGCGCCGCGCTCTTGTTCGAACGTTTGGCGCAGAGCTTGCCAGGCTTCACAGCGTCAGGCCGCCGGACGATTCGTTGGACTTTCTGGCGATGCCCAACCCGGACAATCCTGCCCTTAGCCGGGTCGCCCTTTACCGCCGCTATCTGGAAGAGATTGGTGAGCCACACCCGGTGCTGGAGTGGGCACTGAACTGGCTTGAGGATAACGCGCCGGAACCAGATTTCACCGTTCTATGTCACTGCGATTTCCGAACCGGCAATTACATGATAAGCGGCGACAGACTGACGGCCATTCTGGATTGGGAATTCGCCGCTTGGAGCGACCCTTGCGAGGACCTGGGGTGGCTCTGTAGTCGCAGTTGGCGCTTCGGTGCTGATCAACGGGAAGTGGGCGGAATTGGAGATAAACAGGATCTTCTGGACGGCTACCGGGAGGTAACCGGAGCCAGCATTAGTCCAGCAAGGGTCAACTACTGGGAGGTCATGGCGCTGGTGCGCTGGGCCGCCATTGCATTGCAACAGGCGCGTCGTCACATGTCGGGTGAGCAGCGCTCGCTCGAGCTGGCGTTAACCGGCCGCATGGTCGCTCAGATGGAATATGACCTGTTGAACCAGATTCAGGAACTGGAGGATGGCAATGATCAATCGACCTGAGACCCGTGACCTGCTTGCCGAGGCTCGCCAGGTGTTGCTCGATTCGCTGGTCCCCGAACTTGGCGGGGAGCGCAAATACGAGGCATTGATGATCGCCAATGCCATGGGCATGGCCATCCGCGAACAGGAACAGCAAGAGGCGGGAGAGCCTGAATCAACCGACGTCATGCTCTCCCGTTTTCTGGCCGGTCACGCGTTGCCGGAGGAGTCGGAGCAGGGTGAACAGACCCTGGCCAGGGCGCTTCGTGAACGCGTTGTCGACGGCAGCGACCGTGAGTTGCGGGCGGTCCTTCGCGCAATGACGGAGACTCGACTAAAAGTAAACAATCCGGGCTACCTGAAATAACCCGAACAATCCCGAATGGTGTGATTTGGGTGTGACCTGGGTGTGACATAGGTGCGACATGAACAAGTACAAGAACCTGAACAAGACCACCGCAAACTATTCGCCACTTACCCCGCTCACGCTGCTGCAGCGGTCCGCTCGGGTGTACCCGGACAAGCTGGCGGTGATTGATGATGACATGAACCTGTCCTACCGGGAGCTTTACGCCCGCTGCCGCCAGATGGCCAGTGCCCTGAGTCGCCGCGGTATCGAGACGGGCGATACGGTAGCAATCCTGTGTCCAAACTCCCACGAAATGCTTGAGGCCCATTACTCCGTGCCTATGTCAGGTGCGGTACTGAACGCCATCAACATCCGTCTGGATGCCGGGGCCCTGTCCTTTATCCTGGCCCATGGTGAAGCACGCGTTCTGTTTTACGACACCCAGTGGGAAGAGCAGGTCCGGGCCGCCGTAGCCGAGCTTGAGGTTAATCCCTTGCTGGTGGCCATCGATAGCACGGCAGGGAAGAGCCTGGGTCTGGCGGATCTTGATTACGAAGCCTTGTTGCAGGAAGGCGACGCGGAGGCAGGCTGGCAGCATGCCACAGACGAGTGGGATGCCATTTCCCTGAATTACACCTCTGGAACCACCGGCAATCCCAAAGGCGTTGTTTACCACCATCGCGGCGCCTACCTGGCGGCCATGACCAACGCCATGGCTTTCGACATGACGGCCGAGACCGTCTACCTGTGGACCCTGCCAATGTTCCACTGCAATGGCTGGGCTTATACCTGGGCAATCACCGCCGTTGGCGGCACCCATGTGTGTCTTCGGGAGGTGGATAGCAGGGAGATCTACCGCCGAATCGAAGACTACGGCGTCACCCACATGTGTGGGGCGCCGGTGGTGATGAACCTGCTGATACAGGACCTGGGGCGCGCCAGCCTGACACTTTCCCGGCCAGCCCAGTTTGCTCTGGGCGGCGCAGCGCCGCCAAGTAGCGTGATTCGCAAGGCAGAGGAAATTGGCTTCCAGATCACCCACCTGTATGGCCTGACCGAAACGTTTGGCCCCTCGACGCTCTGTGTGCCCCAGCCGGAATGGCAGCAATTGCCGCTGGAAGAACGGGCGTTAAAAATGTCCCGCCAGGGCGTTTCCACGCACGGCCTGGATGAAGTTGCGGTGTTGGATATGGTCAGCGGGGAGGCGGTGCCTGCAGACGGAAAAGCCATGGGCGAGATCTGTATTCGTGGCAACACGGTGATGAAGGGCTACCTGAAAAATGAGGAAGCCACCGAAAAGGCCTTCAGCGACGGCTGGTTCCACACCGGTGATCTGGCCGTCATGCATCCGGATCATTATGTCGAAATCCGCGACCGGGCCAAGGATGTGATTATCTCCGGCGGCGAAAACATCTCCAGTCTGGAAGTGGAGGAGGTGCTATACCGGCACCCGAAAGTGTCTGAGGCTGCAGTGGTGGCCATGGCCGACGAAAAATGGGGCGAGGTTCCCTGCGCCTTTATCAATCCGATCGATGATGGTGAGGAACTCACGCCCGAGGAGATCATCGCCTTTTGTCGGGAGCAAATGGCGCACTTCAAGGCGCCGCGGAAGGTCGTGTTGGGTGAATTGCCCAAGACCGCCACTGGCAAGATCCGCAAAAACATTTTAAGGGACACGTTGTCCTGATGACTGCGCTGGCCATGGTCAGCAGGAGGTTGCGATAACGCGAACGACGAACATATGACAATGAAATCGTGGCTTGATTTAACAGGCCTGAAAGTTCCAGTGACAAAAAAGACAAGAACACAGGAGCATTACCATGAAAACATCAAGCATCAAGAAACTTCTGGTTGCGATGACCGCAACCGCTACGCTTGGTACCGCAGGTATCAGTTATGCTGAGGAGCCAATTCGGCTCGGGGGCCTCTACATCCTCTCTGGCAGTGCTGCCACCTATGGTGAGTTTGCCCAGAAGGGCATCAACCTGGCAGTGGATGAAATCAACAGCTCCGGCGGCATTCTCGGTCGTCAGGTCGAAATGGTCTATGAGGACACCCAGGGGAAGGCTTCAGTAGCCATCCAGGCCGCTCGCAAACTGGTCTACTCGGAGGGTGTGGACGCCCTCGTGGGCCTGGACAGCTCTGGCGTGGCTCAGGGTATGGTTCCAACCATGCCGGAGTTACAGAAACCCCTGGTCATTACCCACGCTGCCACGCCGGATGTCACCGGCAAGTTGTGTAATTCGTTCACCTACCGTATCAGTGTCAACGTGGCCCAGAATATGAAGGCTGCCGCGCTGGTGGCTGCAGAAACCGATGCCACCAACTGGACCACCATCGGTCCGGACTATGCCTTCGGCCACCAGTCCTGGGAATTCTTCGGAAACTACCTCAAAGAGATCAATCCGGACGTCAACCTGATGTCGGAGACCAACTTCCCGCGCTTCGGCGCCGAGGACTTCACCCCATTTATCGACAGGGTCATGGACTCTGACGCCGAGGGCGTTCTGATCTCTGTCTGGGGCGGTGACCTGGTCAACTTTGTCCGCCAGGCAAACACCCGCGGGTTCTTCGAAGAGGACCTGGAGGTGATGTTTACCGTGGGTGCAGCGACTGAAGTATTGACCGCACTGGGCGAGGAAATGCCTGAGGGAGTGCATCTGTCTACACGTTACTGGTACGAGGCCTACGACAACGACATTAACGACCGCTTCGTGAAAGCCTACCTTGACGCCTATGGCAACCCTCCCAGCTATAACGCTGAGGGTGCGTACGCTGCTATCTACGCCTACAAGCAGGCGATGGAAGCGGCCGGCAGCACCGAGGGGCCGGCTGTGGCCAAGGCGCTCAGTGGCATGAGCATGGACGCGCCGAACGGTACGGTGACGTTCCGCAAAGGCGATAACCAGGCCATGGTCAGCCCGAATTGGGGTGTTTCCGGCTCCATGCATCCAGAGCATGGCATTCGCACGCTGAACAACCTGCAGATTTTTGACGGCGAGAAAGTAGCCCGCACCGTCGAAGAGACCGGTTGCAAGCTTTGATCTGACAGTTGTTCTTTTGCTTGCCGTGGCGCCCTCAGGGGCGCCACGAATCCGGCCCTAACGTAATGAGGTAATACATGTCTGGCATCGGAGCGGCGTTGCTGAATAGTCTCGATATAGGGTTGCTGCTGTTCATTATCGCAGTGGGCCTTAATATCGTGTTCGGTGTGCTGAACATCATCAACTTTGCCCACGGGGCACTTTACATGCTGGGGGCCTATCTGGCCTTCACACTGATCAATATAGCGGGCATGCCATTCTGGGCGGCCCTGATCCTGGCGCCCATTGGCGTCGCTATCCTGGCCGTCATCATCGACCGGTTGCTGTTGCGCTTTATCTATTCCCGTGACGTAGCAGACAGCCTGCTTCTGACATTCGCTATCCTGCTGATCATTAACGAGAGTGTGAGGATGATCTGGGGGAGTGGCATCCATGTGGTCCAGCCGCCGGATCTGCTGTCAGGTTCGGTGCGGCTGTTAGGCAGTTCCGTTGCCACCTACAGCCTGTTCGTGATCGTCATCGGCCTACTATTGCTGGCTGGTCTCTGGTACCTGTTCAACCGTACCCGCGTCGGCCGCATCATGCGAGCTGCGGCACTGGATCGCGATATGGCCGAGGCGCTGTGCATCAACACCCGGCTGGTGGTGACCGGCGTGTTTGCCTTTGGCGCCTGGCTGGCCGCTGTCGGTGGCGTCATGGCGGCACCCATGCGTGCGCTGGATCCCGGCATGGGGGACAAGATCATTATCGAGTCGTTCATTGTGGTGGTGATCGGGGGGCTGGGCAGCTTCCCGGGCGCCTTGCTTGGAGCCATCATCCTGGGCCTGATTCATGGCTTCGGTGGCCGCTACCTGCCGGAAGTGAACCTGCTGTTGCCGTTCGTCGGCATGGCGCTGGTTCTGTTGTTCAAACCACACGGCATTATGGGCAAAGGGGCAAATGCATGAAAACCAAGGTTCTAATGGCCATTCTGGCTGTGGTGATTGCCGGGCTGATTGCGGTGCCCTGGATTGCTTCCTATTTCTATGTGTTTATTTTTACCGAAATCCTGATCCTGGGTCTGTTCGCGGCCAGCTTCAACCTGATTTTCGGTTATACCGGCATGCTGAGCTTCGGGCATGCGGCGTTCTTCGGTATTGGCGCTTACGCCACGGCCCTGGTGCTGATTCACCTGGAGTGGCCGTTCCTGGTCTGTCTGCTGGTCTCAATGGGGGCGTCCGCACTACTGGCTTTGATGATCGGCTTCCTGAGCGTCCGCCTCAATGAGGTGTACTTTGCCATGCTGACCCTGGCCTTTGGCATGATGGTCTTTGCCATCGCTTACCAGTGGCGCTCGGTGACCAATGGCAGTGACGGCCTCGCCGGGTTTACCCTGGGCTCCTTCGGGCTGGGGCTTGACCTCACTCTGGCGAATCCCTCGGTCTATTACCATGTGGTGCTGGGTATTGTGGCCATCGCCGCGATAGTGCTTTACCTGATCTGCCGCAGTTCGTTTGGCATGATCCTCAAGGCAATCCGTCAGAATCCCGAGCGGGTATCTTTCGCCGGGCTGAACGTGCGGACGTATCGGCTTGTGGCTTTCGTCATCGCCGGAACCTTTGCGGGCCTGGCCGGTGGTCTGATCGCTCCATTCCTGCGTGTGGCGAGCCCCGAGCTTCTGCACTGGTCCATGTCCGCCGAACCGATACTGATGGCCATCCTGGGGGGTACCGGGTTTTTCCTGGGGCCGTTCATCGGCTCTGCGGCGTTCGTATTGCTGGAAACCTGGATCACCACTTACACGGAATCCTGGATGCTGGTTCTGGGTATCATCCTGGCGCTGATGGTGATCTTCTTCCGCAAGGGACTGTTGGGCACCGCCATTGACTGGTGGATGGAGGTGAAAAAATGACTAACCCGGTCCTTACCATTGCTAACCTGACCAAGCGTTTTGGCGGCGTCACGGCGGTCTCTGATATCAACCTGGACGTCATGCCCAAGGAAACCATCGCGATTATCGGCCCCAACGGTGCCGGCAAGACCACCTTCTACAACATGGTGTCCGGCCGGATGCAGCCAACGGAAGGCACGATCATGCTGGACGGCAAGGATATCACCGGCCTGCCTCCCCACAAGATCAGCCGGCTGGGCGTATCGCGATCGTTCCAGATCAATAATATCTTCCCGGAGATGACGGTGCAGGAGAACGTGGAAGTGGTGCTGTCGGCCTATCATGGCCACAGCCGCAAGCTATTCAATATCGCGTCCCGCAATACGGCAATCCAGCACGAGGCGGTTGGGTTTCTGAAGCGTCTGGGCATCGACAGCCTGAAAGCACAACGTGCAGAAGTGATCAGCTACGGCGACAAGCGATTGCTGGAGATCGCCATGGTGCTGGCAACACAACCCAAGCTGGTACTGCTGGACGAGCCAACAGCCGGGATGACTCCGGATGAAACCCGGCGCACCACCCAACTGATCAAACAACTTGCCGGTAGCGGTGACTACACCTTCATGATCACCGAGCACGATATGGATGTGGTCTTCAATCTGGCGGATCGGATTCTGGTCATGCACCGTGGCGAGAAGCTTTTTGCCGGTACGCCCGAGGAGGTCAAGAACCACCCGGAGGTGCGTGTTGCCTACCTGGGCGAAGAAGACGACGAAGCGGTCGAGGAGGCCAGCCCATGATTCTTGATGTTCGCAACATTCAAACGTTCTACGGCGAGAGTCAGGCGCTCCAGGGTGTTACCCTTCAGCTCGAAGCCGGTGAGACGGTTTGCATCCTCGGCCGGAATGGGGCGGGAAAGAGCACCACCCTGAAAAGCATCATGGGGCTGACGCCTCCGAGATCCGGAGAGGTCGTCTATGAAGGCAAGCCGGTCCAGGGCTGGCCGGCACACCGGATCGCCCGCGCGGGCATCGGGTATGTACCGGAAGACCGCCGGATATTTCCCGGTCTGACGGTGCGGGATAACCTTGATGTAGCCTCCTATCAACGCAAGGGCAGTGCCGCGCGTTGGACGGTGGATGGCATCCTCAAGAAATATGAAATGCTGGGCGAACGGGCGGATCAGGACGGCGCGACCCTGTCCGGTGGCCAGCAACAGATGCTGGCGGTGGCAAGGTCCCTGATGATTCAGCCACGACTGTTGTTGCTGGATGAGCCCAACGAGGGGCTGGCCCCGGTTATCGTGCAGCAGATCGGTGAGCTGATTGATGATCTCAGCCAAACCACAACCATCCTGTTTACCGACCAAAGCGTGCGATTCGCACTCAAGCATGCTCAAAGAGCCTACATTCTGGAAAAGGGCCAGGTTGTGCACGAGGCGAGCAGTCAGGACCTGAAGGCGGACCAGGCCACCCAGGACCGATTCTTGTCCGTGGCATAGCGTGCCTTATAATCCCCGCCGCAGAGGCAAACGGACGTGGCAGTTATGATTGAAAATTACGAAGCATTCCGCGGTGAACTCCGCATGTCCAAGGAGGATGTGATCCGCGATGTGTACCGCCAGAACCAGGAACGCATCAGTATTAAGAAGGAGGCGACGGCGGTTAAAAATCTGACCCGAATCATCGACTCGACCCTGCGGCTGGCCAACTCCAAGGGGTTCCATGCGATGACGCTGAGGGACCTTTGCGGGGATTCCGGCATGAGCATGGGTGGGCTCTATGCGTATATCCGCAACAAGGATGATCTGATCCATCTGATCCAGAGCCACGGATTCATTATCACGCGTCGGACTCTGATCCATTACACGGAAGACGTCGAGGATGTCCGGGACAGAATGTTCTCTGCGATCAAGGCACATCTGTATCTGAGCGAGCTGATGCGGGCCTGGTTCTACTTTTCCTACATGGAAGCGAAGAGCCTGCCGGCCGAGGAAAAACGCGATGCTGTCGCCATTGAGCTGGAGATCGAGGAGATCTTTCTCCGGCTCATTGAGGATGGCATAGAGGCCAAGGTTTACCGCTCGAGAAATGCCCGCCTTGTCGCCTCCATGATCAAAGCCTTATTGCAGGACTGGTACCTGAAACGCCGGAAATACCGTGACCAGAGTGTTGCGGTTGACGACTATGCCGCGTTTGTCAGGGATGTGATTGAAAGCTATCTGCTCGGAGAGCGTTGACTCTCCTTCTGTGAGGAATGTGATGACTATCAGACTGACAAACCCGGCACTGTTGCGCGAAAGCGCCCATATCAACGGCGAATGGGTCCAGGCCCGTTCGGGTAATCGGCTCGCGATAACCAATCCAGCCAATGGAGAGCATCTCGCTTATGTGCCGGATATGGACGCCGAAGATACCCGCCAGGCCATTCGGGCGGCCGAGGCAGCGTGGCCGGAATGGCGCGCTCGTCCGGCCAAGGAGCGAGCGGGTGTTCTGCGTCGGTGGTTCGATTTGGTGATGCAACATCAGGAGGACCTGGCTTGTTTGATGACGGCAGAGCAGGGCAAGCCGTTGGCCGAGGCACGCGGTGAGGTTGCGTACGGCGCCAGCTTTATCGAGTGGTTTGCCGAGGAAGCCAAGCGGGCCTATGGTGACGTCATTCCTGGCCACGGTCGTGACAAGAGGATTGTGGTTATCAAACAGCCGATCGGGGTAGTGGCGGCAATCACGCCCTGGAATTTCCCGGTGGCCATGATCACCCGTAAGGTTGCCCCGGCACTGGCTGCCGGTTGCCCGGTGGTGGTCAAACCGGCGGAAGACACGCCGTTGTGCGCGCTTGCTCTGGCGGTGCTGGCCGAAGACGCCGGAGTTCCACCGGGGATCCTCAACATCGTTACCTGCTCGAAGGACCGGGCGCCGCAGGTGGGTGAGGAACTGACCACCAGCCCGGTGGTTCGCAAGGTGTCGTTTACGGGGTCCACGCCCGTGGGCAAACTCCTGATGCGCCAGGCCAGTGGCACGGTCAAGAAAGTGAGCCTGGAATTGGGCGGCAATGCACCGTTTATCGTATTTGACGACGCCGACCTCGATGCTGCGGTAACCGGATTAATGGCCTCCAAGTACCGAAATACCGGGCAAACGTGTGTATGCGCCAACCGCATTTATGTGCAATCTGGCGTGTATGATGAATTTGTTGACAAGCTTAAGACTGCGGTTGGCAAATTGGTCGTGGGGGCTGGCCTGGAAGGCGAGACCCACCAGGGTCCACTGATCAATCAGGCTGCGCTGGACAAAGTCAGGCGGCATATCGCCGATGCGACAGAACGGGGCGCAAAAGTGGTGATGGGAGGCGAGGCACACGCTCTCGGCGGCACTTTTTTCGAGCCCACCATTCTCACGGACGTCACCCAGGACATGCTGGTGGCCAGTGAGGAGACCTTTGGCCCGGTGGCACCGCTGTTCCGGTTTGAGACCGAGGAGCAGGCCATCACCATGGCCAACGATTCGGAATTTGGTCTGGCAGCATACTTCTACAGTAATGACATCCGGCGCATCTGGCACGTGGCCGAGGCCCTCGAAACCGGCATGATTGGCATCAACGATGGCATCATTTCAACCGAGGCCGCTCCCTTCGGCGGGGTCAAGGAAAGCGGCCTGGGTCGTGAAGGGTCACGGCATGGCCTGGACGAGTTCATGGAACTCAAATACCTCTGCCTCGGTGGAATGCGCTGAGTCCCGTTTTCAAGGAGAATTGAATGTCTGGCTCCCTATCTCATTTGCGTGTCCTGGATCTTTCCAGAGTGCTGGCTGGTCCCTGGGCAGGGCAGATCCTTGGGGATCTCGGCGCAGAGGTTATCAAAATTGAACGCCCAAAATCCGGGGACGACACGCGCTCCTGGGGGCCACCTTATCTTCAGGGGGCTGATGGCAACGCAGATCTCTCTGCCTACTTCCTGACTGCCAATCGAAACAAGCAATCCCTCGCGGTCGATATTGCCCATCCCGAAGGGCAGGCACTGATCCGAAAGCTGGTCGCAGAGTCGGATGTCATCCTTGAAAACTTCAAGGTCGGGGGACTCAAACGCTATGGCCTGGATTACGACAGCCTGAAACGTATCAACCCCAAACTCATCTACTGCTCGATCACCGGCTTTGGCCAGGATGGCCCTTACGCGAACCGGCCCGGATATGATTTCCTGATTCAGGCCATGGGTGGGCTTATGAGTATCACCGGGCAACCGGACGGCGATCCCGGCGCCGGGCCAATGAAGGTCGGTGTAGCACTGACAGACATCATGACCGGGCTGTATGCCACCATTGGTGTGCTCGCTGCGCTCAGTCACCGTGACCGTACCGGAGAAGGTCAGTATGTGGAGGCGGCGCTGCTGGATGTGCAGGTAGCCTGTCTGGCGAATCAGGCCATGAATTACCTGACCACAGGCCAGGCGCCGGGGAGGATGGGGAACGCCCATCCGAATATCGTGCCTTACCAGGATTTTCCTACCGCAGATGGCAACATGGTGCTAACGGTCGGTAACGATGAGCAGTTCACCCGGTTGTGCGATGTTCTTGAGCATCCGGAGTGGGCGAGCGATGAGCGTTTTGCGACAAATCGGGCTCGCGTAGCGAATCGAAAGGAATTGATTCCCAGGCTGCGGCAGGCCACGGTGATGCGGTCAACCCAGGAATGGGTGCAGATTCTGGAGCGTTCAGGGGTGCCCTGTGGGCCGGTCAACACCCTGGATCAGGTATTTGAGGATCCACAGGTTCTTGCGCGGGGAATGAAACAGTCTGTTCAGCATCCATCGCTGGGCGATGTCCCGACGGTTGGCAATCCGATCAGGCTGAAGCTGACACCGGTAAGTTACAGGACGGCGCCTCCGCTGTTGGGGGAACAGTCAAAACAAGTCCTTGAGACTATTGTTGGCCTCTCTTCTGGCGAAATAGAGAGCCTAAGGGAGCGCGGCATAGTCTCGTGATCTGGTGTTGCGTTAGCTTTCCTCAGCCAACGCAACCAGATCCATACGGATATCCTCCACACTCAGCTCCGGCCGGATCAACAGACGGGCCTTTCCTTCGCGGTCGAACACATACACGGCGCCGCTGTGTGAGACGTTGTAGTTACCTTCCGCATCTGGCTCGTCGTAACCAAAGGTCGTGCGGTAACGCTTACTGAGTTCCCTGAGCGCTGGTTCCTCGCCGGTCAGGCCGATGGCCCGGTCGCTGAAAAAGCTCACGTAGCTGTCGATGCGTTCTGGGGTGTCCCGTTGCGGGTCCACGCTGACAAAGACAATCTGCGTGTCTGCTCGCATTTTCGCGGGCAAATCCTTCACCGCCCTGGACAGTTTCTGGAGTGTGGCGGGGCAGATATCAGGGCAGGAGGTGAAGCCGAAGAACAGCAGCCGGATATTGCCGTCGGTTTGCTCGGCCGTCACCGTGTCGCCGGAGGTGCCAGTCAGCTCGAAGGCAAGTTCCGGCATCAGGCCGCTGATGTCTTTGCCATTCCAGTTTTCATCGTCGCCAAAGCACCCACCGAGCACCACTAGAGACGCCAAAAGTACCATGGCAGAGATCGCTTTATGACTGCAGGGTAGGAACCGGTTTTTCATGAATGGCTGGCCTTCAGCTTTTCGTTATAGGGCGACACCTTGCCATCTTCACGCATGGCACGTCGAAGGATAATCAGTATGCCGAGGATGCTCATCATGGCCGGGGGAATCCAGGTCAGCAATCCGCCCAGCAACTGGTCCGTTTCTGGCGGCATTGGCCAGGCGCGACCGCAGACTTCGTACACGTCGTACACCATACCCCGTGAGAACACGATGGTGGCGCCCAGAACCATCTGGGGGATGGCAACCAGGGCTAGAAGAAGGATGCGTTTGCCGTAGCCCAGAGCGTCGCTGATGACGGGTGAACGTGGATCAAAGATCAACCACCAGAACAGCATACCGTCCAGTAGCATGCTCCAGTTCATCACCCAATACAGATCCCGGCTGAGCATGGCGTCGAAGTGGATTGGCGGCCAGAGCCAGAAGTAGATCAGACCTACAAACAGGAATGAGGCAATCGCCGGGTGCTGGAGAAAACGGTAAATCCACCCCAGCGGTATTAGCGCCCGCCGTACGCCGGGATTGATCAGGCTGTAGAGGAAACGCATCACCGGGAGGGGGTTGGACAGGGCAATCAGGATCGGCCCCAGGTGGTGCAGTATCAGATGCTGGCCCCGGTGAACGAAGAACATGTACTGGGAGTAGTAATCGAAACGGGTTTGCATCACGCCGTAACAAAGCATGACGCCCACCACAAATACCAGCACCCGGCCACTTCCGGGGCGATCGTCAGCAGGCATCCTGACCAGGCCGAACCCGTAGAACGCCAGAACGAGCACGAAACTCAATATGGTGAGCGGCGAGAAGTCATAGGGTACAAGGTAGTCTAAGGCCGACATCGGGCTTGCCTTTGTGCTCTGGGGGTGGAACCGGGTGATTGTTGTTGCTGATCCAGAGTTTTACCGGAGTGACGGCTAAATTCAAGAGATTGTTGGGTTTGCTGTGTTAATCGGGATACCCCGTAATATCCCGAATTTTACGGTACAGCGGCTGAAGCTGGGGATACATCTTCAGGTACACCTCTCGATACAGGCGCTCGTAGAGTTTCTGGGTGTCGGCCTGCGGATGGAAGACATCACCCACTCGGGTCATCGCGTTCACCGCCGTCTCGAAATTCGGATGAAGCCCCAGGCCAACGGCAGCGTCGATGGCGGCGCCAAGACCGGACGTTTCGTAGGTATGAGGCCGTTCTGCGGGCAGTCCGAAAACATCGGCGGTCAGTTGCATGGCGGCATCGCTCTGGGAACCGCCCCCGGCGACTCTCAGCCTGCGGATGGGGACGCCACTGCGTTTCTCGATCCGTTCCTTGCCTTCGCGCAGGGCGTAGGCCAAGCCTTCCAGTATGGCTCGGTAGATGTGGGAGCGGGTGTGGACGTCGCCAAACCCGATGATGGAGCCCTTGGCTTCCGGCCCCGGCTGGCGAACCCCGGGTGACCAGTAGGGTTGCAGCATCAACCCCATCGAACCGGCGGGAACGGCCCGAACCAGTTCATCAAACAGGACTTCCGGCTCCACGCCTTTCTGCTCAGCCAGTTTCTGTTCCCGTAGACCGAATTCGCGCTTGAACCAACTCACCATCCAGAAGCCACGGTAGATCATCACCTCGGTGGAATAGTGACCGGGCAGGGCGGAGGGATAGGGCGGCATCATGCGTACCGGTTCCAGGTAACGCTTGCTGGTGGTGTTGATGGTGGCCGTGGTGCCGTAGCTCATGCAGCCCACCTCTGGTGTCAGGCCGCCGGAGCCGAGGATTTCACAGGCCTTGTCCGACGCCGCTGCAATCACCGGGAGTGGCCCCGGCAGGCCAAGGTGCCGGGCCGCGTCTCCGGTGAGATCGCCGATCTTGTCGCCGGGCTTAACCAGTTCCGGCAACATCTCACGGCGAACGGGCATGGTAAGCCACTTGAAATCACGTGGGCCGGCCCACTGGTGGCGTTTGTAGTCGAACGGGATATACCCCACCTGGCTGCCCACGGAGTCTCTGAACTGGCCTGTCAGGCGGTAGTTCAAGTAGCCCGACAGCAGCAGGTAATGCCGGGTGGCCGCCCAGATTTCGGGCTGGTTCTGGGCAATCCAGTTGGCCTGGGTTTTCTCTCGGATGCGGTCAACGGTGGGTTCCAGACGAATCAGCTTGAACAGCCAGCCCCATAAACCGGGCACAGGCCCTTCAACCCGGGCGTGACGTTGGTCGAGCCAGATGATGGCTGGCCGGAGTGGCTTGCCATGTTCGTCCAGATTTACAACGGTGCCACGCTGGGTGGTCAGCGTTACCCCGGCCACTTGAGTCGGCAAGGCATCGGTGTTTTTCCAGAGCAATTGGCACGCCTTACCGAGGTTTTCCCAAAAATACTCCGGATGTTGTTCCGCCCAGCCCGGCTGCTCGGAGAAGTAGGGTTCAATCTCCTGTTTGCCCTTGCCAACGAGATTGCCCTGAGTGTCGAATAGCAGGGCCCGCACGCTCTGGGTGCCGTTGTCGATAGCCAGGATGAGCGGTTTGATCGTGTTCATCCAGTGGCCCCCGGTTTGGCCGGAAATGTGGCCGGAAGCGAGTAGCAAGATCGCCAGAGCTCCAGATAACGTGCCTCTTCCCGTTCCCAGGTGGTGTCGTCCCAGCCCAGGATGGGTTTGCACAGGCAACGTATGTCCGGGAGCAGGCCTTTACCGCCTTTTGGAAGCACCAGCCCGAGCCGGGTGCGGCGCAACATCAGGTCATCCAGGTGGATCACTCCGGTATTGGCGGCCGCCCAGGCCAACTCCGCCCACAGGGTGTCGGTGCCGCCAACGGTTTCATGAGTTCCGGCACGCAGGACCTCTGCCAGAGCAGGGCCGTAGAAGCCCTGCAAGCGATGCCAGTTCTGGTGGCTGATGGCGTCAGGACGTTGGAGGTCGGGGGGCGATGCAAATACCGGCAGCGCATCGCTTCTGAGATGAAAGCCCGGCATTTGCCCCCGTTCGAGTACTTCCCGGGCGATCAACCGGAAGGTGGTTAACTTGCCACCGGCGACGCTGATCAGGCCATTGTCGGACCAAATCACATGCTCCCGATTTTCCTTTGAGGGTTTTCGCGTTCCCTTTGATTGATTAAGCGTGGGTGATTGGGTGACAACAGGGCGCACTCCCGCCCAGGTTGCGATCACGTCACGCTCGGTGATGGCACTGCTGGGGAACAGGCTTGAGGAGATCTTCAGCAGGTAGTCGAGCTCCTCCCGGTTGATGGCGGGCTCATGGGACAACGATTCTGTGTGGTCGAGGTCCGTGGTCCCCAGCACCGTCGTGCCTTGCCATGGGAAGGCGAATACCGGCCGACGGTCCTCCGGATGAAACAGCGACACCGAACAGGACACCGGAAGACGCGAATAAGGAATAACCAGGTGGCTTCCCCTCAGGGGACGTATTCGGGTGTCACTACTATCGGTCTGCTTCAACTGGCCCGCCCAGGCACCCGTGGCGTTAATAACCAGTGGGGTGTTGACGATCCTTTCCAGCGTTTGGGCTTCTGTGCTGGTGTCCAGAAGGTGAACGCCTGTGACGGCGTTGGTTTCACTGTTGCGGAGAACTGCCTGCGCCTTCATGTAATTCAGGCAGACAGCACCGTCGGCCTCGGCTTCTTCGAGTACGCGTTGCACCAGACGCGCATCGTCGGTAACGGCATCGGTGAAGCCGCTGGCACCAGTCAGGTGGTTGGTGGACAGGCCCGGCACCCACTGCGATGTGTCTGCCGGGCTGAGTCGCTGCCTGGATGGCTGTCCTGAAAGTCGGTCGTACAGACGCAGCAGCAGCTGGAACAGCTTGGGACCGGGGAACTGTTTCTGGTAGTGAGGCATTATGAAGCGCAGGGGATCGATTAGCCCAGGCGCTGTCTCTTATACACATCTGACGCTGCCGACGAATAGAGAGGTGTAGA
>CAJXOQ010000024.1 GCA_913057975.1 uncultured Marinobacter sp.
AGACAGAGGTATGAGCCGACTGGGCTGGACAGTTCGCCCTGAGCAACTGCATGAGCTTCAGGCTGCCGCCGCCGTTGGTCAGATGGGGCTGGTGCAGACCTGGGAAGCCCAGTTCAAGCGACATGATTTGCACACCGCACAGGTCCTGCTGACCCACGACGACCTGTCTGATCGCAAGCGCTACCTCAATGCCCGCAGCACCTTGAGAGCGCTGCTCGATGTCGGCGTAGTACCCATCGTCAACGAAAACGACACCGTCGTTACCGACGAAATCCGCTTCGGCGACAACGATACCCTGGGTGCATTGGTTGCCAACCTGATCGAAGCTGATGGTTTGATCATCCTCACCGACCAGCTCGGCCTGTTTGACAAAGACCCTCGCAAGAATCCCGACGCCCAGCTGGTTGATGAGCGCCGCGCCAGCGACACCGAACTCGACGCCATGGCCGGTGGCGGTGCTGGTGTATTGGGCCGCGGTGGAATGCAAACAAAGGTCCGCGCCGCTCGCCTGGCTGCCCGATCTGGCGCCTTCACGGTCATCGTCGGCGGCAGAATCGAGAAAGCTATCTCTCGCTTGCGCGACGGCGACAGCATCGGCACCCTGTTGCTCCCCGAGCAGGGTCGAATTGCCGCCCGCAAACAGTGGCTTGCCAGCCATCTACAGACCCGCGGCAAGCTCACCCTCGATCAGGGTGCTGTCAACGTCCTCTGCCGCGGTGGTCGCAGTCTTTTACCGGTTGGCGTAAAAAGCGTTTCCGGCCAGTTCCGCCGGGGTGAAATGGTCTCCTGCGTCGACGAAAGCGGCAAAGAAATCGCCCGCGGCCTGGTCAATTACGATGCTGACGAAGCCAGAGCCATCGCTGGCCGCTCCAGCAACCGGATAACTGAGGTTCTGGGCTATATCTCAGACGAAGAAATGATCCACCGCGACAACATGGTGATTGTGTAGGCGGATAAGATAATCAGCAGGCACAAAAAAACCGGCCCATCAGGCCGGTTTCTTCATTCAGGTTCCGAAGAGGCGTTACGCGCTCTTCAGAGCCTTGATGCGGGCGCTCAGACGGCTCTTCTGACGAGCAATCTTGTTCTTGGCGAACACGCCCTTGTTAACCATGCTGTCCATAATCGGCTGAGCCTTCTGAAAAGCCGCTTGTGCTTCTTCTGGCTTGCCGGCCTCAATGTTGGCCTGGACCTTCTTGATGTAAGTGCGTGCCATGGAACGCAGGCTGGCGTTGTGCTTGCGGTTCTTCTCGTTCTGACGTGCGCGCTTCTTGGCTTGCGGGGTATTTGCCACCGTATAACTCCTGAGATCTGTGAAATCCGAAATTCGTGTGAAACGATTCGTAAAAATCGCGGGCGCGCCAAAACCAGCGCGTCGAAATAAATGACGCGGAACTATGCCGCCAACGCCCCAAAATGTCAAGGCTCAACGCTATTTCATCCCGGTATCTCCGGCCCCTGTGGTAAACTCGCCGCTCATCGCCGGAGAGTCCCGTGAAGGCCCTAAGGAATTACCGAAATATGGCCTCCTACATCCCGGATACATCCAGAAAATACCGAACCATTGTCCAGGCCAAGAATGTCGTCCGAACCTGAGCAGACAGAAACACCAAAGGCTTTGCCCAAACCGCCAGGGCTGTTGAGGTCATCTGGAGTCGTTGGCTCAATGACGATGCTGTCGCGAGTTCTCGGTTTGGTCCGGGATATGGTAATCGCGCGTTATTTTGGTGCCGGGGCGGGCGCCGACGCGTTCTTCGTGGCCTTCAAAATTCCAAACTTCCTGCGTCGTCTGTTTGCCGAAGGTGCCTTCGCACAGGCCTTTGTACCGGTGCTTTCCTCGTATCGGCAGCAGGAATCCATCACTGAAGTCCGGCGTTTGGTTAATGCGGTCGCAGGCGTCCTTGGGTTGGTGCTGTTGGGCGTGACGGCAGTTGCCATGTTGGGGGCGCCGCTTCTGACCGCGGTGTTTGCGCCAGGTTTTCTGGATGACGACCTCAAGTTCGGTCTGGCCAGCGATATGCTGCGGATTACCTTCCCGTATTTGCTGCTGGTCTCCTTGACGGCGTTTGCGGGCAGTATTCTCAATAGCTACGACCGCTTTGCCGTTCCCGCGTTTACGCCAGTGTTGCTCAATCTGGCGATGATCAGCGCGGCCATATTCCTCTCACCCCTTATGGAAACGCCTGTCATCGCTTTGGCTTGGGGAGTGTTTATCGCCGGGGCGTTACAGCTGTTCTTTCAGTTACCCTTCCTGATGCAGTTGGGATTGATGCCGCGGCCAAGAGTGGATTACAAGCACGAAGGGGTCCGTCGCATCATGAAATTGATGGTGCCGGCGTTGTTCGGGGTTTCTGTCAGCCAGATCAACCTGCTTCTGGACACGGTTCTCGCGTCGTTTCTGCAAACCGGCAGTGTGTCCTGGCTCTACTACTCGGATCGCCTGTCGGAGTTGCCCCTGGGCGTATTCGGTATCGCCATTGCCACGGTGATTCTTCCCAGTCTGTCCCGCAAACACGCAGCGGAATCGGCCGGCCAGTTTGCCGCAACCCTGGACTGGGCTGTGCGGGCGGTCCTGCTTATCGGTCTGCCTGCCGCGTTGGCCCTGGCTCTTCTGGCTGAGCCGTTGATTGCTACGCTGTTCCACTACGGAGAAGTTACCGATCGCGACGTAACCATGGCGGCCCAAAGCCTGCGAGCATATTCCGCCGGACTGCTGGCATTCATGTTGATCAAGGTGCTGGCGCCGGGGTATTTCGCACGGCAAGACACCAAGACGCCGGTCAAAATTGGCATTATCGCGATGGTGGCCAACATGGTATTTAACCTCGCGCTGATCTTCCCGCTCGCCCACGCGGGGCTGGCGTTGGCGACATCCCTGTCCGCATGGCTGAATGCCACTCTGTTATGGCGTGGCCTGATTCGGGAGGGCGCCTGGAAATGGCAGCCCGGGTGGGTCCGGTTCATGATCCAGATCGGGCTTGCTAACGCGGCTTTAGCCGCTGTCATCCTTTGGTTGCAGCCGCCGGTTGGCCAGTGGTTGATGGCCGGCGGTCTCCAGCGGGCCACGGATATGGGTATTCTCGTAGTCTCGGGCGTCGCGGTGTACTTTATTGTGTTGGCAATGACCGGGGTTCGGGTAAGACATTTTCGCCACGGGTAGGTTATAATCGCGCGTTTTCTCACCAGTGAAACCACACAACGCTGGCAAACAAGGGTTCGCTTTACATGCGTCTGATCCGGGGCCTGACCAACCTGAAAAGCCTTTCGCAGCAGGACGAAGCTCCGCTCGCGAACGGGTGTGTCGCCACCATCGGGAACTTCGACGGGGTTCACCTTGGGCACCAGACCATCATTGACCAGGTTCATGAAAAAGCACTGGAGCTCGGCGTGCCTTCCGTGGTGATGGTCTTTGAGCCCCAGCCCCGTGAGTTCTTCCAGGGCCGTGAAGCTCCGCCAAGGTTGATGCCGTTCCGGCAGAAATTCGAATCGCTGTTGGCGTCTGGCATCGACTTTGTACTCTGCCTGCGTTTTAACGAGCGCTTCCGGAGTTACTCTGGTATGGGCTTTATTGAAGACGTTTTGATAGATGGCCTCGGAGTTCGCCATCTCGTGGTAGGGGACGATTTCCGTTTCGGTTGCGACAGGGCCGGCGATTTTTCGCTGCTGCGGGAAGTGGGCGAGCAACGCGGATTCGCGGTGGAGAATACCCGTACCGTGACGGTGCACGGCGAGCGTGTCAGCAGCACCCGAATTCGAGGTGTGCTTTCAGAGAACCGGATCAACGACGCCGAGAATTTGCTGGGGCATCCTTATCGCATTCGAGGGCGAATCGTTTATGGCCGCCAGTTGGGGCGGCAGATTGGCGCGCCCACGGCGAACATTCTGTTACCTCATATGCCTGCGCTGAAAGGGGTCTACGTGATAAGCGCTACCCTTGAGGACGGCCGTGTTCTGGACGGCGTTGCCAACATTGGTCTGCGCCCCACAGTGGACGGTAAGCAGCCGTCCCTGGAAGTGCACCTGTTTGACTTTGCTGGCACACTTTATGGCCAGCGCCTTGATGTGGTTTTCCGCCATGCCCTGCGGGACGAGGTGAAATTCGACTCGGTGGATGACCTCAAGGAGCAGATTGCCCGTGATTTTGACGATGCGCGGGCGTGGATTGCAAGCCATGGCTCCTCAGCCACCGGACATTGACCGACATTTAACAACCTGAGCTACGCACCATTACCATGAGCGACTACAAGCACACTCTGAATCTGCCTGAAACCGCCTTTCCCATGCGCGGTAACCTGGCCAAGCGCGAGCCGGACATGCTCCAGCGCTGGCAGGACCTGGACGTATACGGCAACCTGCGCAAGCAGCGTGAGGGGCGGGATAAGTTCATCCTCCATGATGGCCCTCCCTACGCCAATGGCAGCATTCATATCGGTCATGCGGTCAATAAAATCCTCAAGGATATGATCGTTAAATCCCGCAGCTTCATGGGTTACGACGCGCCTTATGTGCCGGGCTGGGACTGCCATGGCTTACCAATTGAGCACAAGGTGGAGCAGGAGATTGGCAAGGCGGGTGTGAAGGTGGATTACAAGACCTTCCGTCAGGCCTGCCGTGACTACGCTACCAAACAGATCGCCGGCCAGAAGGCCGATTTCATCCGCCTTGGGGTGATGGGTGAATGGGAAAAGCCGTACCTGACCATGGATCCGAAGGTCGAGGCGGGCATTGTGCGTGCTTTGGGCAAGATAGTCGCAAAAGGCCATCTGGTGCGCGGGTTCAAGCCGGTGTACTGGAGCGTGGTCGGTCAGTCTGCACTGGCGGAAGCCGAAGTTGAGTACCAGGACAAGACGTCAGTACAGATCGATGTGCGGTTCACGGTCGTAGACCAGGCGCGCGTGCTCGACCTGTTTGGTACCGACAAGGGCAAAGGTGATGTGTCGGTTGTTATCTGGACGACTACACCCTGGACCATCCCCGCAAACCAGGCTGTTTCGCTGCACGCTGAGCTGGAATATGCTCTGGTACAGACCGATACCGGACATGGACAGGAGCGGATGATCCTCGCAGCAGACATGGTGGATGGCATCATGTCGCGTTGGGGTGTTGAGAACTATGAGGTGCTGGCGACTGTACCGGGCGCCACGCTGGAAAAACTCAATCTGCATCATCCGGTGTATGACAAGCAGGTGCCGCTGATCCTGGGCGACCATGTGTCCACCGATGCTGGTACCGGCGCCGTCCATACGGCCCCGGATCACGGCGTGGAAGACTTTGAAGTGGGCAAGGTCTACGGCATTGATACCATCAGCCTGGTCAAGGCCGATGGCACCTATACCCAGGCCGCCGGTGAGTTTGCCGGGGTGCATGTGTACAAGGCGGACGACCCCGTGTGTTCCGCTTTGGAGCGCGAGGGCAAGCTGGTTCGGGCGGAGAAGTTCAGCCATAGCTACCCCCACTGCTGGCGTACCAAGACACCACTTATCTACCGCGCCACTCCTCAGTGGTTTATCAGCATGGACAAGGAAAGCCTCCGTGATGACGCACTGGAAGCCATCAAGGGCGTGCGCTGGGTGCCTGCCTGGGGCCAGAACCGCATAGAGGCTATGTTCAGGCAATCCCCGGACTGGTGTATCTCGCGACAGCGCACATGGGGTGTGCCGATCACACTGTTTATCCACAAAGAAACACAGGAGCTGCATCCGGATACCCAGAATCTGATTGAGGCGGCAGCGAAGGAAATCGAAAAGGGCGGTATTGACGCCTGGTACGACATCGATACCACTGAGATGCTGGGCAGTGATGCCGATCAGTATGAAAAGGTGATGGATACCCTGGACGTCTGGTTTGATTCCGGAGTAACCCACGAATCCGTACTGCGTCCACGCACCGAATTGGGTCAGTTCCCGGCGGATATGTACCTGGAAGGCTCTGATCAGCACCGTGGCTGGTTCCAGTCGTCCCTGAAAACCTCGATCGCGATGAACGGCGTGGCACCGTATAAGCAGGTGTTGACCCATGGATTCACCGTCGATGGCAAGGGCCGCAAGATGTCCAAGTCCCTCGGCAACGTGATCGCGCCCCAGGAAGTGATGAACGAGCTGGGCGCCGATATCCTGCGTCTCTGGGTGTCCGCCACCGACTACAGCGGTGAAATGACGGTCTCCAAGGACATCCTCAAGCAGACCGCGGACGGTTACCGTCGTATCCGGAATACCGCCCGTTTCCTGCTCAGCAACCTCACCGGTTTCGATCCGGAGCAGCATGCCGTTGCGCCAGAGGATATGATCGCGCTGGACCGCTGGATGGTCGACAAGGCCCTGCAGCTGCAGACGGAGTTGCATGAGGATTACCAGAATTATGCGTTCCTGCGCATCTACCAGAAGGTGTACAACTTCTGCGAGGCCACCCTGGGCGGGTTCTATCTGGATATCATCAAGGATCGGCAATACACCACTCAGGCCGACAGCCGCGAGCGTCGCTCCTGTCAGACGGCCCTGTTCCATGTGGCGGAAGCGCTGGTGCGTTGGATTGCGCCGATCCTGAGTTTCACGGCCGATGAAATCTGGCAGCACCTGCCTGGTGAGCGTGGCGATACCGTGTTCTACGAAACCTGGTACGAAGGCCTGACGGCGCTGCCGGACAACGCCGAACTGGGCCGTGACTACTGGAGCCGTATTTTCAGCGTTAAAGAAGCGGTGAACAAGTGCCTGGAAGAGGTTCGTGGCCGGGGAGAGATAAAAGGTTCCCTGAGTGCGGAAGTGACGCTCTACTGCGAAGGCGACCTTGCCAAGGATCTGCAGTACCTTGGTGAAGAGTTGCGCTTCGTGTTGATTACCTCGGAAGCTACGGTGGCGCCGGTCTCTGATGCCGATGGGGCGGAATCGACATCCTACGAGGGGTTACTTGTGAAAGTAAATCCGGCCGGACACGCCAAGTGTGAACGCTGCTGGCATCATCGAGCCGATGTCGGTCAGAGTGAGCAGTACAGCGATCTGTGTGGTCGTTGTGTGACTAACGTGGAAGGGCAGGGCGAGTCCCGCTCGTTTGCCTGATGGAAGTCGCCTTGTGGAAAGCGTAATGAACAATACGGAAGAAACCGGCTCCAAGCTCCGCTGGCTCTGGCTGGCGGTGCTCGTTATCGTGCTGGACCTTGGCAGCAAGGCCGTAGCTACGGCCATGCTGACGTACGGCAATCCGGTACCGGTAATGCCACTGTTCAATCTGACGTTGCTGCACAACACCGGCGCGGCGTTTAGCTTTCTGGCCGGCGCCGCAGGTTGGCAACGCTGGTTTTTTGTCTCCCTGGCACTGGTGGTCAGCGTAGTACTGGTTGTATGGCTGAAATCCCTGCGGCGCCATGAAACCTGGTCGGCGATTGCCATCGTATTAATTCTCGGTGGGGCGCTGGGTAACGTTTACGACCGCGTTGTTCATGGCTACGTGGTCGACTTCCTGCATTTTTACTGGAACGACTACCATTTCCCTGCCTTTAATATCGCCGATACGGCCATCACCATTGGTGCTGCCATGATGATTCTGGATATTTTCCGCAAGCCCCGGGAACCGGATGCGGACAACAGGAGCGACAATCGCTGATGAAAGAACTTCCCGTAGATCAGGGCACACGCGTTACGCTTCATTTTGCGTTGAAGTTCAGTGACGGTGAGATTATTGATTCCACTTTCGAGAAAGAGCCGGCAACGCTGGAAATTGGTGACGAGAACCTGCCGGAAAATTTTGAGGCCTACCTGATGGGTATGATGGCGGGCGACAGCAATAGCTTCGAAGTACCTCCTGAAAAGGCCTTTGGGCAGCATAATCCGAGTAACGTGCAAACGTTCAAGCGGAGTGAGTTCAGCGCGGACATGGTGCTTGAAAAGGGGGTTATGATCTCATTCGCGGATGCGCGTCAGAGTGAGTTGCCGGGCGTCATTAGCCGTGTGGAAGGGGATCAGGTTGAGGTAGACTTTAATCACCCTCTGGCGGGGCGTACACTGACATTCGAAGTGGAAATTATTGATGTGGAGCCTGTTGGCCGGGCCCATTAACCGCATTTCGGTCTTCCCACAGGCTTCCGCAAACTTGTTTGATATCTCAGGGCAATTCTATGCAAATCCGACTCGCTAATCCTCGTGGCTTCTGTGCCGGTGTCGACCGCGCTATCGAAATAGTGAACCGTGCCCTGGATGTCTTTGGTGCGCCCATCTACGTGCGCCATGAAGTGGTGCATAACAAGTTTGTGGTGGACAACCTGCGCAACCGCGGCGCGATCTTTGTGGACGAGCTGGAAGAGGTGCCGGACGACAAGTTAGTAATTTTCAGTGCCCACGGTGTGTCCCAGGCGGTACAGAATGAAGCCGCGCGCCGGGGGTTGAAAGTGTTCGACGCAACCTGTCCGCTGGTGACCAAGGTTCACCTCGAAGTAATGAAGTACAGTCGCGATGGGCGCGAATGCATCCTCATCGGCCATCATGGCCACCCGGAAGTGGAGGGGACCATGGGACAGTACGACCATGGTAATGGCGGTGATATCTATCTGGTTGAAGACGAGAAAGACGTTACTGAGTTGTCGGTAAAAGATCCCTCCAAGCTGTCCTATGTTACTCAAACCACGCTGTCCATGGACGATACAGCTCGCGTTATTGACGCCTTGCGTGCCAAGTTCCCCGAAATCCAGGGGCCTCGCAAGAATGACATATGCTATGCCACCCAGAACCGCCAGGATGCCGTAAAACAGCTGGCCGGTGACTGCGATCTGATGCTGGTCGTCGGTTCTCCGAACAGTTCCAACTCCAATCGCTTGCGGGAACTCGCCGAGCGTATGGGAACGCCTGCCTATCTGATTGACGAGGCTTCACAGATTGAGCCGCAGTGGTTGGAGGGAAAAACCTCAATTGGCGTAACGGCCGGTGCATCAGCGCCGGAGGTGTTGGTGAATGATGTAATTGCGCGGCTCCGTGAACTGGGAGGGGAGCTGCCGCAAGAAATTGCCGGGCGAGAGGAAAGCATTGTGTTTTCAATGCCCAGGGAGCTGCGAATTGATGCAGTGGAGGTGTCCTAAGCTCGTTTGAATTGGATATGTATTACCCGACCGGAAGATTGCCTCAGTAGAACCGTGACTTCGATTTGTGAACTTGGTCACGATCACGCCCCGAATATAACCACTTGTCTACAGATTTTATGCCACTCGTCGTTTCGAAGTAGTGTGGCGTTCTCGTGATCGATATTGTGATGTTGTCTGATGTAGAGGCCCGCTATGCAGAGTTCCAAAGGTTTTACTCTTATAGAGTTATTATTAACGATTACTATTCTCGCGATCATCCTCGCGTTTGCAGTGCCCTCATTTGTGAACATGATTGAGAATAGTCGTGTGACCACGCAATCCAATACGCTGTTGGGTGCCGTTAATTTTGCACGAAGTGAAGCGGTAAAGCGCGGTATTGCTGTGTCCGTTCAAAACGAACCGGGTGGCTTTGTTGATGGCTGGTGTGTTATTTCCGGCGACCTGAGCGGTTGTCAGAATGCACGAGATAATTCCCTAATGTTACGTGAGTTCCCGGCGCTGGAAGGGGTCACTGTGAACCAGGCTGGTGTCGCCGGTATAACGTTCGATGCGAGAGGGTATCAGGTTGCGCCGGGAGCAAACGCGCAAATTGAACTTGAGCCTCCCACGTGTATCGCCGGTGAAAATCGTATGCGGGTCGTATCCGTGTCGGTGGCGGGGCGAGCGTCTGTGGACTTGCAGGCATGTAATTGAGGGTTTGAAGAATGAAAAGAGATTACTGCTATGCGCAGCCTGGGGTCCACGCCGGCATCGCCCTGATTGAGGTTTTGGTTGCGGTACTCATACTTGGTGTCGGCTTGCTTGGCATGGCCGCCATGCAGGTCCAATCCAGTCAAATGACCAATGGGGCGGAACAGCGAACTCAGGCGGTTTTGCTGACGGCGGATATTATGGACAGAATCCGCTCAAACAGGGTTAATCGTGCAGACTATGATGGGCTCGAGGTTGACCCGGATGATACCGCATGTGCGACGGATTTTGCCCCCAATGCAGCTGCTTCAGTCAGTGCTAACGACATTGCGGAGTGGTCCAATCTTGTTGTTTGTTTGCTTCCGGAAGGTTCTGCAACGGTAGCGGTCAACAACGCGACAGGAGAAGTCACCGTAACAGTGGATTGGGTCAAGCAGGATCCTGACGGTGCTGCGGTGAACCTCAGGACGGTAATTTAACATGACATATCGCCTCCCCTTATCAGGCTCGGGTACACGTTTTCCAGGCAATCATAGAAAAATGGCTGGCCTCTCTCTCGTAGAGTTGATGATCGCATTGCTCCTGGGGGTCATTCTTACTCTGGGTGCCACTCAAGTGTATCTTGGCACGAGTCAGACGTATCGATTGACCGATGCAGTCGCTCACGCTCAGGAAAATATCAGATTTGCTACCTCAATGATTCAGCGCGACGTTCGCGGAGCGGGCGGGCTTGCGTGCCTGCAGGACACCAGTGACGTCACCGTTAAGCTCCAGGGAACTCGTGTGGTTCCGATCGGCGACGGTATCCTTGGTTGGGAAGCTGCGGGAACCGGGATCGATGATGAGCATGATGCCAGGGATGATTTGGCTGCCGATGCCGCCGAGTGGTCAGAAGGGGCGGGCACAGGCGTATTCCCAGCAGAGCTAACAGGAGAAGTTGTTAGTGGCACTGATGTTCTCATACTAAACAGTATCTCGACGCTTCCCGTCGAAGTGACTGGCAGCTCAAATGGGAGAATCGACATAGATGATGCGTCAGGCATTCCTCAAGGACGGATAATTCTCGCAGTCACTGACGATTGTTCTGCGGGTGAATTGTTCCAAAAGGCGAATGCTCCCACCGCTAATTCAGTCACAATAGCTGGAGCCGGCTTTAATCCGGGAAACAGCCCCTCAACGTTTGCTTTGTCCTACACAGCAGGAGCAAAGGTTGCAGCACATAGCACGGTTGCTTACTACATAGGCATTGGAGCTTCCGGTGCTCCATCGTTGTTCCGGCAGCGACTGGATACGGCACCTGAAGGCCCTCAGGAGTTGGTCGAAGGTGTTGAGTCCATGCAGGTTTTGTATGGCGTGTCTACGGGAGCCGTGAAACGGGCGGATACATATGTAACGGCTGACAACGTGGGCAATTGGCAAAATGTCGTCAGCGTGCGTGTTGCATTTATCGCGCGAAGCAATGATGGCGCGAATAGTGAGAATGTAACCCGGACTTTTAACCTGTTGGGCACTGAGGTTACTTCAGAAAATGACCGTCGAGCGCGCCTGGTTGCAGCATCCACCATCGGAATAAGAAATCGTTTGGAGTAATGGCAATGAGAGCTAACAGTTATTCTAGATGTTTACAGTCAGGCAGTGCGCTCATTGTGTCGCTCATTATGTTGCTGCTTATTTCGCTGATTGGTGTGGGCAGTATGCAGGGCACAATTTTGCAAGAGCGAATGGCGTCGAATCTACACGACAGAAATATCGCCTTCCAGGCAAGCGAGCGTGCTCTGAGAGTTGGGGAGAACTGGTTGGCTGCTTCCGCCGGCTCTGCCCTTACGAATGATCGGCTTGACGACCCCGAAAGCTGGGATGGTGCCACAGACGCGGTTACAGTTGCGGCTAATGACGATCAGCTATCGGCTGATCCTGCATATCATACAGGCTGGGTGTCTGTTTTTTGTCCAGGCCTGCAAGCCGGTGCAGCTTGCTTCGACCGATTTGCAGTAACGTCGAGAGGACAAGGCGGTACCGACACTTCTATTGTAATTCTGCAATCCATGTTTATGCCCCAACCACTTTAACTGAAAAGAGCAACCTTCAAGTTTATGAAGGAGAGGGATGTGATGAAAAATAAAACTGTTAGAAACTTTATTCCGAACTGCTTCAATGTTGCGTTAGCTAGTTGCCTTTTCAGTTTAATGACGGTTCATTCTGCATTGGCTGCGCCGGTTGAAATAGCGGACGTGCCTCCGTTTCTGGGTGGATCGGTAGCTCCGAACATCATGTTCATTATTGATGACTCGGGCTCAATGCAATTTGAAATGCCTGAAACCAGCGATAATCAAGCGACTGAGTATCTTTTTCCACCCGTGAGTAATATGTATGGGGGGGGGATTTACACCGACAATGTTTTCACCTTTAGTGAAAACAATCGATACAATCGCTATTTCCGTTCATCGGCCAACAACCCTTTTTTCTATGACCCCACTAAAACATATGAGCCTTGGTTTAAAGGCGATAAGTCTCAGTGGCCGGATGCTTCACCAAATGGGGCTTATTACTTTCCAGGGCGTACTGCTTCCGGGACATTAAATCTGCTGGTGGAGCAGGAATATGACGAGTGGGTTGAAGATGACGGTGATTATGAGGGCAATGATGACAGGGATTACTGGCCGATCACCTACTATAAACTCAAATCATCTACGTCGGATCGCTGGGACAAAGACAGTTATGTTCAGTATCAGATCAGGGGTGGGGTTGGATACGTAAAAGATCTCGATTCGGAAGTACGATCCATTGTCTCACAGTTCGATCATGACGGTGTGACCAGAACAGTTGCGGAGGAAGCGCAGAACTTTGCAAACTGGTTTTCTTATCACAGATCGAGAACTTTGGCTGCGCGCTCTGGTATCGGTAACGCTTTTTCCCAACAGAAAGAGGGGATGCGTGTTGGTTATGGCCGTCTGAATAAAAACTCTGGAAGCGTTGACGGTGTAAACACGTCGGTGATAGTCAACGGCGTCCGTCTGTTCAAGGGCTCTGACCGCGAGAGTTTTTTTACGCGGCTTTACACTGACGGTGTTCCGAACGCAGGTACTCCGCTCCGTAACGCGCTTTACCGAGCAGGCAGATACTATGAGCGTTCTGACGATGCCGGTCCTTGGGCGGCAGAGCCAGGTGGTAGCAATAATGCAGACCATCTGGAGTGCCGGCAGTCCTTTACGATTTTGATGACAGATGGATATCGGAGCGGCTCATTATCGCCAGATTTGGGGAACGTTGATGGTTCTGACGGTGATAGTATTGGCGACTACCAATACGAGCCCACCTCCCCATTTGAAGATGATTACAGCAATACCTTGGCCGATGTTGCTATGCGTTATTGGGCACGAGACCTCCGGGAGGATCTGCCAAACGACGTGCCGGTGAGTCAAAAAGACGGAAATATCGATCCGGCGTTCTGGCAGCACATGGTGACTTTTGGGGTCGGCTTGGGTGTGTCTGGGAGCATAGACCCTACATCTGCATTCAATGCGATCAGCACTGGCGATCAAATCGATTGGCCGAACCCTAACAGTAATGCGGCGAAGGTCGATGACTTGCTGCATGCCGCTGTGAATGGCCGTGGTGGCTTCTTTAATGCGGCGGATCCCGAAACCTTTGCAACCCAGCTTGCCGACGTTCTTTTTGATATTGTGTCGCGAGTGGAGGAATCCTCAACGTCGGCAGCAGCAAGCTCCGCCGTGTTACGTGAGGACGCCCTGAGCTTCTCTGCCGGTTTCCGCAGTACAGATTGGAGCGGGGCATTGCAAGCAGCGGAGATTCTATCAGGAGGAGCTCGAGGAAGGCTGATTTGGGATGCTGAGTTCGGACTTGCAAGCAAAGGGGCCTCCGCCCGCAATATATTCACTTCCTCTGGTGGTTCGGGAGTAGCTCTGAGTAATCTTGCCAGTCTGTCAGCTGCACAGTTGGCGGCACTAAATACTGGTCTTGATGGGACCGTTGACGGTCTTGGTCAGGATCGTATTGATTGGCTTCGTGGGGATAACTCTGCCAACGCCGGATTTAGGGATCGGATGTATTCTCCTTCAGACGAAGGCACAGATAGGCTACGTCTACTGGGTGACATTATCGGTTCCGACCCCCAATTTGCTGGTAAGACCAACTTCGGTCATCGTCGCCTTCCAGGTGCGGAAGGTAGCTCTTATGCGACATACCGTTCAAGTTCGGACTATCAGGATCGTGCCGATGTGATTTACGTTGGTGCCAATGACGGGTATCTCCACGGTTTCAACGCTTTGAACGGTGAAGAGTTGTTGGCATATATGCCGAGCGAGTTGTTGGAGTCCGCCGAAGGCTCTGCTTTCGCGCAAATCAATGCCCTGATGGACCCAGGCTATGGTCATCGCTACTTCGTAGACGGAACACCTACTGTTGGCGACGCGTATATCAACGACCAATGGAAAACTCTGTTAGTCGGAACGATGGGAGCTGGCGGAAAGACAGTGTTCGCGCTCGACGTAAGTGATCCCGAGAACTTTGATGCAAATGATGTCCTTTGGGAGTTTACTGATTCTGAGTTGGGATATGGAGTAGAGGCGCCGCAGATCGTTCGGTTGCCATCCGGGGAATGGGCGGCCGTCTTTGGTAATGGTTACAACAGCGATTCGAATGAGTCAGCGATGTTTATCGTTGATCTTGAAGACGGTTCACTGATCGCCCGGGTCGAGACTGGTGAAGGGGACTCTGGATCACCCAATGGTATGGCTACCCCCGCGGTTCTTGTGAATCAGAGTAGCGGTATCGCCAAAGCAGCGTATGCCGGAGACCTGCAGGGAAATCTATGGCGAGTAGATCTGACCGCCAGTAATGTGAGTTCCAACGGTGCTTTGAATAAGCTCTTTACAGCAGAATTGACCGATGGTTCGCGCCAGCCGATTACTGCTGCTCCTTCATTGGCTCTTGATCCAAACGGTGGCCCTGGCGATATTGTCGTGGTCATAGGGACCGGGTCCTATTTTCGCGTAACAGACAGCGGTGACAATCAGATTCAAAGTCTTTATGGCATTTTGGATGATGGGTCGGCTAGCAATGTTGGTCGCGGAGATCTACTTGAGCAAGAAATAACCACCCAAACCCAGACCGATTACCAGGTTGATAGAGACGGCTCGATTTCGACGGAATCGGTAGACGTGCGGGTCGTATCAGATAATACACTTGGAGCCTCCGATGACGGCTGGCACCTGGATCTCGATACCTCATCTGGAGAGCGAGTTGTCAGTCGTGCTTCTTTTCCATCAGGGTTTCCTGTGAAAAGAGTGCGGTTTAGTACTCTGATTCCAGATAATAATGATTGCGGTGGCGGCCGCGATGGGTATCTGATGGATGTTGATTTGGCGACGGGCGGAAAAACCGATAACGCTGTGTTTGACCTTAATCGTGACGGCAAGTTCGACACCGCAGACGCTTCTGGATCGGAGGTCGTGAACGGTATCAAGGGCGTTGTGTCGGGCGAAGAAATACGGGTCGTCCTCGATAATCAAACGGACTTGTTTGTAGATTCTGTTATTGAGGATCTGCCTGACGATTACGACGGTCCCGTCGATCCCACGACCGATGATCCCAATGATGGTGACGGCGGCGATGACGACGACGAAGACGAAGACGGAAACGCTCCCTGTGAGGGACCCACCTGTGGGGATGCAGAGGGGTACAATTTCGGGCGTCAAAACTGGGAAGAGCTACGGTAATTTAGATAGCCACACTAGTGTGTGGCTAAAGGTTTCTGTTTTGTTCATAAAGGTGGCTGTTTCAAATGGTTAACAAAGCGCAATTAACGATATCAGTACGTGGTTTTACGCTTATTGAGCTTATGATTGTTGTAGCCATTATCGGCATCATTGCCGCTATTGCAGTGCCGAGCTATCAGCAGTATGTGGAATCCACACGAAGAACAACGGCACAGGGAGATCTGCTTGAACTATCCCAGTTCATGGAACGCAGATATACAAACGGCTATGACTATAGAGATGGCGCTGGCAATGCGCCTGCTCTGCCTTTTACCACTCAACCGAGACAAGGAGCGCCTGTGTTCTATAACTACGCATTCCAGGGCGCTGTTGGCAGGACCACTTTCGTCCTGCAGGCGACGCCAGCTGGAGGTCAGTCGAATGACGACTGCGGTTGGTTGCGAATTGATGAGGCAGGCGTGAGAACCAGCGAATCAGGCGATGCAGATTGCTGGTGATCCTCTTTTTAGCCAAGTAGTAAGAGGTTTAATCACAAGAGACAGGTGTCCCGTCGCTCTTGTTGACAACGTTGTCCCCATCGGTGTCTTGGGCAAACCTTACGCGCCCCGCAAAGTTCATGATCAACTGGCGTATAAGGTGTTTGTCGTTAGGGTTTTTCGGGCAATAGGTCACATTGCCCAGTGTGCCCTTGGCTTCTCCGAGCGGGCCGAACTGAAAATATCGCCGACTTCTTGGCGCGGGCATGAGTGCGCCGACTGATGGGGCTTGTATTCGCCTGATAATCGTTTCGTCATTTGTGAGTGACCGGCTGTTATCCGCGTCTCGAAAAACGAAAAGGTCCTGGTCCCACGAATTTCCGCATCGGTTGGAAAGGTCAAGCGGGCAAACTGTGACAATCGTTCCGCTAGTGATTGCCTCGCTCCTTGCCAGCTTGAACGCTTGGTATGCGCTTTGTATTGCATGCTGCCCCCTCCCGCTCTTTATTAGATTGAGAGAATAGGAGGTTGCTGTGAAGGTTATGATCGATAAAATGGTCAGCGCAATACACAGTTCTATGAGAGTTAGTCCTCTCTCAGCATAAGAATGCATCATTATCTTCCTTGAATTGATGAGTTGCCTGGAGCATCCTGCTCAGGCCGCCAGTTTAACGTCTAAGTTGAGTTTCTGATAGCGACTTCATTCCATCCCCAGCTTCTTCAACCGATACCTCAACGCCCTGAAACTGATCCCCAGCCTTTTGGCCGCCGCTGTCTTGTTCCATCGGGTTGCCTCAAGGGCTTTCTCGATAGCTTGCCGTTCAATGGTTTCCAGGTAGTTTTCCAGGTCAATTTCTCCCTCCGGTACGGCCAGTGCGTCATGCTCAGCGGAGAGCGCCGTGCTGCCGGCGAGTGCGAGTCCGGACGATGTCGGGCCGTTACCAAGGTGGAGGTCCTCAGGGCCAATCAGGTCTGCATCGCAGAGCGTGAAAGCCCGCTCCAGGATGTTCTCCAGTTCTCGCACATTGCCCGGGAAATCATAGCCTTTTAGTCTCTCGATCGCCTCGTGGGTCAATGATGCTGGCTCACACTCATATTCCCGGGCAATGCGCTCGAGAATGTGTCTTGAGAGGAGGTTAATATCATCCGGACGGTCTCTCAGCGCCGGCACCGGCAACTCGATGACGTTGATCCGGTAGAACAGATCCTGGCGAAACTCCCCTTCCGATACCAGGTTCGGCAGGTCTTTGTGGGTGGCGCTCAGCACGCGGATGTCCACCGGTACCTCTTTGGTGTCGCCCACCGGTCGAACGGCTTTTTCCTGGATGGCGCGCAGCAGCTTTACCTGCATGGCGAGTGGCAGGTCGGCGACTTCGTCCAGAAACAGCGTGCCGCCATCGGCAGACCGGAATAGGCCGTCCTTGTTGTCAACGGCGCCGGTAAAACTCCCTTTCTTGTGACCGAAAAACTCGCTTTCCATCAACTCGGACGGGATCGCACCGCAGTTGACCGCGATAAACGGCTTATCCCGGCGGGGTCCCTGTATATGGATCATGCGTGCAACCAGCTCCTTGCCGCTGCCAGACTCACCACTGATGAAAACTGGTGCCTGGCTTCTGGCCAGCTTGCGCACCTGGTTTCTCAGCCGCTTTATTTCTGCGGATTTGCCCAGCAGAAGGCCTGGTTCATCGGAACCAGAGTCGGCGTCTGACTCTGGTTCCGAGAGCTTGAGGGCACTGTTGACCAACTCTCGAAGCCGCGGGAGCTCAACCGGCTTGGACACAAAATCGAAGGCCCCGGCCTTCAGGGACTCAATGGCCGTATCCATGTTGCCGTAGGCGGTAATGACAGCCACCGGGGTGCTGGGCGTATTGTGCTGGATCCATTGCACGAGTTCGATGCCGTTGCCATCGGGCAGGTTCATATCTGTGAGGCAGAGTTGTGGCTTGTGCTCACCCAGAAGCTTTTTCGCACAGGTGATGTCGGGGGCAGTCAGGGTTGTTATTCCCATTCGGGTCAGAGTAATTTCCAGGAGGTCCCGGATATCGGGTTCGTCGTCTACGATCAGGGCGGTATGAGTGGTCATTGGATTGTTATCGGTTCCATGTCGTTATTCAGACTACCGGGCTTCCGGATTTGTTAGATCATCCGTCCATGGTGGGCGAATGTGATGCGGAAACAACAGCCGGGCTGGTTGTCCTCTACCAGGGACAGGTGAGCCTGATTAGCCTCGCACAGTTCTCGCGCCAGATAAAGGCCAAGCCCTGTCCCACTCTTGTCGGTTGTGAAAAACGGTTCAAAAACAGACACGCGGTGCTCCGGCGCAATGCCCGAGCCGAAATCCCGAACATCCACATAGGCGCGCTCACCATCGGCGGTGACACCAGCGTACAATTCGATGCGGCGTTCGCCCACTGCCTGCTTACTATACCTGAGGCCATTATCGCAGAGGTTTACCATCACCTGCTCAATCTGGCTGACATCAAAGCGCGCCAGGGGCAGCTTCCGTTCGGTGCGAAGTACAATATCGTCGGATTTCTGGTCTTCATTGCTCTGGGTTTGCAGGTAATCGTCACGGAACGCAGATAACCACTGACCGACGTCAATCAGGTCGGTGTCGGCGGCGCGTCGTCTCGACAGGTCGAGCACATTCTCGATAATACCGTTAACCCGGCGGGAATGCCGTTCGATGATGTCCAGCATTTTGCGATCCCCCTCATCCAGGTTGGGGGATTCGTTCATTAACTGGGAAGCGTGGCTGATGGCCCCCAGCGGGTTACGAATTTCATGGGCAATACCTGCAGTCAGTCGCCCCAGGGAGGCCAGCTTCATTTGCTGGGCCTGTTGCGTCACCCTGCTCATGTCATCGATAAATACCAGGATCTGGTCGCCGCGTTGCTGATCGAGTTGAGTGAAATTGGCCTGTACCACGGGCGAGGTTTGTGTGGCCTGGAAAGGTTCCGTTCTGCGGGCTGGGTCTTTCAGCCAGGCATCGAGTCCCTTTCGCAGCGGTCGCGGCAGATTTCGCCCCCGGCTGGGTAGTTTCGAGTCATCGGTGCCAGTGCCAAACAACAATTCTTCCGCAGCAGCATTGGCCAGGCGGATGCGCCCAAACCGGTCGAGCACGAGTATGCCGGTTCTCATGCGTTGGATTATCTGGCGATTGATCTGCTCCAGTTCGGCAATACTGCGGGCGCGGGAACTGGCAAGCGCTTCGCTTCGCAGCATGCGCCGCGATATGTATTGGAGGATAAACGCTGCGGCAAAATAAAGAATGCCCAAGGAGCCAGCCCGAACGATATCATCGGCGGAGTCATCAAACACCAGTACGGACCAGGCCGAGATGCCCAGTGAGCAGATGGCGCCCAACGCCGCGTAGAAGGTGCCAATCCTGGTGGGGGTCAGGATATTACCTGCAGCCACGGACACGATAACCAGATTCGCCAGGCCGTTGGTAATGCCAGTACTGGTGAGCAGTAGCCCATGCAGGAGCAGGATATCCATCAATATGGATACAGTGATATGGCGGCTTCTGGGCTGAAAGCCCGCCAGCATTATCAACGCGATGAAGCCATTGATGGCGAGATAGCAGACCACCCCGGCCTGGTAATAATCCATTGACCGGAAACGGGAGTCGAAGTTTATGGGGTCCACAAACAGCAACGCCACCAGTATAACGCTGACGACAACGCGATAGTGGTTGTATATCCGAAACAGTCGGCCCCGCTGGTTTGAGGGTGGTGTATCGGTTATGGGTTGCTGATCAGGAGTGATTGGTTGCGCCATCGTCCAGTGGATATCCCGCGAGAATTCTGATGTCTTGCAGGGTTATAATAGCCTTTTAATGGCAATGAGTTACAGGAGCTGCGTTATGTCCGTGCAAAAGGATGGTCAGGGGCCCGGAAAACTTCGGGTAGTGATGGCCCAACTCGATTTTCTGGTGGGCGATATCCCTGGCAATACCCAAAAGGTGATTGAGGCGACCCGGCGTGCGGAGCATGAGCATCAGGCGGATCTGGTTGTGTTCCCGGAGCTGTGTCTAACCGGCTACCCACCGGAAGACCTTTTGTTAAGGCCCAGCATGGACGTACGTATTGCAGAAGCGCTGGAAACCCTGTGCGAGGCGCACTTGGGCCCTGCCATCATTGTGGGGGCTCCGATACGGGAGGGCGCGCTACTTTACAATGCAGCGGTCGCCATTGAGCAAGGGAGCATAACGGGTCGTTACTTCAAGCGTTTTCCTCCCAATTACCAGGTTTTCGACGAGAAGCGCTATTTTGCTAATGGTGTGGATACCCTGGTCATGGATATCAAAGGGGTGCCAGTGGGCATCACCATATGCGAGGACATTTGGAGTGAAGGGCCAGTGGAAGACGCTGCGGCGGCAGGCGCGAGGCTGGTCGTCAACCTCAATGCGTCACCATACGATATTGACAAGCAGGTGCGGCGAAAGGCTCTGGTAGAACGCAAGGCTTTTGAGAATCGGGTGAGTATTGTCTACGTCAATCTGATTGGCGGGCAGGACGAACTGGTCTTTGATGGTGGCTCTGTGGTTTACGACCATTCCGGGGTGCTTGCAGCCGAAGCACCACAGTTCAGCGAAGGGCTCTATCCGGTGGACTTCGTCTGTGAACATCATTGCCAGCCAATCCCGCAGCCTGCCGTTGCCGAACCGTCGCTGGAGGAAAATGTCTACAAGGCCCTGGTCCTGGGAGTGCGGGACTACGTCAACAAGAATGGTTTTAAATCCGTTGTTCTGGGGCTCTCCGGCGGTATCGATTCAGCGGTGACCCTGGCTGTTGCGGCGGATGCCCTGGGGGCCGACCGGGTACGCGCGGTGATGATGCCTTTTCGCTATACCTCGGGTATGAGTATTGAAGACGCGGAAGCCGAGGCCGTGGCCCTGGGCGTTCAATACGACGTGTTCTCCATTGAGCCGATGTACGATGCCTTTATGAAAACACTGGCGGCCCCGTTTGAGGGCACGAAACCAGACACCACCGAGGAGAACCTGCAGGCACGGCTGCGGGGCGTCCTGCTGATGTCTCTGTCCAACAAGTTCGGTTCGCTGGTTCTGACAACCGGCAACAAAAGTGAAATGGCGGTGGGCTACTCAACCCTATACGGGGATATGGCAGGTGGTTTTGATGTACTCAAGGATGTTCCCAAAACCCTGGTTTTTCGCCTCGCCTGGTACCGCAACAGTGTTTCTCAGGTGATTCCGGAGCGGGTCATTACCCGTCCGCCGTCGGCAGAACTGGCGCCGGACCAGAAAGACGAGGACAGCCTGCCGGGATACGACGTTCTCGATCAGATCCTCAATCTCTATGTGGAGCGGGATCTCAGTGCCGATGCCATTGTGGTGCAGGGATTCGACAGGGCGGATGTCGATCGCGTGGTGCGGCTGGTGGATATTAACGAATATAAGCGCAGGCAGGCGCCGATTGGCGTGAGAATTACCGAAAGGGGCTTTGGTAAGGATCGGCGTTACCCGATTACCAATGGCTGGAAAAGTGGAAAGTAGATTGCCGTCGGGCTGCCTGATTGCTCGGGCAGCCCTGCCATATACTATTCGTCGCCCATCAGGCCAAAGGTGACCACGCTAGACAGTGAGCGATCTTCGCGCTTGAGGATGTCTGGCTGGTACTCTCCGTCCTCGTTGAAGGCTGTGCTATCCGGGAAGTTCTCTCGCAGCATCGCCACCGCATCCGTTGCTCCCTTTTTCAGATCCATGAAGCGGAAGGTCTCGGCCAGGATAATCAGCGCCTCTTCTACGGACGGCGTTGTTGAGTAGTTTTCCACTATGTAGCGGGCCCGGTTGTTTGCGGCGATGTAGGCTTCGCGGCTGATGTAATAACGTGCGGCATAAAGTTCCAGTTCCGCCAGCCGGTTGCGGATCGCGATCATGCGTTGGCGAGCGTCTGGCGCATATTCGCTGGAGGGGTAACGGTTCAGCAGCTCGGAAAAGTCCCGGAACGCCTGGCGCTGTTCACCAGGGTCCCTTGCCGAAACGTCGACCGGGAAGTACCGGGCAGCCAGGCCAATATCCAGGTTATAGGACGCCAGGCCGCGCATATACAGCGCATAGTCTGCGTGATCGCTCTGCGGGTTCAGTCGAAGAAAGCGGTCTGCAGCGGCGCGGGCACCTTCCAGGTCAAGGTTTTGGTAGCGGGCATAAATGAGGTCCAGTTGGGCCTGTTCCGCGTAGCGGCCAAACGGGTAGTAGGTTTCCAGGTAGTCGAGATTCTGTTCCGCTTCATTGAAGTTGCCCGCGTTCATCGCATCGCGGGCATTTTCGTAATAGGTTTGTTCCGGCAGTACTTCTTCCTGCTTATCGTTCGATGCGCAGGCACTGATAAATAGCGCTGCGGTGGTGACTAGCAGTAAACGGACAACTGATCTCATGCCGGAATCCCGTATAATGGCAAAATTCGAAACGTCGGCCATTGTAACGGGGATCCGTTCACATGTGCAGTGGCACGCGACGTGGATTCAGAAATTCTGACTCAAACGTAACACTCATACCGGCCCCGGGGGCTCAATGTCATCTGAAAACCGTATTATCGCCAGCTTCTCCGTTCCACCGGAGCACAGCGACCGCCGCCTGGATCAGGCCGCAGCCGAGCTGATGCCGGAGCACTCGCGCTCCCGACTGCAGGGCTGGATCAAGAGCGGCGCGCTGACGGTCAATGGAAAAACCTGTAAGCCCCGGGATAAGGTAATGCTGGGCGATCGGCTTGACCTGGACGCGGAACCGGAAGCGCAGGTCAGTTGGGAAGCAGAATCGATAGACCTGGATATTGTGTACGAGGACGAGCACCTGCTGGTCATCAACAAGCCCGCAGGCCTGGTGGTCCACCCGGCGGCGGGCCACGCTGACGGCACCCTGGTCAATGCCTTGCTCAACCATGCCCCGGAAGTGGAGAACCTGCCCAGAGCAGGCATTGTGCACCGTCTCGACAAAGACACGTCCGGCATCATGGTGGTGGCGCGTAGTCTGATTGCCCACACATCGCTGGTCGATCAGTTGCAAACCCGGACCATGGGGCGGGAATACGAAGCCATTGTGGTTGGCACCCTCACCGGTGGCTCGACGGTGGACGCACCGATTGGTCGCCACCCTCGTGAACGCAAGAAAATGGCGGTCGTGCCTACCGGGAAGCCTGCGGTAACGCATTATCGCCTGGTGGAGCGCTTCGCAGCGCATACCCACGTCCGCTGCAAGCTGGAAAGCGGTCGTACCCATCAGATACGGGTACATATGGCCCACGTGAAACATCCATTGGTGGGCGACCCTCAGTATGGCGGTCGGCTACGTCTGCCGAAAGGCACAACAGACGAATTGAGAGACGTGCTTGCCAGTTTCCAGCGGCAGGCGCTCCATGCACGCCAGTTGACATTGGAACACCCGCAAACCGGTGAGATACTGACTTGGGAGGTGCCGCTGCCCGATGACATCGAAGGTCTTCTGGCTGCACTTCGCAAGCACGTTAAGGAGCTGGAGAACCATGACGTCTGAACTGCCGATGATTGTGCCTGACTGGCCCGCTCCGTCCTGGGTCCATGCCGCATGCACGACGCGGGCGGGCGGGGTCAGTCAGGCGCCGTGGCATTCCCTGAACCTCGGCACGCATGTGGGAGATCGTCCCAAGGATGTGGTGAAAAATCGGTCACTGCTTGGGCAGTGGGCTGAGCCCGGCGCTCAGTCGTTCGGTTGGCTTAATCAGGTTCATGGTACTGACGTTGTTGAATTGCCGCAGTCGGGTTCGGTTACGGCTGATGCCAGTGTGACCTCCCAGCCCGGGGTGGCATGTGTGGTGATGACAGCGGACTGTCTTCCGGTGCTTTTCTGCAACCCTGCCAGTGGCCAGGTGGCCGCTGCTCACGCTGGCTGGCGCGGTTTGTGTGGTGGCGTCCTGGAGCGAACGATAGAGCATCTTGGCAACCCCGCTGCTGTCCTGGCGTGGTTGGGGCCGGCCATCGGCCCAAATCAGTTTGAGGTTGGCCCCGAGGTCAGGGAGGCTTTCCTGATGAACGATTCCCAATCGGGTGATGCATTCATTTCCAACCCTCGAAATCCTACCCATTATCTCGCTGATATCTATGAGCTTGCCCGGCAGAGGCTGGCGATGGCCGGCGTACTTCAGGTCTACGGTGGTGAATTCTGCACGGTAACCGATAGTGAGCGGTTTTTCTCCTATCGTCGAGACGGGCAAACCGGGAGAATGGCAAGCCTGATATACTTTTCATGATATTCGTCAATTTTCTGACACTTTCCTGTCCGGTCTGCTTGAACTCCCACCAATCGCCCCTACATTAACTATCAAAGCAGACGCAATGTCGCCGATGGAAGTCTCCCATCGGTTAAGTGACAGAGATTTGGGAAGACCGAATTATGAGAATCGACAAACTGACCAGCAAACTCCAGACAGCACTGGCCGACGCCCAGTCGCTGGCGGTGGGCAGGGATCACAACTTTATAGAGCCCGTGCACCTGATGCAGGCGCTGATGGATCAGGAGGGCAGTTCCATCAAGCCGCTGTTGAAACAATCGGGTGCCGAGCCTTCCCGGATACGCCAGGCTGTGGCCCGGGAGATTGAAAACCTGCCGGAGGTGCAGGGCTCTGCCGGCGATGTCTCTATGTCAAACGATATGGGCCGGCTCTTCAATATTGCCGACAAGCTGGCGCAGAAACGTGGTGACCAGTTCATTTCCAGCGAATTGCTGCTGCTGGCCGCGCTAGAGGATCGGGGCAGCCTTGGGCGGGTTCTGCGGGAGCAAGGTGTCGACAAATCCGCATTGGAGCGTGCCATCGAAGAGGTCAGAGGCGGTGAGTCGGTTGATGATGCGTCTGCAGAAGAGCATCGCCGGGCGCTCTCCAAATACACCATTGATCTGACCGAACGTGCCGAGGCTGGCAAATTGGACCCGGTGATTGGTCGGGATGATGAGATCCGTCGAACCATTCAGGTACTGCAGCGCCGTCGCAAGAACAATCCGGTGCTGATTGGTGAGCCCGGCGTGGGCAAGACCGCGATTGTTGAAGGACTTGCCCAGCGCATTGTGAATGGTGAGGTGCCAGAGGGGCTCAAGAATAAGCGTGTGCTGTCTTTGGATATGGGCTCGTTGATAGCGGGCGCCAAGTTCCGGGGTGAGTTTGAAGAACGCCTCAAGTCCGTGCTGAATGAGTTGGCCAAGCAGGAAGGGCAGATCATCCTGTTCATCGACGAAGTTCACACCATGGTCGGCGCCGGCAAAGCGGAAGGTTCCATGGACGCCGGCAACATGCTCAAGCCCGCCCTGTCGCGCGGGGAGTTACATTGCGTGGGCGCCACCACACTTGACGAGTATCGCGAGAATATTGAGAAAGACGCCGCCCTTGAGCGTCGGTTCCAGAAGGTCTTGGTCTCCGAGCCTACCGAGGAGGACACCATAGCGATCCTTCGCGGCCTGAAGGAGCGCTACGAAGTTCATCACGGTGTGGAAGTCACAGACGGTGCCATCATCGCAGCGGCCAGGTTGTCTCATCGTTACATCGCCGACCGCCAGTTGCCCGACAAGGCCATTGATCTGGTGGATGAAGCTGCAAGCCAGATCCGCATGGAGATGGACTCCAAGCCAGAAGCGCTGGATCGCCTTGAGCGGCGTCTGATCCAATTGAAAATAGAGCGGGAGGCGTTGAAGAAGGAAACCGATGCGGCCTCCAAGAAGCGGCTTTCTGAACTCTCGGATGTCATCTCCGGTATTGAGCGTGAGTACGCGGACCTGGAAGAGGTCTGGAATACCGAAAAAGCGGCACTGCATGGCTCCCAGAAGATCAAGAGCCAACTGGAGCAGGCCCGGATAGATCTGGAAAATGCCCGCCGTGCCGGCGATCTCGGCCGCATGTCTGAGTTGCAATACGGTCAGATTCCGGAGCTGGAGCGCCAACTGGATATGGCGAGCCAGGCGGAAATGATGGAGATGAAGCTGCTGCGTAACCGCGTAACTGATGAGGAAATCGCCGAAGTGGTGTCCAAGTGGACGGGTATTCCTGTTTCGAAGATGCTCGAGGGCGAACGCGACAAACTGATGCGAATGGAGGAAGCCCTCCATGGACGTGTCATCGGTCAGGACGAAGCCGTTGAGGCCGTGTCCAACGCGGTTCGTCGGTCCCGTGCAGGACTGTCAGACCCCCACCGCCCTAATGGTTCTTTCCTGTTTCTGGGGCCGACCGGTGTGGGTAAGACCGAGCTCTGCAAAGCCCTGGCGTCGTTCCTCTTTGATACCGAGGAGGCTATGGTTCGAATCGACATGTCTGAGTTCATGGAGAAGCATTCCGTCGCTCGGCTGATCGGTGCCCCTCCGGGATACGTTGGTTATGAAGAGGGTGGCTACCTGACCGAGGCCGTCCGCCGCCGGCCCTACTCAGTGTTGTTGTTGGATGAAGTTGAGAAGGCGCACCCGGACGTATTTAATATCCTGTTGCAGGTACTGGAGGATGGGCGCCTTACGGACGGTCAGGGCAGGACGGTGGATTTTCGCAATACCGTCATCGTGATGACCTCAAACCTGGGATCGGACATCATTCAACAGAAAGCAGGTGAGGAAAACTATGAGGCCATGAAAAAAGATGTCATGGACGTAGTGGGTACTCACTTCAGGCCAGAGTTCATTAACAGGGTGGACGAGGTGGTGGTGTTCCATCCGCTGGCTGAGAGCCAGATCCAGGGCATTGCCCGGATTCAGATTAATGCACTGGGCAAGCGCCTGAAAGAGCAGGATATGTCGTTGCTGCTGGACGACGCTGCGATGGAGCTGCTGGCGGAAGTTGGCTACGACCCCGTGTACGGTGCCCGTCCATTGAAGCGAGCCATTCAGCGGATGATTGAGAACCCGCTGGCCCAGAGGTTGCTTCAGGGAGATTTCCTGCCCGGCGATACCATTCGCGGTTCAGTAAAGGATCACGGTCTGGAATTCGAGAAGGCGTGATGGTCTGACCTAAAAAGCGGAGCACGATGCTCCGCTTTTCCGTTATGAACCTGAGAGCTTCGTTGGGATTAGGCCTCTGAAGCCTCACCGCAGTTTTCTTCTGCGATTGTTTCAAACCGCTGTTTCTTCTGCTCAATTTCTTCCGGAGTAAGGTATCGCAGCTCTCCTTCCTCTTCGATGCGAATCCGGCTGTTTCTCTGGATCAGCGCCAGGTTGGTTTGTGCCGTTTCGCAGTTGGCTTCCTGTTGCTTGCGCCGGGCTTCCTCAACAGCGCTTTCCTCTCGCCGTTCGCTTTCCTTGGCTTCTTGGCGTTCGAGCTCTTTTACCCGTTCTTGCGGGCTCATGCGGTTGTTCCCGGAAGATTTACCTGTACGTATGTTGACGGACTCTGCCTGTTGGCCGGTTGGCTGTCGATCGCCAAAGTGCGTAACCCCGTCTTCGTCGGTCCATTTATACACGGAGGCTGCGAAAGCCATTGCTGGTGTCGCGGCCAGAAGTACTGCCAGGGTGAGGGTTTTTCTGTTCATGCCGTTGCTCATTCCGCGTTAGCCTCGTCGAAGCACCGCCGGTAACGGTACTGTCTCTATGTTAGCCTATGTTTATCATGCCATTTGTAAAGGTAACTTTCTTCGGTCTGGTTCAAATAGTTGCGAAAAGTATGGCAGACCTTCGGTGAGTGTGGGCAGAGAATAGCGTTGCCGCTATTGACAGGGAGTTTAGCGCTGTCAAAATTACCGATTGCCTGAAGACTGGGGTCAATACGGCAGGCAATCCCGAGCGAGTATCCCCCGTTAATTACCACACTGAATGCCCCGCGCAGGCCGCGGACTGGTTGTTGCTTACGTGCAACCCGTTGATTGGTCGTTCTCCGCAACCCTCAGGAGGGCGGCTGGCCAGGAGACAACCTCTTATAGCTGGTGTGGCGGAGTATCCGGTTCAGCTTTCACAAGAAGCATGATGTCCGGACATCCAGGCAACCGGGACGTTTCCCGGCTCATTCACTCGTAGAAGAGGGTAGAACATCGTGGAGTTATTGTCTGGCGCCGATATGCTGATCCGGTCCTTGCAGGATGAAGGGATCGAATACATATATGGCTATCCGGGTGGTGCAGCGTTGCATATTTATGACGCGCTGTTCAGACAGGACAAGGTCAAGCACATTCTGGTGCGTCACGAGCAGGCGGCGGTCCATATGGCCGACGGTTACGCCCGTGCCACCGGATTACCGGGTACCGTACTGGTGACCTCGGGTCCTGGAGCCACCAACACCATCACTGGCATTGCCACAGCATTCATGGATTCCATCCCAATGGTGGTCCTGTGCGGTCAGGTTGCATCTACGCTGATCGGTGAAGATGCGTTCCAGGAGACCGATATGATCGGTGTCTCCCGTCCTGTCGTGAAACACAATCTGAGCGTCCGTCATCCGGAAGAGATCCCCGAGATTGTTCGCAAAGCCTATTACATTGCCTCAACAGGGCGTCCCGGGCCGGTCGTTGTTGATATTCCGAAAGATATGACGACGCCAAACGAACGCTACGAGTATGTCTTCCCCAAGAAGGTCAAGCTCCGTTCGTACAACCCGGCCATCCGTGGCCACGCTGGGCAGATCAAGAAAGCCGTCGATATGCTGATGGCGGCCAAGCGTCCCATTATCTATGCCGGTGGCGGGGTCATACTTGGCAAGGCGACGGATCAATTGACCGAGTTGGTCAGGATGCTGGGTTATCCGATCACCAACACCCTGATGGGTATTGGCTGTTATCCCGCTTCCGATACGCAGCACATCGGCTGGCTGGGGATGCACGGTACCTATGAGTCCAATATGGCCATGCACCACTCGGATCTGATTCTGTGTGTGGGCGCGCGATTCGACGATCGGGTGACCAATGCGACAGAGAAGTTCTGTCCCGGTGCCCGAATTGTCCATATCGATATCGATCCCGCCTCCATCTCCAAAACCATTGATGCGGATGTTCCCATTGTTGGTCCGGTGGATGCGGTACTGACGGAAATGATCACCCTTGTCAAAGAGAGCAAGGACAAGCCCGACACCGACGCAATCGCCGCGTGGTGGAAGCAGATCGAAGAGTGGCGGGCGTTCCATGGCATGCGTTACGAAACCAGCCCGGATGTCATCAAGCCACAGGAAGTGGTGGAAGCACTTTGGCAGCTCACCAACGGAGAGGCTTTTGTGACCTCCGATGTGGGGCAGCACCAGATGTTTGCTGCTCAATACTACAAGTTCGACAGACCCAATCGCTGGATCAACTCCGGCGGCCTCGGCACCATGGGCTTCGGACTGCCGGCGGCCATGGGGGTCAAGTTGAACTTCCCGGACGACGAGGTGCTTTGCATTACCGGTGAAGGCAGTATCCAGATGAACATCCAGGAGCTGTCGACCTGTAGTCAGTACGATATTCCGGTAAAAATCATCAATTTGAACAACCAGGCCCTGGGTATGGTCAAGCAGTGGCAGGACATGAACTACGAGTCCCGTCACTCCCAGTCTTACATGGAGTCCCTGCCGGATTTCATCAAGCTGGCGGAAGCCTATGGCCATGTTGGTGTCCGTATCGACCGTAAGGAAGATCTGGTGCCTAAGCTCAAAGAAGTGCTGGCGATGAAAGACCGGCTGGTTTTCGTTGATATCTACGTGGACCGTTTTGAGCACGTCTACCCGATGCAGGTGGCTCGTGGCTCAATGAAGGACATGTGGCTCAGCAAGACGGAGAGGGTCTGATTATGCGTCGAATCATTTCTGTTTTGCTTGAAAACGAACCCGGTGCATTGTCCCGCGTTGTCGGTCTGTTCTCGCAGCGCAACTACAACATTGAAACGCTGACAGTGGCGCCCACCGAGGACGAAACCCTGTCGCGGCTGACAGTCACAACCACCGGTTCGGACAAGGTCATCGAACAGATTACCAAGCAGCTCAATAAGCTGATTGAAGTGGTCAAGTTGGTGGATCTGACCGAGGGCTCCCACATCGAGCGCGAGCTGATGCTGGTCAAGCTCAAGGCCACCGGGTCCCAGCGTGCCGAGATCAAACGCACGGTCGATATCTTCCGTGGCCAGATCGTGGATGTCACCAGCTCCGTCTATACCGTCCAGTTAGCCGGTGCCAGTGAGAAGCTGGACGGCTTTATTCAGGCGGTGGGTACCTCGGGTGTGCTTGAGGTCGTTCGCAGCGGGGTTTCGGGCATCGCCCGTGGTGAAAAGGTCTTAAGTCTGTAACAGGCGCTGACATCATTCTGTACAATGACGGCCTTTAAAAGGCCAATACAATATATAGAGGTTTTCCATGCAGGTTTATTACGATAAGGATTGTGATCTTTCCATCATCCAGGGCAAAAAAGTTGCCATCATCGGCTTTGGCTCACAGGGCCACGCTCATGCGTGCAACCTGAAAGAGTCCGGTGTGGATGTAACGGTTGGTCTGCGTCCAGGTTCTTCGTCCATTGCCAAGGCGGAAGCTTATGGCCTGAAAACCAGTGACGTGCCGGCAGCAGTTGCCGCAGCGGATGTGGTCATGGTCCTGACGCCGGACGAGTTCCAGGCGCAGTTGTATAATGCCGAGATCGAGCCGAACCTGAAGCAGGGCGCCACTCTGGCATTTGCCCACGGTTTTGCGATCCACTACAACCAGATCGTGCCGCGCAAGGATCTGGACGTGATCATGATTGCTCCGAAAGCGCCGGGCCACACTGTGCGCACTGAATTTACCCGTGGCGGCGGTATCCCCGATCTGATTGCTATCTTCCAGGACGCTTCCGGCAACGCCAAGAACCTGGCGCTCTCATACGCCAGCGGTATCGGTGGCGGCCGCACCGGCATCATCGAAACCACCTTCAAGGATGAGACTGAAACCGATCTGTTTGGTGAGCAGGCTGTGCTTTGCGGTGGTACCGTTGAGCTGGTAAAGGCGGCTTTCGAAACGCTGGTGGATGCCGGTTACGAGCCCGAAATGGCTTACTTCGAGTGTCTGCATGAGCTGAAGCTGATTGTTGACCTGATGTACGAGGGCGGTATCGCCAACATGAACTACTCCATATCCAACAACGCGGAGTATGGTGAGTACGTGACCGGTCCTGAGATCATCAACGAGCAATCCCGCGAAGCCATGCGCAATGCATTGAAGCGCATCCAGACCGGTGAATACGCCAAGATGTTCATTCAGGAAGGCAGCAGCAACTACCCGTCCATGACGGCCCGTCGCCGCATTAATGCCGAGCATCAGATCGAGACCGTTGGTGAAAAGCTGCGCTCCATGATGCCCTGGATTTCCGCGAACAAGATCGTGGACAAAGACAAAAACTGATCCGGTACTTCGGATTGGTTTGGAAAACGCGGCCCGGGTGGCCGCGTTTTTCGTATATACTCCGCCTAAATGCTTTCCGGAGTGATTGGAATGACTGATGAAAAGAAGCAGGCCGAAACACAGGCTGAAAAGAAAGATGTTCGGGGGCAGTCAGACGCCTCTGGTCATGAGCATGACATTGAGTCCGGCGAAGTCGTCGAGGAAGAGCTGGTAGAGGGGGCGCCGGTTCGCCGCAAGGGGATATATCTGCTGCCTAATGCGCTGACAACAGCTTCCCTGTTCTCTGGCTTCTACGCGATCGTTTCCGCCGCAAATGGTGTATTCGACAATGCCGCGATTGCGATCTTTGTATCCATGATCCTGGATGGGCTGGATGGTCGGGTTGCCAGGTTGACCAACACCCAGAGCAAGTTCGGCGAGGAGTACGACAGTCTCGCGGATATGGTCGCTTTCGGTGTGGCGCCGGGGATGGTGGCGTTTTTCTGGTCGCTGAACAACCTCGGCCAGGTTGGCTGGGCGATTACCTTTATCTATGTGGCTGGTGCTGCTTTGCGATTGGCGCGATTCAACACCCAGATTGGCTCCATGGACAAAAAGTTCTTCGTTGGGCTGCCCAGCCCCGCAGCTGCGGCGTGCGTTGCTGGGTTGGTGTGGTGCTTCCACATTATGGAGCCCGCTAGTTGGCTAACCCTCATGACGATTATTGTGGTTGGTGGTTGTGGTGTGCTGATGGTTAGCAACATTCTCTATAAGAGTTTCAAGGACCTGGATATGCGGGGGCGGGTACCGTTCGCTGCAATACTCCTGGTGGTGCTGATGTTTGTGGTTGTCGCACTTGATCCGGCAACAGTCCTGTTTAGCGGGTTCCTTCTTTATGCGTTGTCGGGGCCGGTTTTTGCGCTGTTTAGAAAATCGCGCCGCTCCTCTGGCGAATCTGCGTGACCTTGGCCTGAAAAATGAGCGTTTTGGTTGTGGTTTGAGCAGCGTTATAGGTGCTAACCGAAACAGAGTAAAAATAATTGATTAACCTCGTTGACACATTCTCAGGGCTCTGTAGAATGCGCATCTCTTTCGAGGGGAACGCCACTGAGGCGGGCCAGAAATTGAAAGACAACCGTTTGAATTTGTTG
>CAJXOQ010000025.1 GCA_913057975.1 uncultured Marinobacter sp.
TATTCGTCGGCAGCGTCAGATGTGTATAAGAGACAGGTACGCAGTACTGGGCAACCTGGGTGTAGGTGATACCCTTCATACCGCCGAGTACGGCGTAGATGAAGACCACGACCGCAGCAATGATCAGGCCCAGGGTGGCGTCAACTTCCAGGAAGCGTGAGAAGGCAACACCGGCACCGGCCATCTGGCCGATTACGTAGGTCACGGACGCGACGATCAGGCAGATAACCGCCACCAGGCGGGCATTCTTGCTGTAGAAGCGGTCACCGATAAATTCGGGAACCGTAAACTTACCAAACTTACGCAGGTAAGGCGCCAGAAGCATGGCCAGCAGAACGTAGCCGCCTGTCCAGCCCATCAGGAACGTCGAGTTTGCGTAACCACCAGCGGCAATCAAGCCCGCCATGGAGATAAAGGATGCTGCGGACATCCAGTCAGCGCCGATCGCCGCACCGTTGGTGATTGGGTGAACGCCGCCACCAGCAACGTAGAAATCACTTGTGCTACCGGCTCTCGCCCAAATTGCGATGCCGATATAGAGGGCGAATGAGCCGCCCACAAATAATAAATTGATTGCAAATTGACTCATTCGAACTTACTCCTCATGCACGCCGAATTTTTCATCGAGCTTGTTCATTCGCCACGCGTAATGGAAGATCAGCGCGATGAAAGTAAGAATCGAACCCTGTTGGGCGAACCAGAAGCCGAGGTCGGTTCCGCCAATGGGGATTCCGGCGAGCATGGGGCGAAGCAGTATCGCAAACCCATAAGACACGAGGGCCCAGACAATGAGGCTCCCGAATATAAGACGAAGATTCGCCTTCCAGTAATTCACAGCATCGTAGTCATGACCTGACATAGGATCACTCCTGTGTTGTTGTTGTGGAGGTTTGGTGGGTTTTCTGAGAAGTGTTGGTTGTAGAGAAATTATTATTCATATAGTTCTTCTCCGACGTAATGTCCTATTCGACTTTACCCGTCAAGCGATAGATAGATATTGGCAAAAGGTCTAATTCTCAGTAATTTGAGGGATAAAGCGTCTGCAAACGCGACACAGTTCCGGGGTTCTAGCCTCGCCGATGGATGTTCTTCAGTTGCCGGTGGTACTTCAGTTTTTCATTGAAGTCACGCAATGTGGTGACACCGCTTTTTCGTGCTTTATTGATGACCGCAAGGGTTAATTCAGCCGTCACCATGGCATCGGCAGCAGCATGATGGCGGGCGCTGACTTCCAGGTCGAAAAAATCGGCCCAGTTGTCCAGGCCTTTGCCTCCGGTTTTGGAGTTGGGAAAGAAGGCGGGAAGCATCTCGGCCACATCGAGCCAGGTGTGGGGCTGGGTGTAGCCCAATGTTTGTTTGAGAGCCTTTTCAAGGAACTTCTGGTCAAAGGCGGAATGGTAGGCAAGGATAGGGTCGCCATTCATCCATTCCAGCAGATGGAGCAGTGCGTCTTCCGTCTCATGCCCCTGTGTTAGGGCTTCCGGACCGATGCCGTGGATGAGTACCGTTTCGCTGATGTCCAACTCTGGGCGACGCAGGATCAGATCAAACTGGTCGCCTAGGTCAATGGCGTCGTGCCGAATGGCCACCGCACCGATGGCGATGACATTGTCCTTTGCAGGGTTGAGGCCCGTGGTTTCCAGGTCCAGTACGATCAGTCGGCAGTCTGATAGGCGCTGGTCTCCGGCTGCCTTTGGCGTTGGCAAGTGTTCGTGATCGGGACCACCGGTGCTGCCGGCCCTACGCCGTTCGATCCAGTTTTTGATCTGCTCCAGCATAGACGTTGACCCGGTTTTCAGAGTTGGTAGGTGATTTCCAGTTTCTGCTGCAGGCGTTGTGCCTGGCGGAACGACTCGCGAAGAATCCGGCGGTCCAGAGGGTTAAGGTCGTCCGGGTTTATATAATTGGACAGAGGCTCGCCGCGGTCCAGCATCTCTTGGTGTGCCCTCATCCGAATAGCCTGGATCAGGCTGTAGGCCTCCTGCCAGGCATTGGCGTCTTTGGTGTCAAAGACACCTTTTACGGCGAGCTGCTGCATGCGCTCCAGTGTGTTGGCTGCGCCCACACTATTGGCGAGGGCAAGTACCCGAACGGCTTCCACAAAGGGAGCCAGTCCCTGGCGCTTCAGATCAAGTGTGTTTTTCTTGCCGTCAGGGGCATAGCGGAAGTTGCGGAACATGGTCAGAGGAGGTTTACGGGTAATGGCGTTGCCCGCCAGCATCTTCTGGAACAGGTCGTTCTTGCGTATGCGCGTGAGCACTTTATCCAGCAACGTTTCCAGTGGTTCCATCGGCCCGAATACCGCCCGCATGTCGAGGAAAATCGAGGAGTACACCAGATTCTGCGGGGTTGAGGCGTCGATAAACCGGGCAAACCAGTCATCCCACTCCCTGCCGCTGAGGCACAGTTTGGGATTGCTGGCCATGATATTGCCCTTGCACAGGGTAAAGCCGCATTCCGCCAGTTCCTTGTTGACGGTTTCCGCGAAGGGCAACAGTTTCTCCCTGACCTGTTCCTCGGTCATCCCCTCCGGTGTCTGGAACAGGATGCCGTTATCCTGATCTGTTAATAAGGTTTGTTCCTGCCGACCTTCGCTTCCGAATGTCAGCCAGGTGAAAGGGATGCCAGGGTCGTGTTTCTTGATGTTCAGTTCCAGGACCCGTCTCACAGTGACATCGTTCAAGGTGGTAATGATTTTTACCACCTGGCCGGAATCGGCTCCGTGAGCGAGCATCGCGTCCACCAGCCGGGACACATCCTTACGGAGGCTGACCAGGGTACGGAGATGGCTGGCGGTGCCGATGGTCCTGGCGAGGTTGACGAGATCGACCCGCTGAAGCGAGAACAGGTCGCGCTCGGATACCATGCCAATCAGTCGATGCTCGTCATCCACCACGCAGATGTGAGCGAAATGATGTTCTGCCATCAACATGGCGGCCTCAAAAGCATCTGCGTGGGCTGTCAGGCAGCAGGGATTCCTGGTCATGACCTGGCCGATGGGCGTATCCAGTGGGCCCTTCTCTTCCGCTACCATGGTGCGCAGGTCCCTAAGGGTGAATATGCCCGTGGGATGCCGTTCGTCATCGGTAATCACGATGCTACCGACACTGTTTTCGTGCATGCGCGCAACCGCTTTTCGGACCGGGAGGTCCGGAGAGCAGACGATGGGGTTACGAATAGCGTAGCGTTCCAGCGGGGTGTCCAGCGAGTTACTGGAACCAATGGAAGCCATGGCGCCGGTCTGTATGCGCTGATTCACCTGATCAAGCAGGCTGCTGACGCCGCGAAGGCAAAAATCACGAAAGGGATCACTCTGCGAGAACAGCATGACAAAGGTGTCGTGTTCAATGCTAAGGCAGAAGGTGTCTCCGGAGGCGCGATGCAGTGTGCGGGTGGGGCGTTCTCCAATCAGCGCGGCCAATGGAAAACATTCGCCCTGGCTTATTTCAAAGGTGGTTTCGGTTTCTCCGTCCTTGTCTCGCTCCCGTTCGCCGCGAATACGGCCCTGTTTGACCACGTAGAACCGTTCTACCGGGCCATCGTCCGGTGACAGCACCACATCGCCATCGGCGTAGAATCTCAGCGAGGCATGCTCGGCATAATGGGCCAGATGTGCATCGTCCATGTTTGAAAAAGGCGAATGCTCCCGCAGAAATGCCATGATGGCACGGGTATTCTGGGGGCGTGCACTGTCTTGCGATGCGGCAGTCATAATCGCGGTCCGTTGTCGTGCTTATGAGCCGGAAGTGTAGACCAACCGTCTATCTACCGGCCCTACGATGTTTGTCTGAGCGCGGGCCAGCCCCGGCCTGGCAGTGGGTAGGGCGAGGGGCCTCCTTTATGATGGGTGAGCCGGGTGGTAAAGTCCATGCAACTTCGACCGTAAATGATATCGCCATGACAACCAAAGATGAGCGCCTGAGCTTCCTGGAGGAGATGAAGGATGTCCGCCGTATCCGGAAGCCGAACAAAGCCGATGTTAAAGCCCCAAAGGATTTGACCCCAGGGCACCTTGAGCGGCAGCGGTCCGCCATAGATCAGCCGCACAAGGACCGCAATCCACTGACGGCGGATATGGTCGAGCCTCTGACAGCGCACGATGTTCTCTGTTGGCAACGGCCCGGTGTGCAGCATGGCGTATTCCGTAAGCTCCGTCTTGGGCAATACCCGATCGAAGCGCGCCTGGATCTGCATCGGATGACCGTTGAAGAAGCGCGTCGGGACGTGTTTGGCTTCATTAATGATTGCGTGCGCTATGGGCTTCGATCCGTCATTATTCTCCACGGCAAGGGAGAGCGTAACCCCGACGGTATCGCCCAACTCAAGAGCCATCTGGCCAAATGGCTGCCAGAGTTGGAAGATGTGCTGGCGTTTCATTCGGCCCAGAAGCGCCATGGCGGCACCGGTGCCGTCTATGTCATGGTCCGCAAAGGCGACCGCGACAAGCAGCGTAACCGTGAGATTCACGGATCCTGACTATTCACCCAACGCCGACAAGATCGGTTCGGAGGTAAGTGTGAAGCAACTGATGTTGGTACTTTTTATGGTAGCGGCACTGGCCGGGTGTAAAGACCGGGTTATCTGGAATGACAACGGCAAGGTGGAAGAGGCAACAACGGACCGCGAGGTCTGGGACTCCGAGGGTAAAATGGAAACCGGCGAACGGAAGATCTGGACTGACAAGGAAGGCAATGACGTCATCAAATAAGGACGCTCAGCGTTCATAATAATAAAACTCACCCGGGGCCAGGGCTCCGGGCAGCAGGGGGAGAGAACGACCATGGCCGTGAGCCTTACCGTAAATGGCCGGGAGCGGATGCTCGACATAGACAGCGATACTCCGCTGCTGTGGGTGATCCGCGATGAACTCGGACTGAAAGGTACCAAATTTGGATGCGGCATGGGACTCTGCGGAGCCTGTACCGTGCACCTGAACGGGCATCCGGTGCGTTCCTGTTCCACCCCGGTTGAATTGGCTGACGGTGGGGATGTGACAACCATCGAAGGTCTGTCGCAAGATGGAAACCTGCATCCTTTGCAAAAGGCATGGGTCGAACATGGCGTGCCCCAATGCGGTTACTGCCAGTCCGGCCAGATCATGAGCGCCGCCCACCTTTTGCAGCACAACGACGCTCCCTCTCACGATGATATCGTCGCTGCCTTGAGCGGAAACCTTTGCCGTTGCGGTACCTATTCCCGCATCATCGCGGCGGTTGAGTCTGTGGTTGTTGACGATGCTGCCCGACCTGATCGGGGGGAAGCGTAATATGTCCATGAATCGACGCGATTTCCTGAAGGTAACCGCCGGCTCCTCCGGCGGGCTGGTCTTGTCCCTGTCGCTTCCGGGCTGCGCTGGCATCCAGAGCGGTTATGATGAGCAGGATGGTAGCTGGAAACCGGATGCCTGGCTGGAGCTGACGACCGATGATCAGGTCTATTTCACGCTGGCGCGTGTTGAGATGGGGCAGGGAACTTACACTGGCCTGACCACCCTCATTGCGGAAGAGCTCGGGGTGACGCCAGCCTCCATCAAACCGCGATTTGCCCCTGCGGCCCCGGAATACCGTAATCCCCTCTACAACCTGCAATTGACCGGCGGCAGCACCAGTCTGGCGACCAGTTGGCAGCCGTTACGGGTGGCGGGAGCCTCTGCCCGTATGATGCTGGTTGCTGCCGCAGCCAATGTCTGGGAAGTCAGCCCCGCTGAGTGCCGGGCGGTCGAAGGCAGGGTGATCCATCCGAACGGGCGCGACAGCCTGGCTTACGGTCGGCTGGTAGAACTGGCGGCGAAGCAGCCGGTGCCGGAGGCTCCGTCACTCCAACCCCGTGAGGACTGGACGTACATCGGCAAGGAACGGGGACGCCTGGATGCCGAAGCCAAGTCCACCGGCGCGCCAATCTACGGCATTGATGTCGAACTGGAAGGCATGGTTTACGCGGTAGTGTCCCGCCCTGCGCGCCATGGCGCCCGGGTAAAATCATACGATGATACTGCTGCTCGCCGGTTGCCGGGCGTTCTGGACGTGTTCGAGATCGAGCGTGGCGTGGCAGTTGTGGCAGATAAATACTGGCGGGCCCGTAAGGCCCAGGACGCCCTGACGATCGAATGGGACAACGACGGCGCGTTGGATGTGTCCTCCGAACTGGTGTTCTCCTCGTACCACAAAGCCGCTGATGAAGACCCGGGGGAAAGTGAGCGCAGCGAAGGTGATTATGACGACGCACAACAAGGTGCGGAGCGCGTGGTGGAGGCCAGCTATGAGCAGCCTTACCTTGCCCATGCGACGTTGGAACCGATGAATGCCACGGCGTGGTATCGGGACGGCGCCATTGAAGTCTGGGCACCGACCCAGGCACCCGATCTTGGCCGGATCGCGGCTGCGAGGGTGACGGACCTCTCGCCCGATGAGGTGACCATCCATACCACCTTCCTCGGCGGTGGATTTGGGCGCCGGCTGACCAATGATTACATTGAGGAGGCGGCGTCTGTCGCCTACCGGGTACGCAAACCGGTCAAGCTGATCTGGTCTCGGGAAGAAGATACCCGTCACGATGTTTATCGTCCGGCCATGCTGCACCGGATGCGGGCCAGTGTCAGTGGCGATAACGTCACTGGCTGGCACCATCAGATTGTTGGCCCGCAGATACTGGACTGGTACGTACGCAATGCGGCACCAGCCCAGTACCCCTGGGCTCCGAAATTCCTGTACGGCACTCTGGGGCGCGTTGGGCTGCTCGCCGAGGGTGTCGCGACTCCGAAGGATCATTCCGCCATCGAAGGTGCCATAGAATATCCGTATCGGGTGCCGAATATCGACATACGCCATACCCACACAGATCCGGGGGTGCCGGTGTCCTGGTGGCGGTCCGTGGGTTTCTCTCACAACGGCTTTGCTGTTGAAACCTTTATGGATGAGCTGGCTCATGAGCAAGGCCAGGACCCGTACCGGTTCCGGCGCTCATTGATTGACCACGAACCTAGACACCTGGGCGTGCTGGACAGGGTTGCCCAACTTGCCCAATGGGACAGCGGCGCACCCGAAGGACGGGCCCGTGGTGTTGCCCTGTTTCGCAGTTTTGGCACCTACGTGGCCCAGGTGGTTGAGGCCAGCGTTGAGTTCGGGGAAATCCGGGTGCACAGGGTGTACTGTGCTGTGGATTGCGGCCAGGTGGTCAATCCGGACATTGTTCGCGACCAGATCGAGGGCGGTATTATCTTTGGCCTCACGGCAGCGCTCCACGGCAACATTACCCTGGAAGGCGGACAGGTCCAGCAAAGCAATTTCCACGATTACCCGCTCATGCGTCATGATCAGCGGCCCGAGGTGGTGGTGGACATCATCGATAGCGATGAATCGCCCACCGGTGTGGGGGAGCCCGGTGTACCTCCGGTGATACCCGCTTTGGGTAACGCGTTATTTGCCCTGAGCGGGAAACGCCAGCGCAGCCTTCCCCTGAAAGCCACGGTATGAGCCATAGCTTTCCAAGCCGACCGGTGAGCGTTCGTTGGCCTTTGCGGGCCGCTCGCTCATCCTTATAATGGAAGCCATCAAACGCTGATCCGGCGTGTCTGTTCCGAGGTGATTTTTGTTTGACGTAACCCGCTACGCCATTGCCGCGCAGTCCATCATTGATGCCGGCCGGTTTCTCTACGGCCAGGGCTGGTCGCCGGCTACCAGCAGCAACTATTCGGCGCGGATCGATGATGAGCATATCGCCGTCACGGTGTCCGGCCGACACAAAGGCCAGCTGGTGGCAGGTGATGTCATGGTGGTGGACCTTGCTGGCAACCCCGTCCAGAGCAATGCCCGATCGTCGGCGGAAACACGTTTGCATACGGTGCTTTACCAGACCTTTCCGGACGTTGGTGCGGTGTTGCATACCCACTCTGTCAAGGCAACGGTGTTGAGCCGGCTGCTGCCCGCCGGAGAGCCGCTAAAGTTACAGGGGTACGAGTTACAGAAGGCTTTTTCGGGAGTTGATACCCACGAGTCGCAACTGACCGTGCCGGTGTTCGACAATACTCAGGATATTCCGGCGCTGGCGGACCAAACCAGAGATTGGTTTCGTCAGCATCCTGAACAACCGGGTTACCTGATTCGTGGGCACGGCCTTTATACCTGGGGCAGGACCATGTCAGACTGCCTGCGCCACGTCGAAGCCTTTGAATTCCTTTTCGAATGCGAGCTTGAAACCATGAGGGTCCGCCGATGACAACCTTGAGTATTTTTGACCAGAGTGTGCCCGAATCCCCCCGCGTCGTGACCGAAGACGCAGGCAAAATCGCTAACCTGTTGGCAGAGCACGGCGTGCGCTTTGAACAATGGGCTACCCGGGATTTGCCAGCGGATGCGTCATCTGACGACATTCTTGAGGCCTATTCCGGTGAGATCCAGGCGCTGAAGGCGGAATGTGGCTTCCAGGCGGCGGATGTCATCAGCCTGAACCCGGATAACCCCCAGAAAGAGGCTTTCCGCCAGAAATTTCTGGATGAGCATGTGCACAGCGAAGACGAGGTGCGTTTCTTTGTTCGCGGGCAGGGCCTGTTTTACCTGCATTTTGGTGACCAGGTGTACGCCGTTCTGTGCCAGAAAAATGACCTTATCAGCGTGCCGGATGGCACACGCCACTGGTTTGACATGGGGCCGGAGCCTGCGTTTACCTGCATCCGCCTGTTTACCAACCCGGAAGGCTGGGTGGCGGACTTCACTGGTGAAGACATCGCCAGCCGGCTGCCGCGTTACGAGCGCCTGGCGGGAGCAGCTGGATGATCCGCGTGATCCTGACGGATATCGAGGGAACCACCAGTTCGATTTCCTTTGTGCACGAGGTTTTGTTTCCCTACTCGGCGAAGCATATGGCCGAGTTTGTGCGGGAGGGTGCGGCGGACAGTACGGAAATCCGTGAGCAGTTGGATGCCGTCGCCCACACCTCCGGTGTCGCCAGGGAGGATATCGACGGGCTTGTTGAGGTGCTGGATACCTGGATTCGGGAAGATCGCAAGGAAACACCCTTGAAGGCCTTGCAGGGAATGCTCTGGGAGCAGGGTTACCAGCAGGGTGCTTTCCGGGGGCACATCTACGACGATGCTGCCGAGTATCTGCAGCGCTGGCATGATCGAGGTTTGCGCCTGTTCGTATATTCGTCCGGTTCTGTGAAGGCACAGAAGCTGATTTTCGGTTTCAGCGAAGCCGGGGATTTAACGCCATTCTTTTCCGGTTACTTCGATACCCGTATCGGCGGTAAGAAGGAGTCAACTTCCTACAGCAACATCATCGACGAGTTGGGTGTCGAACCCCGAACGGTGCTGTTCCTCTCCGATGTTGAGGCCGAACTGAAGGCCGCTGAGGAAGCTGGCATGCGCACGGTCTGGCTTGTACGTGAGGGAGATCTGCCGGGCACGAAGCGGGCGGTGACCACGGACTTTGCAGGGGTTGACAGGTTTCTTCAGCAGGGGTGACCCTCCATGGTGCCTGGCGTTCGATACCTGATAGTGCCTTTGGCGTGCCTATACCTTGCCGGCTGCGCGCCGGATTCCGGTGTTCCAGATATGATGGATGGGTACGTTGTGAGCGTAGCCGATGCTCTGGAACTGCGCCCCGAACTCTCCGATATAGCCCCTGTTCCCCAGATCCCGCGACGACGGGAGCGCGTTCTCGACATGCCGGATCTGGATATGGGAATGCTCGATTTCCTGTCCCTCTATGGGTGCGAGCTGCAGTACGTGGTCGGCGAAAGGAACTCGATCATGGGGCGGGTGATGCAACCGTTGAATCGATTGCGTTATGAAACGCGGTTTATCCGTGCCGCTGAGACCTGTATTTCGGAGACCGATGGAGAGGATATACAGGAAGAACTGGAAGAGGCCATCGCCCATAAAACCGAAACGCTCCCCATTGCGATATGGAACGCCACCTGGGGTGTGGAAGAGATTGAACGGCTGTTTACCCTGTCGCAGGGGTATTATCCCGGGAGCGGCGACGACAAGGTTCTGGCTGAGTTGTCCTCCGGCGTAAAGCGGGTCAACCAGACGGTCAGAGGTCTGCTGGCCGGCAACACAGGTGAGTCGTTGGATTATGTAGGTGGTGTGCATCAACTCTGGCAGGCAGAACACCGTGCGGGTCAGCTATTGAACAGCGCTCGGCTGATCGCAGTGCGGCTTGACGACGCGACGGCTCTGTTGGCCAAGAGAGTGGAAGGAGGGGCACCACTTTGCTCGGGGTCGGAGTCTGAAGCGCCGCCCGGCGAGCTCCTAGAAATCTATACCGACGGTTACGGCGTTGGCATTGAGGACTATCTCGGCCGCATTGAGCAGGCGAAGGAGGCGCTGATCAAGCCGCTGGATACGCTTGCCGCACAGCAGTCGGCGACCATGCCGTCTGCTTTTCGTGGTTGGTATCGGCTTTATCTGGAAACGGGCAATGCCGACAGTGTCTGGGGGCAGCTGGCCCGCGCCATTACGGCCCATAAAGAGCGTTGGCGGCAGTTGCTCACCCAGTGCGGAGCGCTTCCCCAGTAGAGCTCAACCATGTCTGGCATGATGACCGGGAGCACATCAACGCTGGCTTTCGGGGGTTACCCGCAGGATTTCCTCGACGGTGGTTGAGCCGGCGGCCACTTTCTGCGCGCCACTGAGCCGCAGGGATTTCATGCCATCCTTGTACGCATCCACTCTCAGTTGGTCCAGCTCGCACTGCTCGGTAATCTGCCGGATCAGGTTGCCGGACAGTTGCATGATTTCATACACGCCGGCTCGACCATAGTAACCGGTGTTCCGGCACTCAAGGCAGCCAACCGGGTGGTAGACCTGCTTGGGCATGGAGGCTTTCCAGGGGCGGGTCAGGCTTTGCCAGGCCTGCTCGTCCACCGGCCCTGGCGCCTTGCAGTGGGGGCACAGGGTTCTGGTTAGTCGTTGCGCCATTACGCCCAGCACGGTGGCACGAATCAGGTAGGGGGGGATGCCCAGTTCCATCAACCGGGTAATGGCGCTGGGGGCGTCGTTGGTGTGCAGGGTGGACAGCACGAGGTGCCCGGTCAGGGCGGCCTGAACCGCCATTTCTGCAGTTTCCAGGTCACGGATTTCACCAATCATGATGATGTCCGGGTCCTGTCGCAGCAGCGCCCGCACGCCCGAGGCAAAGGTCAGTTCGATGTTGGTCTGAACCTGCATCTGGTTGAAGGCCGGCTCCACCATCTCAATCGGGTCCTCGATGGTGCAGATGTTCACCTCGGGAGTGGCCAGTTGCTTGAGGGTTGAGTACAGGGTGGTGGTCTTACCAGAGCCGGTAGGGCCGGTGACCAGAACAATGCCGTGGGGGTGATCGGTAATGGCGTGCCAGCGTTCCCGGTCTTCCTTGGAAAATCCCAGTTGTTCGTAGGACTTCAACAGCACTTCCGGATCAAAAATCCGCAACACCATTTTTTCACCAAACGCCGTTGGCATGGTGGCCAGTCGCAGTTACACTTCGCTGTTGTCCGGCTTTCGGGTTTTGATACGGCCGTCCTGGGGACGGCGCTTTTCCGCCACGTTCAGCCTGCCGAGAATCTTCAGGCGACTGGTAACGGCCATGCCGACCTGGTCAGGAAATTCGTAGACGTTGTGCAGCACCCCGTCGATGCGAAAGCGCACCTGGGTAACATTGCGCCGAGGTTCAATGTGGATATCCGATGCGCGTTGATCAAAGGCATATTGCAGCAGCCAGTCAACAATCTTGACCACATGCTGGTCGTTGGCATCCGGGTGTTCGCTGGCCCCAAGGTCCAGCAGTTGCTCGAAGTTCTGGGCGCCGGCGGGATTGGCCGTATTGTTGCCGCCGGCCTTGCTGACGGAGCTCGCCAGTTGATAGAACTCGACGGTGTAACGGCGGATATCCTCGGGGTTGGCGACCACGCGGCGGATGTCTTTTCTGACCGCCTGGCGCAGGTTGCTTTCCCAGTCACTTTTGAAGGGCTCGGTGCTGGCGATCAGCACTTCATCCTCGCCGATTTCAACCGCAAGAATGCCGTGTCGCTGAGCAAAGGCATAGGACATCACCCGGGCAATCGCGGGTGTGTCTATCTTTAGCGGGTCAATGTGGTAATAGCGTTGCTCTGCCCACTCCGCCAGCCATTGGGTCAGCCTGTCCAGATCCAGCGTGCGACCGGTTGTCTGGCTTTCCAGCCCAGCCTTGGCTACCAGTTCCAATGGGTGGCGCTGGCTGGCTGGCCCGCTACTGCCTGTCTGGATGCCAATATTGGCTGAAAGGACCCGTTCGGCATCCTCCTGGGTGATCTCACCACCGGTGACCAGCGCCGTGCAGATATCCCTCAGGGTTAAGGTGCTTCGATGTGGCGCGGGGGGATGAGTGCTGTCGGCCATGATGCGTTCCCTGTCAGGTTTCTGTAACGGGCTGCGGACGGTTCACCTTAAGGTGGACCATGGCCACAGTAAACAGCAGGAAGGTCAGCACCGCGATGATCAGAGGGGTAATGGCGCCCTCGCTGAGCCACGACGATACGACGTATTGGGTAAAATAGAAAATCACCACGAAACTGAGCCAGATATAACCGCGGTTGTGGCCTCGAAACACCGGTACGGCAAAGGCCAGTAGCGGGACCAGCTTTACGCTGAGCATCAGCGTGACGGAGACGCCCTCGACCTGCGCGGGGTAAAAGGTGCTGATAAGCAGGGCCGCCAGGGTGGCCAGATAAAGCAGGATGGTCAGACGGGCGGTTATTCGGGCTTTGGGGTTGTGAAGCATTCGGTGATCCGTTGTCGTTGAGTGGCGCCGGGGTTAGCGCAATTTCATGGCAATTCGCGCAAGGCGCTCGCCAAACGTCTGACATATGGCTTTTTCGTGGTCGTTCACGGACTGTGGCTCTCCGGTGCCGGCCCAGTGGGAAGGGCCGTAGGGCGTACCCCCGGCGGAGGTCTCGTTGAGCGCGCTTTCCGAATAGGGCACACCGCACAGCACCATTCCATGATGCAGCAGTGGCACCATCATCGTCAGCAGGGTGCTCTCCTGACCGCCATGCAGGCTACCAGTGGAGGTAAACGCGCCAGCGGGCTTTCCGCTGAGGGTTCCGTTAAGCCACAGGTCGCCGGTGCTGTCGAGGAAGTACTTCAGCGGTGCTGCCATGTTGCCGAACCGGGTCGGGCTGCCGATGGCCAGGCCGGCACAGTTCGCAAGGTCATCCTTGCTGGCGTAGGGCGCGCCGTCATCTGGTACCGCTGGCAGGGACGCCTCGGTGTTCGGCGACACGCTGGGCACGGTGCGAATCCTGGCATCCATACCCTGGACCCGGGATACGCCCCGCGCAATCTGGGCGGCCAATTCGGCCGTTTGCCCAGTGCGGCTGTAATACAGCACCAGGATATAGGGCGAGGGGGTCGCCATTGGAGATCTCCGGTTAGAGAATATTCAGGACATTTTCGGGCGGTCGGCCCAGTGCCACCTTGTTACCCCTGATTACGATGGGGCGCTCGATCAGCTTCGGAGTGTCGACCATCGCTTTGATCAGCGTCTCACGGCCAAGCTCCGGGTCGTCCAGGCCCAGTTCCTTGTATTCCTTTTCCCCGGTTCTCATCAGTTCTCTGGGAGTGATGTCCAGGGCAGTAAGGATCTGTTCCAGAATTTGCTCTGTCGGTGGCGTTTCCAGGTAACGTATAATATCCGGTTCAACACCTTGTTCGCGAAGGAGTTCAAGGGTTTGCCGAGATTTTGAACAGCGCGGATTGTGGAAAATTCGGGTCGGTTCTGTCATGGTTCTCCCTCTTCCCAGGTCAGGTTGACCGCAAGTTTGTCTGAGCGCCGTAGTCTAACAGGAGGGCACCCTGTGCAATACCCTGCAAAGTATCCTGCAACGGTGCGTTATTCCACCGGGTTATGCAGGATCGGTATAATATTGGCCTCATTGTCGCTGGTCGGCTGTCAGAACCATGAGTTTGAAAAGCCCGACGGAACCGTCCTCGACTGGGAGAGCCTGCGGGGACATTGGGTGTTGGTCAACTACTGGGCCGAGTGGTGCAAGCCGTGCCTGGAGGAAATTCCAGAGCTGAACAGTATCGACCGCGCGGGTGCCGTGATAGTCCTGGGCGTGAATTTTGATGATGTTCGTGGCCAGGAACTGATCGACCTGGGGCGGAAAATGGGTATTGAATACAGTATGTTGGCGGAAGATCCAGGGCCGAAGTTCGGCTGGAAAACCCCCGTGGCTCTGCCCGCAACGTTTATTGTGGATCCGGATGGAGACCTCGTTGAGGCCCGCTTCGGCCCGCAAACTGAAGAAGACATCAAAGAATTGATTGGTCGCTGACCTGGCCCGAACCGCCATTAACCTGCAGGAAATTTCCGACGCTATGTCACAGACCTTTGTCCACCTCCGCGTGCATTCCGAATACTCCATGGTAGATGGCCTGGTGCGCGTGAAACCTCTGGTCGGTCGTGTTGCAGAACTGGGTATGCCCGCTGTCGGGCTTACGGAGCAGTCCAACATGTGCTCCCTGGTACGTTTCTACAAGGCGGCCATGGGCGCTGGGGTGAAGCCCATTATCGGCGCTGACCTGTGGGTCGAAAATCCCGACGAGCCCGACAATCCGTTTCGCATCACTCTGCTGGCCCGTAACAACGATGGCTACCTGAACCTGACCGAAGTGGTCTCGCTGGGGTACACAGAGGGGCAGCGTTTCGGTAAGCCAATTATCCAGCGAAAGTGGCTGGAAAGCCGCGCCGAAGGGCTGATTGCCCTGTCTGGAGCGCGACTGGGGGATGTGGGTAAAGCGCTGATGTCGGGCAAGCTGGACCTTGCCAGACAGCGTGCCGAATACTGGATGAACCTTTACCCAGGGTCGTTTTACCTGGAGTTGCAACGCACCGGGCGCCCCGGGGATGAAGATTGCCTGCACCTGAATGTTGAGTTGGCGGAGGCATTGGGCTGCCCGGTGGTGGCGACAAACGATGTCCACTTCCTCCATGCCGAGGATTTCGAAGCCCATGAGGCAAGGGTCTGCATTGGCGAGAGCCGGACCCTGGACGACCCCAGGCGGGAGCGTCGTTTCAGCGACCAGCAGTATCTGCGCAGCGCCGATGAAATGATTGAGCTTTTCTCTGATATCCCCGAGGCGGTCGAGAACACGGTAGAAATTGCCCGGCGCTGCTCGGTCCCGGTGCGTATGGGAGAGTATTTCCTGCCGAACTACCCCATTCCCGATGGCATGACCATGGATGACTACTTCCGAAAGGTGTCGGAAGAGGGACTGGAAGAGCGGCTGGCGAAAACCCTCAGCAAGGACGACCCCGAATACGATGCCAAGCGCGAGGCCTACTACAAGCGCCTGAACTTCGAGCTGGATATCATTATCCAGATGGGGTTCCCGGGGTACTTCCTGATCGTTATGGACTTCATCAAGTGGGCCAAGAATAACGGCGTGCCGGTAGGCCCTGGCCGGGGTTCCGGTGCTGGCTCCCTGGTGGCTTACGCCCAGTTGATTACCGATCTTGATCCTCTGGAATACGACCTGCTGTTCGAGCGCTTCCTGAACCCCGAACGGGTTTCGATGCCCGACTTCGACGTCGACTTCTGCATGGAAGGCCGTGATCGTGTTATCGCCTACGTGGCGGAAAAATACGGCCGCGAGGCGGTGTCCCAGATCATTACCTTCGGCACCATGGCTGCCAAGGCGGTTGTGCGGGACGTTGCCCGGGTTCAGGGCAAGTCGTACGGGCTGGCGGACAAACTCTCCAAGATGATTCCCTTCGAGCCGGGCATGACCCTGGAGAAGGCGCTGGAGCAGGAACCACAGCTCGTCGAGTTCCTGGAAAATGACGAGGAAGCCCAGGAAATCTGGGAGATGGCCCTGAAACTTGAGGGTGTGTGCCGAAACGCCGGTAAGCACGCCGGCGGCGTGGTGATTGCACCCACCAAGATTACCGATTTCTCGCCGCTGTACTGTGATGACGAGGGCGGCAGCCTGGTGACCCAGTTCGACAAGGGCGATGTGGAAGACGCCGGCCTGGTGAAGTTTGACTTCCTGGGGCTGCGGACCCTGACCATCATCGACTGGGCCCTGAAGATGATTAACCCGCGCCTGGAGAGGCAGGGCGGGACGGCTCTGGACATTAATGAGATTCCGCTGGACGACGTGCCATCGTTCGACATGCTCAAGAAGGCGGAAACCACAGCGGTGTTCCAGCTTGAATCCCGTGGCATGAAAGACCTGATCCGTCGCCTGCAACCGGACTCCCTGGAGGATATGATCGCCCTGGTTGCCTTGTTCCGTCCGGGGCCACTGCAGTCGGGCATGGTGGATGACTTTATCGACCGGAAGCATGGCAGGCAGCCCATGTCATTCCCGCATCCGGATTATCAGTATGAGGGGTTGAAGCCCGTTCTTGAGCCCACCTATGGCGTTATCCTGTATCAGGAACAGGTCATGCAGATTGCCCAGGTGATGGCCGGCTACAGTCTTGGTAACGCCGACATGCTGCGCCGGGCCATGGGTAAGAAAAAGCCCGAGGAAATGGCCAAACAGAAGCAGTTCTTTCTCGACGGCTGTGAAAACAATGACATCAACAAAACCCTGGCGGAAAACATTTTCGACCTGGTTGAAAAGTTTGCCGGCTATGGTTTCAACAAGTCCCACTCGGCTGCCTACGCGCTGGTTTCCTACCAGACCCTGTGGCTGAAGGCCCATTATCCTGCTGAGTTCATGGCGGCGGTACTCACGGCGGATATGCAGAACACCGACAAGGTGGTCACGCTGGTGGAGGAGTGCCGCAGCATGGGGCTGGAGCTGCTGGTGCCCGACGTCAGCCGCTCTGAATACACCTTTACCGTCAATGACGATGGCGCCATCGTGTATGGTCTGGGCGCCATCAAGGGGCTTGGTGAAGGACCAATTGGCAGCATTCAGGCCGGCCGCGCCGACGGCGAGCCGTACCAGGATATTTTTGATTTTTGCCGCCGGGTGGATCTGAAAAAAGTGAACAAGAGGGCCATGGAAGCCCTGATCCGCTCCGGCGCGATGGACAAGCTGGGCGCCGGGCGCGCCCAGTTGATGGCCAGCATCGACAAGGCCATCCAGCAGGCGGGCCAGCAATCCCGCAACGAGTCCGTGGGCATGACCGATATGTTTGGCGACATGCTGATGGGCGGGGAAGACGGAGACCCTTACTCCGATGTGGCGAATGTGCGGGAATGGCCCAAGAAAGAGCGCCTCAAGGGGGAGAAAGACACCTTGGGCCTTTACCTGACGGGCCATCCGTTCGATGAATATGAGAAAGAAGTGCGGCGGTTCGTGCGCTCATCCATTGCTGATCTCAAACCGGCTCGCCAGCCCCAGCGTGTTGCCGGCCTTGTCGTTGCGCAACGTTCCATGAAGACCCGTACAGGGTCGACCATGGCGTTTATCACCCTGGATGATCGCAGTGCCCGCATTGAGGCCACTTTGTTTTCAGAGGCTTTTTTCGAGAATCGGGAGTTGCTTCAGTCCGACCAGGTCATTGTGGTGGAAGGCCAGGTCAGCCATGATGATTATTCTGGCCAGATGAAGATGCGCGTCAGCTCGGTTATGGACGTTGGTACGGCCCGGCAACAGTTCAGTCGTGGTCTCAAGCTCGCTATTCACGCGGATCAGCTTCAGAACGGCCTGCTGGATAAACTGGACTCCACGCTCAGGCCCTTCCGTTGTGAGGGCAGCCCGGTATGGATTGAATACAGTAGCGATAATGCCAGTACCCGTATCGAACTGGGTGAATCGTGGCGCGTACAGCCCGATGACGACCTGTTATTGGAGTTGAAATACCTCGTAGGCGACCAGTCGGTAGAACTGGTCTATGATTGATACTATCCGGCAAGGTTCATCCCGGGTATGGCGGACACGTTGAATAATTACGTTTTTGTCAGAAAGCGGACTCATACGAAGGTCCGCTTTAGCCAATGCTCAGGCGCTGCTATCTTTGTCCAAAATTCTGGTTTGGCGACTTACATTCTCGCCTTGCAAGCAAATGATGGAACATCATGAACCCTAATTATCTGGATTTCGAACAACCGATTGCCGACCTTGAAGCCAAGATTGAAGAGCTTCGCATGGTGGGAAATGATACCGATATTAACATCACCGATGAGATCAGCCGGCTGCGCAAGAAGAGTGTTAGCCTGACTGAAAGCATCTTCTCGAACCTCAAGCCCTGGGACGTGGCCCGCCTGGCTCGTCATCCCCGCCGGCCCTATACCCTCGACTACGTTGACATGATCTTTGACGACTTCGACGAGTTGCACGGTGACCGTCGTTATGCGGATGATCAGGCCATCGTCGGTGGCACTGCCCGCCTGGATGGCAAGCCAATCATGGTGATTGGTCACCAGAAAGGCCGGGAAGTACGCGACAAGGTAAAGCGGAATTTCGGTATGCCGCGCCCGGAAGGGTACCGTAAGGCTTTGCGGCTGATGGAGATGGCAGAGCGTTTTCGCATGCCAATCCTGACCTTTATTGATACCCCGGGTGCCTATCCAGGTATCGGAGCCGAAGAGCGCGGCCAGAGTGAAGCGATCGCCTTCAACCTGGCCGTCATGTCCCGCCTGAAGACGCCGATTATTTCCACGGTGGTAGGCGAGGGTGGCTCTGGCGGTGCTTTGGCCATCGGCGTGTGCGATCAGTTGAATATGCTTCAATATTCCACCTATGCAGTCATTTCACCCGAAGGCTGCGCGTCAATCCTGTGGAAGAGTGCGGAATACGCTTCCCAGGCGGCAGAAGCGATGGGCGTGACCGCCGACCGACTGAAGGATCTTGGGCTGGCGGACAACGTTATTACAGAACCGCTGGGCGGGGCGCATCGCAGCCCGGAAGAAATGGCAGAATCGCTGCGTGAGACTCTGAGTAAGGGCATTGCCGAACTCAGTCGCCTGCCGGCCGACGAACTGGTGTCCCGCCGCTACGAGCGGTTGACCCGATATGACACCGGCCGGTAACCCCGGCTCCGGAAGAGACTGGCCGGAGGTGCTATGTACTCCGGTCAGGCACCTGCCTGATCATTCACACCTTCGCATTGCCCTCAGCGGTGGCATGGACTCCGTTCTGCTTCTTCATGTTGCCACCTGGCTGTACGCCCATAGAGGCCAGATTTCTGCGGTTCATATCAACCATCAGTTGCAGCCCAACGCCGATCAAACCGAGCGTTTCTGTCGATCGATTTGCCAGCAGCTTGGTGTGCCACTCGACAGTCACCGTGTCACCGTCAGCGGTCGCGAATCTTCGGATATTGGCGCTAGCGGCGGCGGTGTTGAGGAAGCCGCCCGGAATGCGCGTTACCAGGTGTTTGAGGAGGTTCTGGCGCCGGGAGAGTTACTGTTGATGGCCCATCATGGTGATGATCAGGCTGAAACAGTGCTGTTTCGGTTGTTGCGCGGGACTGGCATGGCGGGGCTGGGTGGTATGCCGGTGACACGCCCTCTGGGTGCTGGTCGGCTGTATCGACCACTGCTTGATTTCAGTCGCGCAGAACTTCACGGATGGGCAGTTCAGCACGGTATCGAGTGGATGGAAGATCCCAGTAATATCGATGAGCGCTTTGATCGCAACTTTCTCCGTACGTCGATTTTTCCTCTCCTCAAGTCACGCTGGCCGTCGCTGATCAGTCGTATGGGGCATACTGCCCATTCGTGTCGAGAGGGGGACGAGTTGGCTGCAAAGCTGGCGGAAATCCACTTTAAACAATGTGCCGGGCCTTCTGGTGAGCTTTGTTTGAGTGCGCTCGGTGCACTGTCTCTGGCGGAGCAGAAAAACCTGCTGCGCTGGTGGGCAAGGTATTTTCGTTATCAGCCCCCCGCCATTGCAGACTGGCCGCAGGTTCTGGAAGATTTTCTGAGCTCGCCGGCGGACAGGGAGCCGGAGCTTCGGGGAACGGGGTTCGTGATTCGACGTTTTCGGGGGTGTCTGTACCTGGTTCCCGAGTTCACGAAATTGCCTGCCGGAAAGCCTGCCCTGGTTCCGGATCAGGCGCTATCGTGGGGTGGATGGCGATTGACGCTGGCGGCGTCAGGTAAGCCTAAAACACCGGCGCCGGAAATAAGGGTATCTACGAGGGCAGGGGGCGAACGCATCCGCCCAGCCACTGGCGGCCCGTCGAAATTATTGAAGAACTGGCTTCAGGAAAAAAATGTTCCACCCTGGGAAAGAGCCCGGCTACCGCTGCTTCTTGAGGTGGTGGACGGCCATGAAGAAGTGGTCGGGGCTGGCGACTTGTGGGTTTCCGGCAAATACTGTGGAGAGGCCCCGGCCAGTGGCTGGCGGATTGTTGTGGAGCGGGAATGTAATTGAGAAGGTGGCGCCTTTCTGGTAGTCTGGCGTCCCATCTTGAGATGACAATCTCCCTCCTTCACCGAACCAGACAAATCACGGAATCTGCATGACGCGTTATATTTTCGTCACCGGCGGTGTCGTGTCCTCCTTGGGGAAAGGTATCGCATCGGCCTCTCTGGCTGCGATCCTAGAGGCACGCGGCCTGAAGGTCACTATTCTCAAGCTGGACCCGTACATCAACGTGGACCCCGGCACCATGAGTCCGTTCCAGCACGGTGAAGTTTTTGTCACCGAAGATGGCGCGGAAACCGATCTGGACCTGGGGCACTACGAGCGATTTATTCGCACGCCGATGTCACGCCGGAACAATTTCACCACCGGTCGCGTCTACGAGGAAGTGATTCGTAAGGAGCGCCGGGGTGATTACCTCGGTGGTACGGTTCAGGTGATTCCCCACATCACGGACGAGATCAAGCGTCGTGTGGTTGAAGGCGCTTCCGGCGCCGATGTGGCACTGATCGAAATCGGCGGCACGGTGGGCGATATTGAATCGCTGCCATTCCTTGAGGCCTGCCGCCAGTTGAAGGTGGAAGTTGGCCCGCAGCGTGCGTTGTTCATGCACCTGACCCTGGTTCCCTACATCGCCACGGCCGGTGAGATCAAGACCAAACCTACCCAGCACTCGGTAAAGGAAATGCGTTCCATCGGCCTGCAGCCGGATATTCTGCTGTGTCGTTCGGAGCACGAAGTGGACGCCAGTTCCCGTCGCAAGATCGCACTGTTCACCAACGTGGAAGAGCGGGCGGTCATTCCGTTGCAGGATGCCAAGTCCATCTACGCCATTCCGCGCATGCTGCACGAATTTGGTCTGGACCAGCTGGTTATTGAGCGTTTCAGTCTGGATGCCAGCCCGGCCAACCTGGGCGAATGGGATGCGGTCGTTGAGTCCCTGATGAATCCGGAAGGTGAAGTTACTATCGCCATGGTCGGCAAGTACATGGAGTTGCTGGACGCCTACAAATCGTTGATCGAGTCGCTCCTGCATGCCGGTATCAAGACCCGCACCAAAGTCCGTATGAACTACATTGACTCCGAAGACATCGAGCGCGATGGTACCGGTGCGCTGGCCAGTGCCGATGCCATTCTGGTTCCAGGTGGCTTTGGTGAACGCGGTGTCGAAGGCAAGATCCGCACGGTGCAGTACGCCCGCGAAAACAAGGTTCCGTACCTGGGTATCTGCCTGGGTATGCAGGTGGCCGTTATTGAATACGCCCGCAACGTGGCGGGCCTGAAAGATGCCCACAGCACCGAGTTCCGTGAACACACCCCGGAGCCGGTTGTGGGGCTGATCACGGAGTGGCTAGATGCCAGCGGCGAGAAAGAGGAGCGCACAGAAGAGTCTGACCTGGGCGGCACCATGCGCCTGGGCGCTCAGGACTGCGTGGTCGCTGAAGGTTCCACCATCGCCAACTGTTACGGTCGTAAGACCATCCGTGAGCGCCACCGTCATCGTTTCGAAGTGAACAATCATTTCCTGCCACAGCTGGAAGGCGCCGGCCTGAGAATTTCCGGTCGCTCCACCGACGGCAAACTGGTTGAGGTTGTGGAAGTGCCTGATCACCCCTGGTTTGTGGCTTGCCAGTTCCACCCGGAATTTACCTCCACGCCGCGGGACGGCCATCCGCTGTTCAAGGGTTTTGTTGAGGCAGCCCTGGCCCGTAAAAAGGAATCCTGATCATGGCGCAGAGTACGGTGAACGTCTCGGGAATCGAGGTTGCCAACGATAAGCCGTTCGTGTTGTTCGGTGGCATGAACGTGCTGGAATCTGCCGAAATGGCGATGGAAGTGGCCGAGGCGTACGTCGAGGCCACCAGCAAGCTCGGGATTCCCTACGTATTCAAAGCGTCATTCGACAAGGCCAACCGCTCGTCCGTGCATTCCTTCCGCGGCCCCGGTCTTGAGAAGGGGCTGCAGATTCTGGCGGACATCAAGAGCAAGTTCGGTGTCCCTATCATTTCCGATGTTCACGAGCCTGAGCAGGCTGCACCTGCCGCAGAAGTTTGCGATATCATCCAATTGCCGGCTTTCCTGAGCCGACAGACGGATCTTGTTGTTGCCATGGCAGAAACCGGAGCGGTCATCAATATCAAGAAGGCCCAGTTCCTGGCGCCACAGGAAATGAAGCACATCATTGCGAAGTGTGGGGAAGCCGGTAACGACAAGGTGATCCTGTGTGAGCGCGGCACCAGCTTCGGGTACAACAACCTTGTGGTGGATATGTTGGGCTTCGGTATCATGAAGTCCATGAATGTGCCGGTGATGTTTGACGTCACTCACGCCTTGCAGATGCCCGGTGGTCGCGCGGATTCAGCCGGTGGCCGCCGAGCCCAAGTAACCGACCTGGCCCTGGCGGGCATGTCCCAGGGGCTTGCGGGTCTGTTCCTTGAGGCACACCCCGACCCGGATCAAGCCAAGTGCGACGGGCCCTGTGCTCTCCGCCTGAGCCAGCTTGAGCCGTTCCTTGCCCGGGTGAAGGCCGTTGATGACCTTGTGAAGAGTTTCAAACCTATTGATACCGCCTGATTGGCGGTTTTTTTGCGTTCCAGAAGGACTATGGGAGTGAGCGGGAACGGCCCTACGAAAATGTGCGGAGCCATGGATGGCGGAGCCCAAGCGCACAGGGATGTGCTTGTAGCGTTTTTCGTAGGGCCGTTCCCGCTCGCTCTTACTCCCAATTTTGAAATCAAACTTGGAGACAGAGAAGAATGACCAAGATTGCCAACATTAAAGGCCGTGAAGTACTGGATTCTCGCGGGAACCCCACGGTTGAAGCGGACGTGATTCTTGAGGACGGCACCATCGGCAGTGCTTGCGCCCCCTCTGGTGCGTCGACGGGTTCACGCGAAGCTCTGGAGCTTCGTGACAAGGATACGAGCCGCTATCTGGGTAAGGGCGTTCTGAAAGCTGTTGAGGCGGTAAACGCCAAGATTCGCGATGCCCTGATTGGTAAAGACGCAGCTGATCAGCGTGCTCTCGACAACATCATGCTTGAGTTGGATGGCACTGAAAACAAAGCCAACCTGGGCGCCAACGCTATTCTGGCTGTCTCCCTGGCCGCTGCCAAAGCCGCTGCCGCTTCACTGGGCAAGCCGCTGTATGCTCACATTGCGGACCTGAACGGCACCTCCGGCAAGTACAGTATGCCGGTGCCGATGATGAATATCCTCAACGGTGGCGAGCACGCAGACAACAACGTTGATATCCAGGAATTTATGGTCCAGCCGGTGGCTGCGAAGTCATTTGCCGAAGCGCTGCGCATTGGTGCGGAAATTTTCCACGCGCTGAAGAAAGTGCTGAACAGCAAAGGCCTTAACACCGCCGTGGGTGACGAAGGTGGTTTTGCACCGGATCTGCCTTCCAACGAAGGCGCTCTGGCGGTGATCCAGGAAGCGGTGGAGAAGGCTGGCTACAAGCTGGGTACTGATGTGACCCTGGCGCTGGACTGTGCCTCTTCCGAGTTCTATAAGGATGGTCAGTACCAGCTTTCCGGTGAGGGCAAGTCCTTTGATTCCGCCGGTTTCGCCGACTATCTCGCTGGTCTGTGCGAGCGTTATCCGATTGTGTCTATCGAAGACGGTATGGATGAGAGCGATTGGGACGGCTGGAAAGTGCTGACTGAGAAGTTGGGTGACAAGGTTCAGCTGGTAGGTGACGACCTGTTCGTGACCAATACCAAAATCCTCAAGCAGGGTATCGACAAGAGCATTGGTAACTCCATCCTGATCAAGTTCAACCAGATTGGTAGCCTGAGCGAAACTCTGGACGCCATCAAGATGGCTCAGGATGCGGGTTACACGGCGGTGATTTCCCACCGTTCCGGTGAAACTGAAGACACCACCATCGCCGATCTGGCCGTGGCCACCTGTGCGGGTCAGATCAAGACCGGCTCCCTGTGCCGCTCTGACCGGGTTGCCAAGTACAACCAGTTGCTTCGCATTGAGGAAGCGTTGGATGGAAAGGCTCCCTATCGTGGCCTGAGCGAGATCAAAGGCCAGGGCTAATCGCCTGTGAAGGATGCCCTGTCGGCGGGATGCTGACAGGTAACCGATCCGGAAAGGCCATCGTGATCCTCAAAATGTGAGGCATGATGGCCTTTTTGTACAACTGGTTAGCAGAACTTGTTGCTAAACTACACTAAGGTCTATACTTACTGTCCGGTTGATGCATCGTAAACGGAATTCGCAATGAAGTTACTCTGGTCCATCATGATTATTCTTATTCTCCTGCTGCAGGTGCGCCTGTGGGTTGGGGAGGGTAGTTTTGCCCAGGTATGGGGACTGGAGAACGCCATTGCCGAGCAGCGCGAGGAAAACGCCGAGCTTTCAGCCCGCAATGAGCGTCTCTATGCGGAAGTTCGTAACCTCCGCGGCGAGAAAGGTGCGGTTGAAGAACGTGCCCGCATGAACCTGGGGCTGATCCGCAACGATGAAACCTTCTTCCTGGTGGTCGAGCAGTAACCCAGCCGCAAGCCAGGCCGATCAAAGCTGACCACGTCCATGAGTAAACCCCGCTATTGGTTGATTGTTCCCGCCGCCGGTTCCGGCCAGCGAATGAAGGCAGACTGCCCGAAGCAGTATCTCAGGCTGGACCATCAGTATATCCTTGATATCACTCTCTCCAGGTTATTGGACAATGCTGATTTTTCCGGTTGTGTGGTGGCTATTCGTGAGGATGATCCCTGGTGGCCGGATACCATGGCCAGTTCTGACACACGTATCGATACCTGTGCCGGAGGCGCTGAGCGTGCGGATTCGGTATTGGCTGCACTTGACGCGCTGGCACATCAGGCGGGTGATGACGATTGGGTTCTGGTACATGATGCGGCACGGCCCTGCCTGCATTCCAATGACCTCGAACGATTGCTGACCCAGCTACAGGATCACCCTGTGGGTGGCTTGCTGGCGACGCCGGTGGCCGATACGCTCAAGCTTGTGGCAAGTGACAGTAATCAGGTGGAGACAACCATCGACCGTCGTCATCTGTGGCGCGCACTGACACCTCAAATGTTCCGTTGTGGCGCCTTGAGGCGGGCTCTGGAGGCTGCCATCGCATCAGGTTACCCGGTGACCGATGAATCCTCGGCCATGGAATACGCAGGCAATGTTCCCTGTATCGTGGAGGGTCGACCGGATAATATAAAGATAACGGTGCCCGCTGATCTGGCACTGGCCGGTTTTATTCTCGGCCGCCTCTAGCGGCGAACCTGCATCATCACTGATTGAGAAGGAAATGGCACTATGCGAATTGGGCAAGGCTTTGATGTCCATGCTTTCTGCGAGGGCGATCAGGTCACTATTGGCGGTGTGACGATTCCGCACACCCATGCCCTCAAGGCCCATTCCGATGGGGACGTGCTTTTGCACGCCCTTGCAGATGCCCTGTTGGGGGCGGTGGCCCTCGGTGACATCGGCCATCTGTTTCCCGACACCAGTGAGGAGTGGGCGGGCGCGGACAGCCGGGACCTGCTGCGCCGCGTGATGGAACGTGTTGCCGGTGAAGGGTTTGGTGTCGGTAACGTGGATGCCACCATTATTGCCCAGGCCCCGAAAATGGCGCCCCACATTGAGGCCATGCGGTTGACCATTGCCGAGGATCTTGCGATCCCGGCGAGCCGGGTCAGCGTCAAGGCGACCACCACCGAAAAGCTGGGTTTTACCGGTCGCGGTGAGGGCATTGCATGCCAGGCGGTTTGCCTGCTGGAGCAGGTTTCATCATGACGGATGCTCAGTACGCTTCCAAAGGCTGGCGACTCGACTGGCCAACCTCCTCAGGCTCTCGGGTGGCTTCGGCGCGTATCAAATCCTTACCTGCCGACTTTTTCGTGGATGAAGATCTGTCTCTGCCGGATGACAGTGGCGGTGGAGGAGAGCACCTTTGCCTGCGTCTGGAAAAAGTCGGGGACAACACCGACTACGTGGCTCGGCAGCTTGCTAATATTTGCGGCTGTCGGCATTTCGACGTGGGTTTTTGCGGGCTGAAGGATCGTCATGCGGTTACGCGTCAGTGGTTTAGCCTTTATCGGCCGGGACAGGAAGACGACGATGCAACGTTCGTCCAGGCGGTGGAGGAACACTGGCCGGTATTGGCACAGTACCGCCAGGCTCGAAAACTGAGGCGGGGCGATCATCAGGGTAACCGGTTTGAACTGGTGTTAAAGGACGTGGTCGGCAACGCATCTGCTATCGATGCGGCTCTGGCCCGGTTGCGGGACCTCGGATGCCCGAATTATTTCGGTTCGCAACGGTTTGGCCATGGCGGTGCCAACCTGGACAGGGCGCTGATCATGGACCCGACAACACTGAACCGTCGGAGTGGTCGCAATGTCAAAAAACGTGGGCGAGGGCGGTCAACCTCTGGCAGTCGTGACAGTAAGAACGTATTGTACTTTTCGGCGGCACGTTCGTGGTTATTCAACGAGGTGCTCGCCCATCGTGTTGAGACAGGCACCTGGCTGGAACCTCTGGAAGGAGAGCCCGGCGCCTGTGAGAATCAGAACCTGATGGTGACAGGTCCTCTCTGGGGCGACGGTGGCACCGAGGCAGTGTCAGTCCAGGGCGAAATCGAGCGTTCCGTGGTTGCGGGGCACCCGCAGCTGGCAGCGGTGTTTTCAACCACCCGCATGAAGCCTGAACGTCGGCCACTGAACCTGAAACCGGAAGCTCTGGAATGGCATTGGGATGGCGATGATCAGTTGCGGCTGTCATTCCGGCTTGCGCCGGGGCAATACGCAACGACGTTGCTGGACGATGTGTTTGATATAACGGACGCAACCACGTTTATTGGAGAAAATTGTGCGAATTCTGTTGTCCAATGATGATGGCGTTCACTCGCCTGGTCTTCAGGCCCTACACGACGGGCTCCAGGGGCTGGGCCATCTTGAGGTCGTGGCGCCGGATCGGGACCATAGTGGTGCCAGCAATGCCTTGACGCTGAGTCGCCCGTTAACGGTGGAAGACCATGCCAATGGCTTCCGCTCTGTGGACGGGACCCCGACAGATTGCGTTCACCTCGCGGTTAACGGGCTGTTTGATGAGCCGTTTGATCGCGTGGTCTCGGGCATCAATACCCACGCCAACCTTGGCGACGATATCATCTATTCGGGTACGGTAGCGGCTGCCACTGAGGGCAGAAACCTGGGGCTGCCGGCAATTGCGGTATCGCTGGTGAACGAAGGCCGTTTCCACTACGAAACGGCGGCCAGGGTTGTGCGCGCGTTGCTGGAAAGCGATCAGCCGTTAACCCTTGGTCCTCGGTGCATTCTCAATGTGAACGTTCCCGATGTGCCATGGGAAGAGATTGCCGGCTTCCGCGTGACCCGGCTTGGCCATCGCGACCGGGCTGAAGGCGCGGTGCCGATGACCTGTCCCCGGGGTAAGGCCCGTTACTGGATCGGTGCCGCTGGCAAGGGCAGCGACGCCGGACCGGGGACCGATTTCAACGCGGTGCGCGAGAATTACGTTTCGATCACTCCCGTCCACGTGGATATGACACGCCATGAGGTACTGTCGCCACTGCGAGAGTGGGTTGAGTTGCTATCAGGACGGGAGGGACGTTAATGGTGGCAGCGATTGACGGTATTGGAATGACGTCCCGCCGAACCCGAATGCGACTGATACAAAGGCTCAGAGAAGCTGGTATAGCCGATGAGCAGGTGCTGACGGCGATATCCGATGTGCCGCGCCACATATTTCTGGATGAAGCGCTGTCCCACAGAGCTTACGAAGACACGGCACTGCCCATTGGCTACAGTCAGACCCTGTCCCAGCCCTATATTGTCGCGCGAATGACCGAATCCCTGATGCGCCACAAACCCAGGAAGGTGCTGGAGCTGGGAACGGGGTCAGGCTACCAGACCGCGATCCTTGCCAGGCTGGTGGATCAGGTTTTCAGCGTTGAGCGCATCAAACCGCTCCAGGACCGGGCCCGCGACCGGCTTCGCCAGCTTGGCTACCGTAACACCATGCTCAAGCACGCGGACGGGGGTATGGGTTGGCCGGAACAGGGGCCGTTTGACGGCATCATCGTCACCGCAGCACCCCGTGAGATCCCTCCGGAACTGAAAGACCAACTGGCGGATGGAGGCGTTATTGTGGCGCCGATCGGCGAGGGCACACAGATGTTGGTGGAAATGGTCCGCCAGGGCGACCGTTTCGAGACCAGGGATATTGAACCGGTGCGTTTTGTGCCCCTGTTGGGCGGGGTTGTACGGTGACGGCAGAACGCCCCTCTGAGTCTTCTGCCGACGTGCCTCACTCCCATCATCTCTTTGCGGTATTCCTGAGGGGCATGGCCATGGGGGCGGCTGATATCGTACCCGGCGTGTCGGGTGGCACCATTGCATTCATTACCGGCATTTACTTCCGGTTGCTGGAAGCCATCAATGCCGTTCCACAAGCCTTCTTCCAGCACCTGATCCGTGGGCAGGTGAGGCAGTTCTGGGCGGCTTGTGACGGCACCTTCCTACTGTGCCTGCTGGCGGGGATCCTGGGCAGTATTGCCACCCTTGCGTCCGTGATCAGTCATGCCCTTGCCACCTATCCGATCCTGATCTGGAGTTTTTTCTTCGGCCTGATCGTCGCCTCGGTGTGGCACGTCGGCCGTCAGATTCGTCGTTATGAGCTATTGTTGCTGTTGCCATTTTCGGTGGGAACCGTTTTTGCCTGGTGGGTAACGACTCTGTCCGGCAGCCCGTTGTCGCCCTCAATGCCGGTGTTCTTCGGTGCCGGGGCTCTGGCCATCTGCGCGATGATCCTGCCAGGAATTTCCGGCAGTTTTATCCTGGTGATTCTGGGTATGTACGTCCCGGTGCTGGACGCCATACGTTCCCTGGATCTGGGCATCCTCGGGATTTTCGCTGTTGGTTGCCTGGTTGGTTTGCTGTCGGTTGCCCGGCTCATTACCTGGGCGTTCCATCGCTACCATGACCTGGTGCTGGCGTTGTTGACTGGCTTTATGGTGGGGGCGCTGAACAAGGTCTGGCCCTGGAAAGAGACACTAAGCTGGCGCACCAACAGTGCCGGCCAGCAGGTGCCCCTGAACGAAGCAAGCGTCAGCCCGATGGGCTATGCTGAGTTGACCGGTGACGAGTCACAATTACTGCTGGCGATAACCTGTGCGTTCGCCGGTCTGTTGCTGGTTTTGCTGGTGGAATGGGTGGGCAGGAAAAAACAGCCTGGCGCCGCCCGTTAGCCTGGTTTTCTGCTCGCTGTTGTGACGGCGTTCACGGGCGTATCGAGACTAAGTGTTACTTTTTGATCCGTACGGTTGTTTCGGGCAGTAACAAATGCAACAGATGGGTAACTTGGTTTCATGCCCAAAATGTGCAATAAATTAGCAAGTTACTTAAAACACTTTATAAACCGCCGAATTTTTTATACGAATTACTAATAACGGGCGTATTTTTATTCTTTTGAGATTAGTGCGTGGGTCCATCATTGCTGCGACGGCAGTCTTCCCGCGGCTCCCCTCCGGTGCCCCTGCCTCTCCGTGTTCAAAAAAACGGATGCGCCTCTACACCTTTCTGCTTGTGCTTCTTGGCGCCATGCTACTGACTGGCTGCAACACGCAGGCAATCTACCGTGATGACCTCTACAACCCGCCGGTGTACTGGGGGCGTCATGTTGTCAAATCCGGGGAAACGCTCTACAGCATCGCCTGGCGGTACGGCCGTGACTACCGGGAACTAGGCAATGCCAATGGTATTAGCCCGCCGTACCACATCAAGGCAGGGCAGGTTCTCAGGCTGGACCTTCGCGGAAATGTAACATCCACTGCGCAGACTGGCGGAAGTAGCAAGTCGTCGGTCTCGCGACCGCCAACCCGCACCGCGTCGCGGCAGTCTGCTCCCAAACCGGAGCCAAAACCGACAATCTCGCGGCGGCCCGATACGTCGTCACCATTAACGGGCCAGAGCCAGACGGTTTCGAATGTCAACTGGCGCTGGCCCCACGTTGGCACCGTAATTGCAGGATATTCAACATCCGGGAAAGTCAATAAAGGTATTGATATTGCTGGAAAAGCAGGTGATTCTGTAAGGGCGGCGGCAAGTGGTAATGTCGTTTATGCCGGAAGTGGGTTGCTCGGTTATGGCAACCTGATCATAGTGAACCACAACGAGCACTATTTGAGTGCTTATGCTCACAACCGGAAGATTCTGGTGCAGGAAGGGGAGGACGTTAAAGCCGGACAGGTCATCGCTGAACTGGGAAACAGCGGCACGGACAGACCCAAGTTGCATTTTGAAATCCGGAAAAATGGCAACCCGGTCGACCCCGCCCACTACCTCCCGGACCGATGAAACGGATTTGCAGGACAAAGCCTGACGTCCGGCACCGAAAATCAGAGACAACGAAAGACAATAGTCGAGACAAACAATAAAAAAACGGCGGTTCCGGCAACCGTCAACAGCTAGCAATAAATGTCCTGAACAAGAACGCGAAGAACGCAGGCGCTCGCAATAACAAAAAGACGTGGGCGAATTTCCAGGATCATTGAAAGGCGGGGCAAAGAGTTATGTCAGCAGAGCATGAAGAACTCATCATTGATCGTGTTTCAGATGTTGAAGACGCAGACGATCAGCTGTTAGCGGAAGACAAAGTAGAAGAAAAAGAAACGGCGGAAGTGGAAGCCGTTGAAACAGAAGAAGACATCCCGGCCCAGGGTCGATACTTCACCAGCCAGAAACAACTGGACGCCACCCAGCTTTATCTCAACGAAATCGGTTTCTCTCCTCTCTTAACACCCGAAGAAGAAGTGTACTTTGCACGGCTCGCCCGTAAGGGAGAGGAGTCCGGCCGCAAACGTATGATCGAGAGCAATCTGCGTCTGGTGGTCAAGATTGCTCGACGTTACGTGAACCGTGGTCTGACACTGTTAGACCTGATCGAAGAGGGTAACCTTGGGCTTATCCGTGCGGTAGAGAAGTTTGACCCCGAGAGGGGCTTCCGTTTCTCCACCTACGCTACCTGGTGGATCCGCCAGACCATTGAGCGGGCCATCATGAACCAGACCCGCACCATCCGCCTTCCCATCCACGTCGTAAAGGAACTCAACCTGTACCTGCGCGCGGCACGGGAGCTTACCCAGAAGCTGGACCACGAGCCGTCAGCGGAAGAAATTGCGCGCATGGTCGACAAGCCGGTAGCAGACGTTAAGCGGATGCTGGGCCTGAACGAGCGCGTTGCGTCCATGGACACCCCCATTGGTACCGGCGGTGAAAAATCCCTTCTGGATACCGTCGCAGACGAAGGCGCCTCTGATCCCGCCGACCTGCTGCAGGACAACAACATGTGCTCCTGTGTCGAAAAGTGGATCGATCAGCTCAGCGACAAGCAGCAGGAAGTTCTCTCCCGTCGCTTTGGCTTGAGGGGTTACCCCATCAGCACGCTTGAGGAAGTAGGCCAGGAGATTGGTCTGACCCGTGAGCGGGTACGCCAGATCCAGGTTGAGGCGCTACGTCGCCTTCGCGAAATCCTGGAGAAGGAAGGCCTGTCGGGAACCATGCTGTTCAAATAATCGGTTCTGTACCACCAAAAACCGGCCCGCTGTCTGCGGGCCGGTTTTTTTTGCGTTGCCAAATGAGAACCAGCCGGCGTAAGCGTTCGTTTGCTCCCTGTTAAACTTGGATGGCCGGAGGGGGATATGGGTGTCGAACTCCGGTGTAATCAGACATTCAATAATAACGATCAATAAGGAAAGGACGATGAAGAAGGCCCTATCAACAGGATTTGCATCACTGCTGCTGACAGCAGCCCTGACAACACCAGCCGCCGCCCTGACGGTGGAGGGCGTTGACGTGCCGGATACCTACTCGGCGATGGATACCGAGCTCAAGCTCAATGGTGCGGGTACCCGTTCCAAGTGGTTCATGGACCTTTATATCGGTGGTCTGTATGTGCCCGAGACCATCGACGATGGCCAGGCCATTATCAACGCGGACGAGCCCCAGGCCATCACCCTGCACATCCTGTCTCTTATACACATCTCCGAGCCCACGAGACGGACTCCTATCTC
>CAJXOQ010000026.1 GCA_913057975.1 uncultured Marinobacter sp.
ACCTACACCGGCCTTTTCACCCCGATACGGGAACTGTTTGCCGGCACCCAGGAAGCCCGCTCCCGCGGATACAAGCCGGGCCGTTTCAGCTTCAATGTTAAGGGCGGTCGTTGTGAAGCCTGTCAGGGCGACGGCGTAATCAAGGTAGAAATGCACTTCCTGCCGGACGTGTATGTTCCCTGCGATGTCTGCAAGGGCAAACGCTACAACCGCGAAACCCTGGAGGTCCGATACAAGGGCAAGAGCATTCACGAAGTGCTGGAGATGACCGTTGAAGAGGCCCGCGAATTTTTCGACCCGGTGCCGTTCCTCGCCCGCAAGCTGCAAACGCTGATGGACGTCGGGCTATCGTATATCCGCCTTGGGCAAAGTGCAGTCACCCTTTCCGGAGGCGAAGCCCAACGCGTCAAGCTGGCCAAGGAACTTTCCAAGCGCGACACCGGCAAGACACTCTATATTCTTGATGAACCCACCACCGGCCTGCACTTCTACGACATCCAGCAACTGCTGACCGTGCTGCAGCGACTACGGGATCACGGCAACACCATCGTGGTGATCGAGCACAACCTGGATGTGATCAAAACGGCGGACTGGATCATTGACCTTGGACCCGAAGGCGGCTCCGGTGGTGGCCAGATCATTGCGGAAGGGACGCCAGAGCATGTTGCCGAAGAGACGGGGTCACATACCGGGCGGTACTTGAAGGGCGTCTTAGCGCAGGATCGAAAATAAACGCTACAGGTCCTGAGACATAAAAAAACCGGAGGGGTCAACCTCCGGTTTTTTTATGGGCTTGGCGAAAAACTTAATCTTCGCTTTCGTCCACTTCTTCTGCTTCGATGTCCAGAGGACGACCAACCAGCTCTACAAATGCCATCGGGGCATTGTCACCGGCACGGAAGCCACACTTCAGGATACGAAGGTAACCACCCGGACGCTCGTTGTAACGGGGACCAAGCTCATTGAACAGCTTGGCAACCGCCGCATCGTCACGCAGGCGAGAAAACGCCAGACGACGATTCGCGACCGAATCATTCTTTGACAGCGTGATCAAAGGCTCCGCAACCCGGCGAAGTTCTTTCGCTTTCGGGAGCGTAGTTTTGATCAGCTCGTGTTCAACCAGTGACGCAGTCATGTTACGGAACATGGCCTTGCGATGCGCACTGGTCCTGCTGAACTTACGACCACTCTTACGATGACGCATTGCTCTGATTCCTTACCTTAAACTAATCGGCGATTAACCGCCCAGGACCCGGTCGTCGCCACGAAGGCTAGCCGGCGGCCAGTTATCAAGACGCATACCCAGTGACAGACCGCGGGACGCGAGCACGTCCTTGATCTCAGTAAGCGACTTTTTACCAAGGTTAGGCGTCTTCAGCAGCTCAACTTCAGTGCGCTGGATCAGATCGCCGATGTAGTAAATATTCTCAGCCTTCAAGCAGTTAGCTGAACGCACTGTCAATTCCAGATCATCAACCGGACGCAGGAGGATCGGATCGATTTCTTCCTCTTCCTCAACACGCTCGGGCTCTTTCTCGTGATCGAAATCAACAAACACGGCCAGTTGTTGCTGGAGGATGGTCGCGGCCCGGCGAATCGCTTCTTCCGGGTCGATCGTACCATTGGTTTCCAGATCAATAACCAGCTTGTCCAGGTCGGTGCGCTGCTCTACCCGTGCACTTTCCACGGCGTAGGCAACACGGCGGACCGGACTGAAAGTTGCGTCCAGTTGCAGGCGTCCAATGGCGCGAGTTTCGTCCTCGTCCAGACCCCGCTGATCAGCAGGCTCATAGCCGCGACCACGGGCAACCTTAAGACGCATGTTCACTTCACCATTGGCACTCAGGTGACAGATCACATGTTCCGGGTTGGTGATCTCGACATCGTGATCCAGCTTGATATCACCGGCAGTGACGACGCCCGGGCCTTTCTTGCTGAGGGTTACCTCGGCATCGTCCCGGCCGCCCATTTTCACGGCCACGCCTTTAAGATTCAGAAGAATCTCAATGACGTCTTCCTGAACACCTTCGATCGCGCTGTACTCGTGCAACACGCCGTCGATCTGCGCCTCGGTAATGGCACAGCCCGGCATGGAGGACAAGAGTATCCGACGCAGTGCGCTACCAAGAGTATGACCGAAGCCCCTTTCCAGAGGCTCCAGGGTCACTTTGGCGCGCATGGCGCTTGATTCTTTCACGTCAATGGTACGAGGTGTCAATAACTCATGTACTGAACGCTGCATAGACGCCCCTAATTGCTCTCGTTGCTAACTGGGCTTTACTTGGAGTAAAGCTCGACGATGAGGTTCTCGTTGATGTCGGCCGGCAATTCAGTGCGCTCGGGCACTGACCTGTAAACGCCGGACATCTTGCTGGCGTCGACCTCTACCCAGCTCACCGGTGCGCGGCTGGAAGACAGGTCCAGCGCGCCTTTAACGCGAAGCTGGTTTTTTGCCTTCTCACGCACGCTCACAACATCCCCTGGACGCACCTGATAAGACGGGATATTCACCAGCTTATCGTTGACCAGGATCGCTTTGTGAGAAACGAGCTGACGGGACTCAGCACGGGTAGAACCAAAACCCATGCGATAGACAACGTTATCAAGACGGCCTTCCAGCAGCTGCAACAGGTTCTCACCGGTTGCACCCTTGATGCGGGCGGCCTCTTTGTAATAGTTGCGGAATTGCTTCTCCAGTACGCCGTAGATACGACGGACTTTCTGTTTTTCACGAAGCTGTACGCCATATTCGGACAGGCGACCGCGACGCGCGCCGTGCATACCCGGCGGAGTCTCGATGTTGCACTTTGAATCGAGCGCGCGAACACCGCTCTTCAGAAAAAGATCTGTCCCTTCACGACGAGACAGCTTGCACTTCGGGCCTATGTAACGAGCCATAATTCACTGTCTCCTGTGTTAGACGCGGCGCTTTTTGGGCGGACGACAACCGTTATGGGGAATCGGCGTCACATCAGTGATGTTAGTGATCTTGTAGCCGCACGCGTTCAGCGCACGAACCGCAGATTCACGTCCGGGCCCCGGACCTTTAACCTCTACGTCCAGGTTTTTAAGGCCGTATTCAGCAGCCGCATTACCGGCTCTTTCAGCTGCTACCTGCGCAGCAAAAGGTGTACTCTTGCGCGACCCACGGAAACCAGAACCACCAGAGGTGGCCCAGGACAATACGTTGCCCTGACGGTCAGAAATGGTCACGATAGTGTTGTTGAAGGACGCGTGAATGTGCGCGACGCCATCAACAACCGTCTTTTTCACCTTTTTACGGGTACGTGTACCTGGCTTTGCCATGTTTGCCTACCTGTTACTTACGAATAGGTTTGCGAGGACCTTTACGGGTGCGGGCGTTGGTCTTTGTGCGCTGGCCACGGACAGGAAGTCCATGACGGTGGCGCAGACCACGGTGGCAACCGAGATCCTTCAAACGCTTAATGTTCATCTGAACTTCACGACGCAGATCGCCTTCGACGGCCAGCTTGCCTACTTCGGTACGAAGTGATTCAAGCTGCTCGTCGGACAGGTCCTTGACCTTGACGTCCGGCTTAACACCGGTTGCATCGCAAAGCTTCTGGGCTGCTGTCTTACCGACTCCAAAAATGTAAGTCAGAGAGATAACAGCATGTTTGTGATCGGGTATATTGACACCGGCTATACGTGCCATCCAAATTACTCCGCGTTCAAAGCTTTGCTGTGTGAATTTTCCGCCACTATAAAAGGGCGCGAAATAATAGCGCCTGACCCCACCCGAGGTCAAGCGCCATTAATCGTACCCTTTACAATGTCAGTGTTGAATCCGTAAGGATTAACCCTGACGCTGCTTGTGGCGAGGCTCCGAGCAAATGACTCGTACTGAGCCATTGCGACGAATTACTTTGCAGTTACGGCAAATTTTCTTTACCGAAGCGCGTACTTTCATTGTCGACTCCAGTTTTCAAGGGGAACGGGATTATCCGTTCCGACCATAGCCCTTGAGATTGGACTTCTTCATCAACGAATCATATTGATGAGACATCAGGTGCGACTGAACCTGAGCCATGAAATCCATCACCACGACTACAACAATCAGCAGAGACGTGCCGCCCAGGTAGAACGGCACATTCCCGGCAACCATCAGAAACTGAGGGAACAGGGACACTGCTGCAATGTACATTGCACCGAACAGAGTCAGGCGGGTCAGCACACCATCAATATACTTGGCAGTCTGATCGCCCGGCCGAATGCCCGGAATAAACGCGCCTGAGCGCTTGAGGTTATCCGCAACTTCTTTCGGGTTATACATCAACGCTGTATAGAAGAAGCAGAAGAAAACAACTGCTGCTGCAAACAGAATGATGTATAGAGGCTGACTAGGCGCCAATGCCTGAGAAATATCACTCAGCCATTCCATGCCCTCGCCCTGGCCGAACCACTGACCCAGCGACGCCGGAAACAGCAGAATGGAGGAAGCGAAGATCGGCGGAATGACGCCAGCCATATTCACTTTTAGCGGCAAATGGCTGGACTGTTGAGCAAATACCCGCCGGCCCTGCTGGCGCTTGGCGTAATTGATGGTCAGTCGACGCTGACCACGCTCCATAAACACCACGAAGCCAATTACCGCAACCGCCAGGATGCCAATACCCAGAACCACTAACAGACTCATCTCGCCGTTGCGAGCTTGCTCCAGGGTCTGCCCTATGGCACCCGGAAGGCCAGCAACAATCCCGGCGAAAATCAGCAGGGAAATCCCGTTACCGACGCCGCGCTCGGTGATCTGCTCACCCAACCACATCATGAACACGGCACCACTGACAAAGGATACCACGGCCACAAAGTGGAAGCTGAAGCTGTCGTTGAAGGTTACACCCTGGGATGCCAGCCCGACAGAAATACCGAAGCCCTGAACCAGGGCCAGGATAACCGTACCATACCGCGTGTACTGACTTATCTTGCGACGGCCAGCTTCACCCTCTTTCTTCAGCTGCTCCAGCGTCGGACTGACCGCTGTCATCAACTGCATAATAATAGAGGCTGAAATATACGGCATGATACCAAGTGCGAAGATGCTCATTCGCTCAAGCGCACCACCGGAAAACATGTTGAACATGCTCAGGATTGTGCCCTGGTTCTGTTCAAACAGTGCCGCCAGACGGTCGGGGTTGATACCCGGCACCGGGATGTGGGCACCGATCCGGTACACCAGCAATGCCAGGAAGACAAACCAGAGCCGCGATCGCAGCTCTGCCAGTCCTTTACCCGCGCCCGCAGGCAATGATGCGTTCTTGGCCATTTAGTCCTCGACTCGCCTTAGTCTTCGACTTTACCGCCCGCGGCAGTGATCGCCTCGCGTGCGCCTTTGGTCACCTTCAGACCCTTGACAGTCACTGCGCGGCTCAGTTCGCCGGACAGAATAACCTTCGCTTCACGAATTTCTTCGCGAACGATGTCAGCCTTCTTCAGGGCTTCAAGATCGGCTACGTCACCGTCAACTTTCGCCAGTTCGTTCAGACGAATTTCAGCCACGTAGCGCTGCTGGCGCGATGTGAAACCGAATTTCGGCAGACGACGGGCCAACGGCTGCTGACCACCTTCGAAACCAGGTGCAACACTGCCGCCGGAACGAGCTTTCAGACCCTTGTGACCACGACCACCGGTCTTGCCGATACCGCTACCGATACCGCGACCCACGCGCTTGGCGGCGGGACGTGAACCAGGCTCCGGACTAAGTTCGTTTAGACGCATCTTAGTTCTCCTCTACCTGCACCAGGTAGTTAACCCGGTTGATCATACCGCGGATGGAAGGTGTATCTTCCACTTCCACGGTGTGACCGATTTTACGAAGACCCAAGCCCTTGACGCACAGCTTGTGCTTGGGCTGACAGCCGATGGGGCTGCGGGTCAGTGTTACTTTGATCGTTTTTGCGTTCGCCATGACTTCAACCCAGAATCTCTTCCACGGATTTACCGCGCTTGGCTGCAATATCTTCAGGCGCTTGAGTTGCCTGGAGACCCTTGATGGTGGAACGTACCACGTTCACCGGGTTAGTAGACCCGTAACACTTGGACAGTACGTTCTGCACACCCGCTACTTCCAGTACCGCACGCATCGCGCCACCGGCGATGATACCGGTACCTTCTGATGCAGGCTGCATGTAAACCTTGGAGCCACCATGCTGCGCTTTAACCGCATACTGCAGGGTATTTCCGTCAAGCGGGATGTCGACCATGTTCTTGCGTGCAGCTTCCATCGCTTTCTGGATCGCAACCGGCACTTCACGCGCCTTGCCACGACCGAAACCAACGCGTCCTTTACCATCACCCACTACAGTCAGTGCAGTGAAGGCAAAAATACGACCGCCCTTAACAACCTTGGCGACGCGATTGACCTGAACCAGCTTCTCCTGGAGCTCAGGCGCCTTCTGTTCGTTAACGCTCATCTTCTCCACCTCTTAGAATTGCAAGCCAGCTTCACGGGCTGCGTCGGCCAGAGCCTGGACGCGACCATGATAACGGTAACCGGAGCGGTCAAAAGCGACCTGCTCTACACCTGCTGCCTTGGCACGTTCAGCAATCAGCTGACCGACCTTTTTGGCAGCGTCCACGTTACCGGTTGCACCCTGGCGCAGGTCCTTATCCAACGTGGAGGCAGCCGCCAGCACCTTGCTGCCGTCTGCAGTCGTAACCTGGGCATACATGTGCCGAGGTGTACGATGTACACACAGGCGGTTGCTGCCCAGCTTACGGATCTTCATGCGCACTTTGCGTGCGCGACGCAATCTTTCGTTATTCGCGCTCATAGTCCCGCCTTATTTCTTCTTGGCTTCTTTGCGTCTGACCTGCTCATCCGCATAACGCACACCCTTGCCTTTGTAAGGCTCTGGCGGACGGAATGCGCGGACTTCTGCAGCGACCTGGCCAACCTGTTGCTTGTCGATTCCGCGAATCACAACTTCCGTATTGGACGGAGTTTCAGCGGTAATCCCCTCGGGCAGCTCATATTCAACCGGGTGTGAAAAACCCAGTGTCAGATTGAGCTTCTTACCTTGCGCCTGGGCACGGTAGCCTACGCCCGTCAGCGCGAGCTTGCGCTCAAAGCCTGCAGACACACCGGTCACCATATTGTTGACCAATGCGCGGGTAGTACCAGCAAGAGCGCGGGACTGTTTGGCTCCATCACGGGGTGCGAAGCGCAGAACACTTTCTTCCTGCGTAACCTCTACCACATGGTGGATGGTGAATTGAAGCGATCCCTTGGACCCCTTCACATTAATTTCCTGTCCGTTCAGCTTAACCTCAACACCGGAAGGCAGCACGACAGGATTATTGGCAACCCTGGACATGTGTATCTCCTAAAATACGGTGCAGATGACTTCGCCACCCACGCCGGCAGCACGTGCAGCGCGGTCTGTCATTACGCCCTTGGACGTAGAGACAATCGCGACTCCCAGACCACCGGATACCTTCGGCAGCTCCCCAGCGCCCTTGTACTGGCGCAGACTCGGACGGCTGACCCGCTTGATTTCCTCAATAACCGGCTTGCCACCGAAATACTTGAGGTTAATGGTCAGCTCGGGTTTCGCGTCAGCTGAGACGGAAAAATCGGCTACGTAACCTTCGTCCTTAAGGACCTGGGCTACGGAGATCTTCATCTTTGAAGATGGCATGGCCACATCGACCTTCTGTGCCATCTGTGCATTACGGATACGGGTAAACATATCCGCAAGCGTATCTTGCATACTCATTGGTATGAGACTCCTGATCTTTTTAGTTGTGCAGCGGCGCGCCGCACCGCTTACCAACGGGCACCTGACCTGCGGTCAGAGTACCTGCCTTACCAGCTTGCTTTGGTCAGGCCCGGGACATCACCGCGCATGCCAGCTTCACGCAACTTGATACGTGACAACTTGAACTTGCGCAGAACGCCATGGGGACGACCTGTAACCTGGCAACGATTACGAAGACGCGAAGGAGACGCATCACGAGGAAGCTGTTGCAGCTTCATCTGTGCATCCCAACGGTCATCATCGCTGGTATTCGGGTTCTTGATAATCGCCTTGAGTTCTGCGCGCTTCGCTGCGTACTTCGCAACGGTTTTTTCACGCTTGAACTCGCGGTTCTTCATGGAAACCTTAGCCATTACACTCGTTCCTTATTTCTTGAACGGAAAGCCGAAGGCTTTCAACAGTTCGCGACCTTCATCGTCGGTACCGGCAGTGGTGGTAATGGTGATATCAAGTCCGCGGATCTTGTCGACTCTGTCGTACTCGATCTCGGGGAAAATGATCTGCTCACGCACACCCATGCTGTAGTTACCGCGACCATCGAAGGACTTGGGATTCAGACCGCGGAAGTCACGAATGCGGGGTACCGCAATGTGAACCAGACGATCAAAGAAATCCCACATACGCTCACCGCGCAGGGTAACTTTACAACCGATCGGCCAACCTTCACGGATTTTAAAGCCCGCTACGGATTTACGTGCCAAAGTGACAACCGCTTTTTGACCTGCCAGGCGCTCTAGATCCGCCACAGCATTTTCAATCAGCTTCTTGTCACCGACCGCTTCGCCGACACCCATATTCAGGGTGATCTTTTCGATACGCGGCACCTGCATGATGTTCTTGTAGCTGAACTCTTTCTGCAGGGCGGGTACCACTTCCTTACTGTACTGCTCTTTCATGTTAAGCATCGTAACCACCACCGCTTACTGGTTATCGACGACTTCTTTCGTGGACTTAAAGATCCGCACTTTAGCGCCGTCTTCCTTGATCTGGAAGCCTACGCGATCGGCTTTGCCGGTCTGCGGATTAAAAATAGCCACGTTGGAAGCCTGGATAGGTGCTTCTTTTTCGACGATGCCACCTGGGGTGCCGAGCATCGGGTTTGGCTTGGTGTGTTTCTTGATCATATTGATCCCAGAAACAACAACCCGGCCATCGTCCTGAACCTTCAGGACTTTACCACGTTTGCCTTGGTCTTTCCCCGTAGTGACGATTACTTCGTCATCTCGTTTGATCTTTTTCATAACCGGCCTCTGGTCCTTAAAGTACTTCGGGTGCCAGTGAAATAATTTTCATGAACTTCTCATTTCGCAGTTCACGGGTAACCGGTCCGAAGATACGGGTACCAATGGGTGCGTCCTGAGTGTTCAGAAGTACTGCCGCGTTTCCGTCGAAACGAATAAGCGACCCGTCGGGACGACGCACTCCTTTACGGGTACGTACAACGACAGCTTTCAGGACCTGGCCTTTTTTCACTTTACCGCGGGGGATGGCTTCCTTAACGGTTACCTTGATGATATCCCCAACGCTGGCATAACGCCGATGTGAACCGCCCAGGACCTTGATGCACATAACCTGACGTGCACCACTGTTGTCCGCGACTTCAAGCATTGTTTGAGTCTGAATCATGGTTATTCTCCAGCAGAAACCACTTTGCCGTTACGACAAGACTCACCGTCCGGGCGAGTTACACCTTCGATGCGCGTTCGGTGACTTCCACCAGAGCCCAGCTTTTGGTCTTAGAGACCGGGCGGGTTTCCTGGATTGTAACGGTGTCACCGATGTTGCACTGATTGCTCTCGTCGTGAGCATGAATTTTGGATGAACGCTTCATGTACTTACCGTACAGAGGATGCTTAACCTGGCGCTCAACCAGAACCACAATGGATTTCTCCATTTTGTTGCTCACGACCTTGCCGCTCAGGGTTCTGGCAGTTTGGGTAGCTTCAGTCATGTTACTGTCCTGCCTTTTCATTCATAACTGTTTTCACGCGAGCAATGTCACGCTTCACCTTCGGAAGAAGATGAGACTGATTCAGCTGACCTGTCGCCTTACGCATGCGCAGGTTGAACTGCTCCTTCAGGAGGTCGATCAGCTCTTTGTTCAGCTCCTCGACTGACTTGTCACGCAGCTCTGTTGCTTTCATCACATCACCGTCCTCGTTACAAAGGTGGTCTGTACGGGCAGCTTGGCCGCAGCAAGAGTGAACGCATCACGAGCGATTTCCTCGGAAACACCTTCCATCTCATACAGCATCCGGCCTGGCTGAATTTCAGCCACCCAGTACTCGACAGAACCCTTACCTTTACCCATTCGTACTTCGAGCGGCTTGCTGGAGATCGGCTTGTCCGGGAAAATCCGGATCCAGATCTTACCGCCCCGCTTGATGCGGCGAGTCATGGTACGACGCGCTGCCTCAATCTGGCGCGCAGTTATACGTCCACGGCTTGTCGCCTTCAATCCGTATTCACCGAAGCTCACCTTGTTAGCACGGTGCGCAAGACCGGTGTTACGGCCTTTCATTACCTTGCGAAATTTGGTGCGTTTTGGTTGCAGCATTTGAGTGCCCCTTTACTTAGAACCTTTCTTCCCAGAGGCTTTCTTGTCAGCACGGACCTGCTCCATACCACCAAGAATCTCACCTTTGAAGATCCATACCTTGACGCCGATAATGCCGTAAGTGGTTTTCGCTTCGTAGGTCGAGTAATCAATGTCTGCACGCAGTGTGTGCAGCGGTACACGACCTTCGCGATACCACTCGGAACGGGCAATTTCAGCACCCCCGAGACGACCGCCTACCTGAATCTTGATGCCTTTCGCACCCTGGCGCATGGCGTTCTGTACCGCGCGCTTCATAGCGCGACGGAACATCACACGACGCTCCAGCTGACCGGCAACGTTCTGCGCGACCAAGCGGGCATCCAGGTCCGGCTTGCGGACTTCTTCGATGTTGATGTGCACGGGCACACCCATCATGTCGCTGACTTCGCGACGCAGACGGTCAACATCTTCACCCTTCTTACCGATAACAATACCGGGACGGGCAGTATGGATCGTGATACGGGCGTTCTGAGCAGGGCGCTCGATCACAATCTTGCTGACAGACGCCTTTACCAGACGCTTGTCCAGGAATTCGCGAACCTGAATATCGTTCAACAGGTTGTTCGCGTATTCCGCCTTTTCGGCATACCACACTGAGTTGTGCTCTTTGATCACACCCAGGCGCATGCCGGTTGGATTTACTTTATGACCCATCTGAGCATCTCCTACTTGTCGGCGACCTTGACGGTGATATGACAGGTGCGCTTGAAAATCCGGTCAGCGCGCCCCTTGGCTCGAGCTTTGATTCGCTTGAGCGTCGGACCCTCATCCACCATGACGGTGGAAACCCGCAAATCATCTACGTCCAGACCTTCGTTGTGCTCAGCGTTGGCGATGGCAGACTCAAGGGCTTTCTTGAGAATGACCGCCGCCTTCTTCGGGCTGAAAGTCAGAATGTTCAGGGCGTCCTCAACAGCCTTGCCGCGTACTTGGTCAGCGACAAGACGGGCTTTCTGAGCTGAGAGGCGAGCGCCCTTGTACTTGGCTGCTACTTCCATTTCTATTACCTCACAATCAGCGTTTAGCTTTCTTGTCGGCCGCATGACCACGATAAGTACGCGTCGCCGCGAACTCACCCAGCTTATGCCCGACCATATCTTCGGTGACATAAACCGGCACGTGCTGCTTGCCGTTGTGGACTGCAATGGTCAGGCCTACCATCTCCGGAAACACTGTCGACCGGCGGGACCAGGTTTTGATCGGCCGCTTGTCGTTAGCTTCCAGAGCTGCCTCGACCTTCTTCAACAGATGCAGGTCTATAAAAGGACCTTTCTTCAAAGAACGTGGCACAGCATTTACCTCTATGTAGTCGTTTACTTGGCTGAACGACGACGTACTATCATCTTATCAGTACGTTTGTTCTTACGAGTCTTATGCCCTTTGGTCGGAACACCCCACGGAGTAACCGGGTGACGCCCGCCAGAGGTACGCCCTTCACCACCACCATGTGGGTGGTCAACTGGGTTCATAGCAACACCACGTACTGTTGGACGTTTACCGCGCCAACGTGATGCACCCGCTTTACCAAGCTGCTTGAGGCTGTGTTCGCTGTTGGACACTTCGCCCAACGTTGCGCGACAGTCAACAAGCACCTTACGCATTTCACCTGAGCGCAGGCGGATGGTGGCATAAGCCCCTTCCCGAGCAACCAGCTGTACGGATGCGCCCGCAGAGCGAGCCAGCTGAGCACCTTTGCCAGGCTTGATTTCGACGCAGTGAATCACGGAACCGACCGGAATATTCCGGAGCGGAAGCGTGCTTCCTACTTTAATCGGCGCGTCGATGCCGGAGCGCACAGGGTCACCAATCTGCATACCTTTGGGAGCGATAATGTAGCGACGCTCGCCATCGGCGTACTTGATCAGCGCGATGTGCGCAGAGCGGTTAGGATCGTATTCCAGGCGCTCGATAGTCGCCGGGATACCATCTTTGGTCCGCTTAAAGTCAATGACACGGTAGTGTTTTTTATGTCCACCACCAATGTGACGGGTAGTGATGCGACCAAAATGGTTACGACCACCCGATTTACTCAGAGTTTCTACCAACGGCTCGTAAGGGCGCCCCTTGTGAAGATCAGGGTTAAAGAGCTTAACAACGTGACGGCGGCCGGCAGATGTTGGCTTGGTTTTGACGATCGGCATTTTACGACCCCTTTACCTTATTCCACATCCAGAAAATCAATGTCCTGACCGTCCGCAAGCTTAACGTAAGCCTTACGAATGTCAGCACGCTTGCCGAAGCCGCGAACGGTACGCTTGAGCTTACCCTTACGGTTCAGAACCTGAACACCTTCGACGGTGACGTTGAACAGCTGCTCAACGGCTTTCTTGATCTCGGGCTTGGTTGCGTCAGGGGCTACACGGAATACCACCTGACCACTTTCCGCGACCAGAGAGGCTTTCTCTGATACGTGAGGCCCAAGAAGAACCTTGTAAATACGTTCCTGATTCATCCCAGCATCTCCTCGATTTTCTTCAGAGCGGGAACAGTCACAACCACTTTGTCGAAGGCGACAAGGCTAACCGGGTCAAGGCCGGCGACATCACGCACATCAACGTGCGGGATATTGCGCGAGGCCAGGTGCAGGTTCTGCTCGACGTTGTCGGACAGAATCAGCGCGTTACTGACACCGATATCGCTCAGCTTGGCAGTGAAGGCCTTGGTCTTGGGCGTTTCGACATTCATGTCGTCAACCACAACCAGGCGCTCCTGACGGACCAGCTCGGAAAAAATGGAGCGCATCGCTGCGCGGTACATTTTGCGGTTTACCTTCTGCTCAAAGCTCTGAGGCTTGGCAGCGAAAGTAACACCACCGGACCGCCACAGCGGACTGCGGATGGTACCGGCACGGGCACGACCCGTACCCTTCTGACGCCAAGGCTTCTTACCGCCACCAGCGACTTCCGAACGTGTTTTCTGAGCACGAGTACCCTGGCGTGCACCGGACATATACGCGGTGACAACCTGGTGAACCAGTGACTCATTAAAATCTTTGGCGAATGCAGCATCGGAAACCGAGATTCCCTTGCCGCTACCTGTAATAGTCAATTCCATCGCACCGCTCCTCAGGCTTTAACTGCAGGCTTGATGACAACATTTCCGCCGGTCGCGCCCGGAACGGCACCACGAATCAGCAGAAGGTTGCGCTCGGCGTCGACACGGACGACTTGCAGGTTCTGCACGGTCACCTGCGCATTGCCCATCTGGCCCGCCATCTTTTTGCCCTTGAATACCTTGCCCGGAGTCTGGTTCTGACCGATGGAACCCGGAGCACGATGAGAAAGGGAGTTACCGTGTGTGGCGTCCTGCATGGAGAAGTTCCAGCGCTTTACGCCGCCCTGGAAGCCTTTACCCTTGGACTGACCAACAGCATCAACGACCTGGCCATCTTCAAAGATGGTAGCGGTAATTTCTCCGCCTGCAGCCAGCTCTTCGCCTTCGCCATCGGCGAGACGGAATTCCCACAGACCACGACCTGCCTCAACTCCGGCTTTGGCGTAATGGCCCGCTTCGCTTTTAGTCACACGTGAGGAACGACGCTTACCAACGGTTACCTGAACCGCGCGATAACCATCGCTTTCAAGAGTTTTCAGCTGGGTAATGCGGTTGGGCTCAACCTCAATTACCGTTACGGACACTGCTTGCCCGTCTTCCGTAAAAATACGGGTCATACCGGCCTTGCGACCGACAATTCCAATTGCCATGTTTCACCTCTTAAGTGTACGGGGCTCTCACCCTCTATGGCCTTATGACAGTTACACAGACTAACGCTTAGCGTTAGCCGAGGCTGATCTGAACGTCTACACCTGCTGCCAGATCCAGCTTCATCAAAGCGTCTACTGTCTTCTCCGTCGGCTCGACGATGTCCAGCAAACGCTTGTGTGTACGAATCTCGTACTGATCGCGCGCGTCTTTGTTGACGTGCGGTGAGATCAGAACGGTGTACTTTTCCTTCCGCGTCGGCAGAGGGATTGGTCCACGCACTTGAGCGCCGGTCCGCTTCGCGGTATCGACAATCTCCTGCGTTGACTGGTCGATCAGGCGATAATCAAACGCCTTCAACCGGATTCGAATTTTTTGGCTTTGCATGATGCACCAAACTCCACTCGTAGCAGCTACTAGTTAGCCGACCTTCAAAAAAAGGAGCCGCATTGTATGCATAATACCCAACCCTGTCAACAGCAATACTGGTTGACCGGGTCAGGCTGGCTTTGCGGCTGAAACAGAAAAAGGGGCTGACTTTCAGCCCCTTTTTCCTCAGATCACTCGAATGATTTATTCGATGATCTTGGAGACTACGCCGGCACCAACGGTACGGCCACCTTCGCGAATCGCGAAGCGCAGACCATCTTCCATGGCGATCGGAGCAATCAGGGTAACACTCATCTTGACGTTGTCACCCGGCATTACCATTTCCACACCCTCCGGCAGCTCACAGGAACCTGTGACGTCGGTGGTACGGAAGTAAAACTGCGGACGGTAACCCTTAAAGAACGGGGTATGACGACCACCTTCTTCTTTGCTCAGCACGTACACTTCACACTCGAACTTGGTGTGCGGCTTGATGGAGCCCGGCTTACACAGCACCTGACCACGCTCAACGTCGTCACGCTTGGTACCACGCAGAAGAACACCAACGTTCTCACCAGCACGGCCTTCGTCCAACAGCTTGCGGAACATCTCAACACCAGTACAAACCGTCTTCACGGTATCTTTGATACCAATGATTTCTACTTCGTCACCAACCTTGATGATGCCACGCTCAACACGACCGGTTACAACCGTACCGCGACCAGAGATGGAGAACACATCCTCGATCGGCATCAGGAACGGCTGATCAATCGCACGCTCCGGATCCGGGATGTACTCGTCCAGGGCTTCTACCAGCTTCTTAACAGCGGTAGTACCCATTTCGTTGTCATCCTTACCTTCCAGCGCCATCAGCGCGGAACCGGTAACGATCGGCGTGTCGTCGCCCGGGAAGTCGTACTGGCTCAGCAGTTCGCGAACTTCCATCTCGACCAGCTCCAGCAGCTCCTCGTCATCAACCATGTCCGCCTTGTTCAGGAACACAACAATGAAAGGAACGCCAACCTGGCGGGACAGTAGGATGTGCTCGCGAGTCTGCGGCATGGGGCCGTCAGCTGCGGAGCAAACCAGGATTGCGCCGTCCATCTGCGCCGCACCCGTGATCATGTTCTTCACGTAGTCAGCGTGGCCCGGGCAGTCAACGTGCGCGTAGTGACGCGCCGGTGAATCGTACTCAACGTGAGACGTCGCGATGGTGATACCACGCGCCTTCTCTTCCGGTGCGTTATCGATCTGGTCGAATGCGCTTGCACTACCAGTACCCCACACTTCGTGACACACACGAGTCAGCGCGGCTGTCAGCGTGGTCTTGCCATGGTCTACGTGGCCAATGGTGCCCACGTTTACGTGCGGCTTATTACGCTCAAATTTTGCTTTAGACACGGTTACACCTCTTCCTGTTTCTTAAGTCCTGGGGATCAACCCTTTTTAATGATCGCTTCGGCAATGTTCGAAGGAGCTTCCATATAGCGGGAGAACTCCATCGCATAAGACGCCCGACCTTGCGTTGCAGAACGCAGATCGGTGGCGTAACCGAACATCTCCGACAACGGAACCTCGGCACGAATCGTCTTGCCCGACGGGGTATCTTCCATACCCTGAACCAGGCCACGACGACGGTTAAGATCGCCGACAACGTCACCCATGTAGTCTTCAGGGGTGGCGACCTCGACTCTCATCAGCGGCTCAAGAAGGGCCGGACTGGCTTCCAGCGCACCTTTCTTCATAGCCATCGAGCCAGCAACCTTGAACGCCATCTCGTTGGAGTCAACATCGTGGTAGGACCCGTCGTACAACGTCGCCTTAATCCGTAGCAGAGGATAACCAGCCAGACACCCATTCTGCATCTGCTCCTGGATACCCTGCTGAACGGCAGGGATGTATTCCTTCGGAACCACACCACCAACGATTTCGTTCACGAAGATGAAGTTCTCGCCATCTTCCTCATCAAGAGGCAACGGCTCAAGCTTGAGCTTGACGTGACCATACTGACCACGACCGCCAGACTGACGCACGAACTTACCTTCAACATCCACGTTCTTGCGGATGCACTCACGGTAGGCCACCTGAGGCTTACCGATATTCGCTTCCACCTTGAACTCGCGACGCATACGGTCAACGATGATATCCAGGTGAAGCTCACCCATACCGGAGATGATGGTCTGACCAGACTCTTCGTCGGTGCGGACCTGGAAAGACGGATCTTCCTGGGCGAGCTTACCGAGCGCAACGCCCATCTTCTCCTGATCGGCTTTCGATTTCGGCTCAACGGCTACAGATATAACCGGATCCGGAAACTCCATGCGCTCAAGAATAATCTTATGATTCTCGTCACAGAGAGTGTCACCGGTGGTGACGTTCTTAAGGCCGATCGCAGCAGCTATATCACCTGCCAGAACTTCCTTGATTTCCTGACGATCCTTCGAGTGCATCTGCACCATCCGCCCGACACGCTCTTTCTTTGCCTTTACGGAGTTGTATACAGCGTTACCGGATTCAAGCTTGCCGGAATACACGCGGAAAAATGTCAGGTTGCCAACAAACGGGTCGGTAGCAATCTTGAAGGCCAGCGCCGCAAACGGAGCATCATCATCAGCCTGACGCGTCTCTTCGGAGCCGTCTTCATCGACTTCACCACGGATGGCTTTTACTTCGTCAGGAGCCGGCAGGAATTCAATGACGGAATCCAGAACAGCCTGAACACCCTTGTTCTTGAACGCAGAACCACAGGTCGCAACAACAATCTCATTGGCAAGCGTACGCATACGCAGACCTTTCTTGATGTCGTCGATGCCCAGTTCGCCTTCTTCGAGGTAGCGCTCCATCAGCTCTTCATTGGCTTCCGCCGCCGCTTCCATCATCTCTTCGCGATACTGAGCGACTTCGTCAGTCATCTCAGCAGGAACATCACGTTCCTCGTAGGTAGCACCCGCATCATCCTGATTCCAGTAAATCGCCTTGTTACGGATCAGGTCAATGACACCGGCAAATTCGTCTTCAGCGCCAATCGGCAACTGAACCGGCACACAATTCGCACCCAGACGCTTTTTGATTTGCTCGACAACACGCAGGAAGTTGGCGCCAGCACGGTCCATCTTGTTGACGAACACCATGCGAGGCACTTCGTACTTGTTGGCCTGACGCCATACAGTCTCGGACTGCGGCTCAACGCCGGAGGAGCCACAGAAAACCACGACAGCACCGTCGAGCACACGCAGTGAACGCTCTACCTCGATGGTAAAGTCAACGTGCCCCGGAGTGTCGATGATGTTGATGCGGTGCTCAGGATACTGCTTATCCATGCCCTGCCAGAAACAGGTCGTTGCAGCAGACGTGATGGTGATACCACGCTCCTGCTCCTGCTCCATCCAGTCCATGGTGGCCGCGCCGTCATGGACTTCACCGATCTTGTGGGAAATACCTGTGTAAAACAGTACCCGCTCGGTGGTTGTCGTCTTGCCGGCATCAACGTGCGCGACAATACCAATGTTTCTGTATCGCTTGATCGGAGTCTTACGTGCCACTGTATAAACCTCGGCTTATTAGAAACGGAAGTGAGAGAACGCCTTGTTGGCTTCCGCCATGCGATGAACGTCTTCGCGCTTCTTAACAGCGGAGCCCTTGCTATCAGCGGCATCCAGAATCTCACCTGCCAGACGCTGCGCCATGGACTTTTCACCACGCTTCCGTGAAAATTCTACGAGCCAGCGCATGGCCAGCGCGTTCTGACGGGAAGGCCGTACTTCGACAGGCACCTGGTAGGTAGCACCACCCACACGACGGGATTTAACTTCGACCATCGGCTGGATGTTTTCCAGGGCCTTCTCGAACATGTCGATCGGCTCTTCCTTGGACTTGTCGGCAACGATATCGAGCGCGCCATAAACAATGCGCTCAGCAACAGCTTTTTTGCCGCTTTCCATCACATGGTTGATGAACTTGGCCAGCCGTGCACTGCCGAATTTGGGATCCGGGATAATTTCCCGTTTTGCTGCAACTCTTCTTCTAGGCATCGATAAGCCCTTATCTATTAAAAGGTCTTCAGGAACCCCTGAGATAGCATCAGCTACTCAGCCTTACTCTTACCGTTCTACGTAGCAACGATAAAAGACACCCGTGTGGGACATCAGGACTTGGGTCGTTTTGCACCGTACTTGGAGCGGCCCTGCTTACGGTTCTGCACACCCTGGGTGTCCAGTGTTCCGCGAACAGTGTGATAGCGCACACCCGGAAGGTCTTTTACTCGACCGCCACGGATCAGCACAACACTGTGCTCCTGAAGGTTGTGACCTTCACCACCAATGTATGAGGAAACCTCGTAGCCGTTGGTCAGGCGAACACGGCACACTTTACGCAGTGCTGAGTTCGGCTTCTTCGGCGTTGTGGTGTACACACGAGTACAAACACCACGGCGCTGCGGGCAAGCCTGCAGAGCAGGAACGTCGCTCTTGGCCGCTTTGCGTTTACGAGGCTTACGCACCAACTGATTAATCGTTGCCATGTAAGCAAACTCCAAAAAACCGTATCAATGAAACTTACCCCCGACAGGCGGGGGTAAAATTTGAGGGTCGCAAGTTTAAGCCTGCGCCCTTGAACAGTCAAGATGACTGATCTCTTTTTAACCACCCGCCGAGTAAGTAACTACCGGCGGGTGGCGTTACCGGCCAACTCAACTTTCGCGGTTGAGCTCGGCACTCAGAGCTTCTTCGACATCCGCTGCCGTTACGCCCTGCTCTTCCAGGTCACGCTTGCGGCGGCGTTCGGCGTGGTATGCCAGACCGGTGCCAGCCGGAATCAAGCGACCAACGACCACGTTTTCCTTCAGGCCACGGAGGTAATCCCGCTTGCCGGTGACGGCGCCTTCGGTCAGAACCCGTGTGGTTTCCTGGAACGATGCCGCGGAAATGAACGACTCTGTCGCCAGAGAAGCCTTGGTGATACCCAACAGCAAGCGCTCGCAACGCGCGGTTTCCTTGTCCGCCGCTTCCGCTTTTTCGTTCTCTTCCATGAACTGGGTGATTTCCACCTGATCGCCAGCCAGCAGGCTGGTATCACCGGCATCAGTGATCTCTACCTTACGCAGCATCTGTCGAACGATAACCTCAATATGCTTATCGTTGATGACAACACCCTGCAGACGGTAAACGTCCTGGATTTCGTTGGTGATGTACTTGGCCAACGCAACCACACCCAGAAGACGAAGGATATCGTGCGGGTTGGACGGGCCATCAGAGATAACCTCACCCTTCTCGACCGTTTCACCCTCGAACACGTTCATCTGGCGATGCTTGGGAATCAGCACCTCATACGGATCCGCATCCTTCGGCGTGATCACCAGGCGCTTCTTGCCCTTGGTTTCCTTGCCGAAGGACACCACACCACTGACTTCGGCCAGGATGGACGACTCTTTCGGGCGACGGGCCTCGAACAGGTCGGCGACCCGCGGCAGACCACCGGTGATATCCCGGGTCTTCGAGCTTTCCTGCGGAATACGGGCAACCACGTCACCCAGCTCGATCTTGGCGCCATTGGCCATGGTCACCAGCGCGTTGGCTGGCAGGAAGAAGATCGCGGTACCACCACCTGGCAACTCGACATCGTTACCCTTGTCGTCGATCAGCTGTATCGCAGGACGGATGTCCTTACCAGCGGCCGGACGCTCTTTCGGGTCGATGACCTCCATCGTGGAAAGACCTGTCAGTTCATCGGTCTGGGTGCGGACGGTAATGCCCTGATCCATGTTGACGAACTTGGCAGTACCTTCCGCTTCGGCGATGATCGGGTGCGTGTGCGGGTCCCACTTGGCAACGGCAACTCCAGCTTCCACGGTGTCACCGTGCTTGACGGACAGCACCGCACCATAGGGCAGCTTGTACCACTCACGCTCACGACCCTGCTCATCGGCAATGGCCAGCGCTGACGAACGCGACACAACAACCAGAGTGCCGTCGCTCTTCTCGATCGATTTCAGGTTGTGCAGACGAACGGTGCCGCCGTGCTTGACCTGAATGTTGTCGACCGCGGACGCCCGGCTTGCAGCACCACCGATGTGGAACGTACGCATGGTCAGCTGGGTACCCGGCTCACCGATGGACTGTGCGGCGATAACACCGACAGCCTCACCCACATTGACCTCGTGGCCACGGGCCAGGTCACGGCCATAACACTTCGAGCAGATACCGTGGCGAGTTTCACAGGTGATCGCAGAGCGAACCCAGACTTCGTCCACACCGGCACGCTCAAGGGATTCAACCGCTTTCTCGTCCAGCAGGACGCCGGCCTCGACAACGGCATTGTCCTTGTCCGTTGGCGTAAAGGCTGCACGGGCCGTAACACGACCAAGCACACGATCACCCAGCGGTACAACAACGTCGCCACCCTCGATGTGCGGCGTCATCAGCAGACCTTCTTCGGTACCACAGTCGGTTTCGGTAACGACCAGATCCTGGGAAACGTCTACCAGACGGCGAGTCAGGTAACCTGAGTTCGCGGTCTTCAGCGCCGTATCCGCCAGACCCTTACGGGCACCGTGGGTGGATATGAAGTACTGGAGTACGTTCAGACCCTCGCGGAAGTTCGCAGTGATCGGCGTCTCGATGATGGAGCCGTCCGGCTTCGCCATCAGGCCACGCATACCAGCCAGCTGGCGAATCTGAGCCGCGGAACCCCGGGCACCGGAATCAGCCATCATGTAGACCGAGTTGAACGACTCCTGCATCAGGTCTTCGCCGTCCTCACCCTTAACCGGTTTGCCGTCTGGCCCGATAACCTGCTCCTTCGAGAGCCGATCCATCATCGCCTTCGACACCTTGTCGTTGGCACGGGACCAGATATCGATAACCTTGTTGTACTTCTCACCCTGGGTCAGCAGACCGGATGCGTACTGGGTCTCGATGTCCTTGACTTCTTCGGAGGCAGCATCCACCAGCTCGTATTTCTCCGGAGGAATCTCGAAGTCGTTGAAGCCGATCGAGATACCGGAAACCGTCGCATAGTGGTAGCCCATGTACATGAGCTGGTCAGCAAAGATAACGGTATCCTTGAGGCCGGCATCACGGTAACAGGTGTTGATCAGATTCGAGATCGACTTCTTGACCATCGGCTTGTTGACCAGCTCATAGGACAGGCCGTCAGGAACGATATCGAACAACAGCGCACGACCGACCGTGGTGTCAACGATCTTGTACTCTTCGGTACGCTCGCCGTCTTCCTGGATCGTGACTTCCTTGACCCGGACCTTGACGATCGCCTGAAGGTCAACCTTGCCAGCACCATAGGCACGGTGCGCTTCTTTAACATCGGCAAACACCATGCCTTCACCGACGGCACTCTTGCGCTCGCGGGTCATGTAGTAAAGACCCAGCACCACGTCCTGGGACGGCACGATGATCGGCTCGCCGTTGGCCGGCGACAGCACGTTGTTGGTGGACATCATCAACGCCCGGGCTTCGAGCTGGGCTTCCAGGGTCAGCGGTACGTGTACCGCCATCTGGTCACCGTCGAAGTCGGCGTTGTAGGCCGCACACACCAGCGGATGCAGCTGAATGGCCTTGCCTTCGATCAGTACCGGCTCGAACGCCTGGATACCCAGACGGTGAAGAGTCGGTGCCCGGTTCAGCATGATCGGATGCTCACGGATGACCTCGTCCAGGATATCCCAGACCACGCCTTCCTCACGCTCGACCATCTTCTTGGCGGCCTTGATGGTGGTCGCCAAGCCACGGTGCTCAAGCTTCGAGAAGATGAACGGCTTGAACAGCTCCAAAGCCATCTTCTTGGGCAGACCACACTGGTGCAGACGCAGGTACGGACCAACCACGATCACAGAACGACCGGAGTAGTCCACACGCTTACCGAGCAGGTTCTGACGGAAGCGACCTTGCTTACCCTTGATCATGTCGGCCAGGGACTTCAGCGGACGCTTGTTGGTGCCAGTGATGGCGCGACCACGACGGCCGTTATCCAACAGCGCATCAACCGCTTCCTGTAGCATCCGCTTCTCGTTGCGCACAATAATGTCCGGAGCATTCAGCTCCAACAGGCGCTTGAGGCGGTTGTTACGGTTGATCACCCGGCGATACAGGTCGTTCAGGTCAGAAGTGGCAAAACGGCCACCATCCAACGGCACCAGCGGACGAAGATCCGGCGGCAGAACAGGCAGAACGGTCATCACCATGTCGCCCGGCTTGTTGCCGGAATACAGGAAAGCCTCAAGAATCTTCAGGCGCTTGCTGAACTTCTTGATCTTGGTCTCGGAGTTGGTCTGGGGAATCTCTTCCCGCAGGGCCTCAACCTCGGCCTGCAGATCAATACCTTCCAGCAGCTCCTGGACGGCTTCGGCACCCATGCGGGCATCGAATTCGTCACCGAACTCTTCAAGGGCTTCGTAATACTGCTCGTCGTTCAGCAATTGACCGCGCTCGAGGGTAGTCATACCCGGCTCGATCACGATGAACGACTCAAAATACAGGACCCGCTCGATATCGCGCAGGGTCATGTCCAGCATCAGACCGATGCGGGACGGCAGTGATTTCAGGAACCAGATGTGGGCGACCGGGCTGGCGAGCTCGATGTGACCCATGCGCTCACGGCGCACACTGGCCAGTGCCACTTCAACACCGCACTTCTCGCAGATGACACCACGGTGCTTGAGCCGCTTGTACTTGCCGCACAGGCACTCGTAATCCTTGATCGGGCCGAAGATCTTGGCACAGAAAAGACCGTCACGCTCAGGCTTGAACGTACGGTAGTTGATGGTCTCAGGCTTTTTGACCTCACCAAAAGACCATGAACGGATCATGTCAGGCGACGCCAGGCCAATACGGATGGCGTCAAATTCCTGCTTCTGGTTCTGGTTTTTGAGAAGATTCAGCAAATCTTTCATCAGTAACAGCTCCGGATGGCGTTATTCTCGGGCGGGTACCGACCGGTACCCGCTCACGCTGCCAAAAACAATTCGGCTCAGTCGGATTCCAGCTCGATGTCGATACCCAGCGAGCGGATTTCCTTGACCAGAACATTGAAGGACTCGGGCATGCCCGGCTCCATACGATGATCGCCATCGACAATGTTCTTGTACATCTTGGTCCGACCATTCACATCATCAGACTTCACGGTAAGCATTTCCTGCAGCGTATACGCCGCACCGTAGGCCTCGAGTGCCCACACTTCCATCTCACCGAAGCGCTGACCACCGAACTGCGCCTTACCACCCAGCGGCTGCTGGGTAACCAGGCTGTACGAACCGGTGGAACGAGCGTGCATCTTGTCGTCGATCAAGTGGTTCAGCTTGAGGATGTACATGTAGCCAACCGTTACCGGGCGGTCAAATTCATCACCCGTACGGCCGTCATACAACACAGTCTGGCCAGTCGTACTCAGACCTGCCAGCTCAAGCATACGCTTGACCTCTGCTTCCTTGGCACCGTCGAAGACCGGCGTTGCCATGGGGACACCTGTGCGCAGATTGTTAGCCAGGGCCAGGATCTCTTTGTCGCTCAGCGAATCCAGGTCCACCTTGGTGACCTCGTCCGAGTGGTTATAGATCTCGTCCAGCAAATTGCGGAGCTCAGCGATCTTACGCTGCTCATCCAGCATCTGGCTGATGCGCTCACCCAGCCCTTTGGCTGCTGCACCCAGGTGCGTTTCAAGAACCTGACCGACGTTCATCCGCGACGGAACACCCAGCGGGTTCAGCACGATATCAACGGTATTGCCATACTCGTCGTAAGGCATGTCCTCGATCGGCATCACTGCCGAGATAACACCCTTGTTACCGTGACGGCCGGCCATCTTATCGCCCGGCTGAATCCGACGCTTGATCGCGAGGTACACCTTGACGATCTTGAGAACACCTGGAGCAAGGTCATCACCCTGCTGAAGCTTGCCTTTCTTATCGTCAAAGCGCGCTTCGTGTTCTTTCTTACGATCTTCAAGACCCTGCTCGGATTTCTCAAGCAGCTCGTTCAGCGCCTCGTCCTTCATCCGCAGCTTGAACCAATCGTCGCGCGGCAACTCTGCCAGGTACGACTCGTCCAGCTTGGCGCCTTTCTTCAGGCCTGGACCACTGATGACTTCCTGCCCCTTGAGGGCATTGGTCAAGCGTTCGAAGGTGGCACCCTCTACAATGCGGTACTCGTCCTTCAGGTCCTTGCGATACTCGTCCAACTGCTCTTTTTCGATGGACTGGGCACGTGTGTCCTTTTCGATGCCGTCACGGGTAAAGACCTGAACGTCGATAACCGTGCCACGGGTGCCAGTGGGCACACGTGAGGACGTGTCCTTCACGTCCGAAGCTTTCTCACCGAAGATGGCCCTCAGCAGCTTCTCCTCCGGCGTCAGCTGGGTTTCACCCTTAGGTGTCACCTTGCCAACCAGGATATCGCCAGGGCCTACTTCCGCACCGATATACACGATGCCGGACTCATCCAGCTTGGACAGTGCACTTTCACCAACGTTCGGAATATCCGCGGTGATTTCCTCGCTACCCAGCTTGGTATCCCGAGCCACACAGGTCAGTTCCTGAATGTGGATGGTGGTCAGGCGATCTTCCTGAACCACTTTCTCGGAAATGAGGATGGAGTCCTCAAAGTTGTAACCGTTCCAGGGCATGAACGCGATACGCATGTTCTGCCCCAGAGCCAGCTCACCCAGATCCACGGACGGGCCGTCAGCCAGCACGTCACCACGGGCAATTTCATCGCCCTGGTTAACAATGGAACGCTGGTTGATACAGGTGTTCTGGTTCGAACGGGTGTACTTGGTGAGGTTGTAGATATCCACACCAGCATCACCGGCTTCAGTCTCGTCGTCGTTGACACGTACCACGATACGGGCCGCATCGACGCTCTCGATCACACCACCGCGACGAGCGGTTACGCAAACGCCAGAGTCCTGGGCCACGGTGCGTTCAACACCAGTACCTACCAAGGGCACCTGCGAACGCAACGTCGGAACCGCCTGGCGCTGCATGTTGGAGCCCATCAGTGCGCGGTTGGCGTCGTCGTGCTCCAGGAACGGAATCAGCGAAGCTGCCACCGACACTACCTGACGCGGTGAAACGTCCATGAAGTTGACGTTTTCCGGGGGCGTTACCGTGAACTCGTTCTGATGACGAACCGTTACCAGCTCATCAGACAGACGCTTGTTCTCGTCCATTGCCGCACTGGCCTGGGCGATGATGTAGTTGCTCTCTTCAATAGCCGAGAGATATACCACTTCATCGGTGACCTCGCCTTCAACTACCTTCCGGTACGGACTCTCGAGGAAACCGTAGGAGTTGGAGCGGGCATAGGTTGCCAGCGAGTTGATCAGACCGATGTTCGGGCCTTCCGGCGTCTCGATAGGACATACGCGACCGTAATGGGTCGGATGCACATCTCGAACCTCGAAGCCGGCACGCTCACGGGTCAGGCCGCCAGGCCCAAGAGCCGAAATACGGCGCTTGTGAGTCACTTCCGACAGCGGGTTGTTCTGATCCATGAACTGGGACAACTGGCTGGAGCCGAAGAACTCCTTCACCGCAGCCGCTACCGGCTTGGCGTTGATCAGGTCCTGAGGCATCAGGCCTTCGCTTTCCGCAAGACTCAAACGCTCGCGCACGGCACGCTCAACGCGCACCAGGCCGACACGGAACTGGTTCTCCGCCATTTCACCCACACAACGAACTCGACGGTTGCCCAGGTTGTCAATGTCGTCGACATTGCCCTGACCGTTACGAATATCGATCAGCGTCTTGAGGACGTCGATGATGTCGCTATGGGTCAACGTGCCTTCGCCAGTGCTTTCTTCGCGACGCAGGCGACGGTTCAGCTTCATGCGGCCAACGGAGGACAGGTCATACCGTTCTTCAGAGAAGAACAGGTTGTTGAACAGGTTCTCAGCCGACTCCTTGGTGGGCGGCTCGCCCGGGCGCATCATGCGATAGATCTCAACCAGTGCCTCCAGAGGCGTGCGGGTTGGGTCGATACGCAGCGTGTCCGACATGAACGGACCACAATCCAGATCGTTGGTGTACAGAGTTTCGATTTCTGTGACGCCAGCGTCGAGAATTTTGGTGACGACTTCTTCGGTCAGCTCGGTATTACACTCAACCAGAACCTCTCCGGACTTGGTGTCCACCATGTCTTTCGAGAGTACACGGCCGTAAAGGTATTCCGTCGGCACTTCCAGCTCGGTCAGGCCCGCTTTTTCAAGCTGCTTGATATGACGAGCGGTGATCCGGCGCCCCTCTTCAACGATGACAGAGCCCTTTTTGTCCTTGATGTCGAACGTGGCAATGTCACCGCGCAGGCGGCTTGGAACCAGCTCGAGCTTGCACACTTCAGGACCGATACTGAACTTACTGGTATCAAAGAACATCTCCAGCATCTGCTCTGAGTTATAACCCAGGGCACGCAGGAGGATAGACGCGGGCAGCTTGCGGCGACGGTCAATACGAACAAAGACCGAGTCCTTGGCGTCAAACTCGAAGTCCAGCCAGGAACCACGGTAAGGAATCACTCGCGCCGAATACAACAGCTTACCTGACGAGTGGGTCTTACCTTTGTCGTGATCGAAGAACACACCGGGTGAACGGTGGAGCTGGGAAACGATAACACGCTCGGTACCGTTGATAACGAAGGTACCGTTCTCGGTCATCAGGGGCATTTCGCCCATGTAGACTTCCTGCTCTTTAATATCCTTGATCGCCTTGTTGGACGATTCCTTATCGTAAATGATAAGTCTTACTTTCACCCGCAGCGGTGCTGCGTAGGTTACGCCCCTAAGCTGGCATTCCTTGACGTCAAATACCGGCTCGCCGATGCGGTAACTCACGTATTCGAGTGCGGCGTTGCCAGAATAACTGACAATCGGGAATACGGATTTGAATGCTGCGTGGAGACCGGTTTCCCGACGATTTTCGGGCGCGGCTTCACTTTGGAGGAAGTCCCGGAACGAATCCAGCTGTATAGACAGCAAATAGGGAACATCCATCACGGACGGCAATTTACTAAAATCTTTGCGAATCCGCTTTTTCTCAGTATAGGAGTAAGTCATCTGCATTCCCCAGCTTTAGACCTGATACCTGGTATCAAGAAGCAACCATTTTCATGCTTCGGGGCCGAATTGCTCGGCTTACTGCGCCGTCTTGAACAAGACTCTCGCTGTAGGTTATAGATTCTGACAGCACCACTGAATCGGCGTTCAGAGTCTATAGCGTATACAACAGAAAAAGGCCGGTGGCACATGGCCACCAGCCTGTCCATGCTTAACGCACGGTTTCGATCAAAAGCCAACTCTTACTTGAGCTCAACAGAAGCGCCTGCTTCCTCAAGCTTCTTCTTGGCTTCTTCAGCGTCGTCTTTGCTCGCTGCTTCCTTGATAACGGAAGGAGCGCTGTCGACCATCTCTTTCGCTTCTTTCAGACCCAGGCCAGTCAGTTCACGAACGGCCTTGATGACGTTAACTTTCTTCTCACCAGGACCGGTAAGAACAACGTCAAATTCAGTCTGCTCTTCAACAGCAGCGGCTTCGCCACCGGCGGCAGCCGGAGCAGCAGCTACAGCAGCAGCGGCGGATACGCCGAATTTTTCTTCCATTGCTTCAACCAGCGCAACAACGTCCATTACGCTCATTTCGGCAATTGCGTTCAAAATGTCTTCGTTAGACAGAGCCATGACTTTCTCCCAAAAATATAAAAATGGTGTTCAACAGAATCAAGCAGCTTCTTGCTTCTGGTCTCGAACTGCCGCAACAGCACGGGTCACTTTCGTTGGAACTTCGTTCAGTGTCCGCGCAAGCTTGGTGATCGGTGCCTGTGTTACAGCGGCCAGCATCGTCAACGCCTCGTGGCGTGTCGGCAGCTTGGCAAGGCGATCAATCTGGTCTGCGCCCATCAGCTCACCGCCGACAGCCAGGCCCTTGATCTCGAATGCCTCTTTCTCTTTGGCAAAATCCTTCAGCAGGCGCGCAGCCGCACCCGGATCTTCCATAGAGAACGCCAGAATTGTCGGGCCGACCAGCGCCGCATCAATACACTCGAACTCAGTACCGCGGATTGCGATCTTCGCCAGGTTGTTACGAACAACCTTCAGATGAACGCTTTCAGCGCGGGCCTTCGCTCGCAGCGCCGTCATATCACCTGAGGTGATACCACGGTAGTCAGCCAGAACAACAGACAGAGCACCACCGGCAGTCTCGTTGACTTCAGCGACGATCGCTTTCTTGTCTTCGAGTCTAATTGCCACTGGATTTCTCCTCGATTTCGCCGGGCATATTCCCGGCAAACCCACATATACCCCTCGCGGGGCTCCCAACGGTGTTTGGGTTCAGAGAGAACGTCTTCACACCGTCTGCGCAGGCATTGCTTTAACCCTTCCAGCGTCTCTCCAATAACAAGAGCGCTTCAGGGGCCTGCGGTCTTTGACAGCCTTGGCTTCCGCCCAGACTACAAAGTAACTACCGAACAAAGCCTCAGATGCTCAGAGCGCTCTGGTCGATAGTCAGACCAGGACCCATCGTCGACGACAGGGTTACCTTCTTGAGGTAGACACCTTTCGAAGAAGACGGCTTGGCCTTTTTCAGATCCGCGATCAGAGACTCAAGATTTTCCTTGATGTTCTGCGCAGAGAATTCCACGTTACCCATCGGCGCATGGATAATACCGTTCTTGTCAGTGCGGTAACGCACCTGACCCGCCTTGGCGTTCTTTACGGCAGTCTCAACATCCGGAGTAACCGTGCCGACTTTCGGATTCGGCATCAGGCCACGAGGACCAAGGATCTGGCCCAGCTGACCGACAACACGCATAGCGTCCGGAGTGGCGATAACCACGTCGAAATCCATGTTGCCTTTCTTAACTTCGTCCGCCAGATCGTCCATGCCTACAACGTCTGCACCAGCAGCCGTTGCTTTCTCGGCATTGGCGCCCTGGGTAAATACAGCGACGCGAACGGTCTTGCCGGTGCCGTGAGGCAGAACAGTGCTGCTACGGACAACCTGGTCGGATTTACGTGCGTCAACGCCCAGATTGACGGCTACGTCGACAGACTCTTTGAACTTCACGTTCTGGCCCAGCTCAACCAGCAGTGCAACTGCTTCGTCGACAGAGTAGGAACGAGTAGAGTCTACCTTTTCACGAATAAGCTTCTGACGCTTGCTCAGCTTCGCCATGTTACAGGCCCTCCACGTTCAGGCCCATGCTACGGGCAGTTCCGGCAATGGTACGAACCGCAGCATCCATATCAGCTGCAGTCAGATCCGGCTCTTTGGTCTTGGCAATCTCTTCCAACTGGTCACGGGTTACCGTGCCGACCTTGTCCGTGTTGGGACGACCAGAGCCGCTCTTAATACCGGCTGCTTTCTTCAGCAGCACCGGTGCGGGCGGAGTCTTGGTGATAAAGGTAAAGCTGCGATCACTGTAAACGGTGATAACAGTAGGAATCGGCAGGCCCGGCTCCATATCCTGGGTCTGTGCGTTGAACGCTTTACAGAACTCCATGATGTTTACGCCACGCTGACCCAGTGCGGGACCAACGGGGGGACTCGGGTTGGCCTTGCCGGCAGCAACCTGAAGCTTGATGTACGCTTCAATCTTCTTAGCCATGATATTTCTCCTGTGGGTGCGAACGCCTCTCGGCTCCCCTGTTTTTACAACTGCCAGTAGCAGACACAAAAAGCCCGCGTCGCCATAGCGCGCGAGCTCTCAGCATGTAAGGCTGCCGCTTAGTCTTTTTCGACTTGCCCGAACTCCAGCTCTACCGGAGTTGAACGACCGAAAATCAACACAGCAACCTTGACCCGACTCTTGTCGTAGTCAACTTCTTCCACCACGCCATTGAAGTCCGCAAACGGCCCTTCTGTGACGCGAACAATCTCGCCCGGCTCGAACAGAGTCTTCGGCTTGGGCTTGTCAGCACCGCTTTCAACACGGCGAAGAATGGCCTCTGCCTCACGCTCTGTAATTGGTGCTGGCTTATCCTTGGTACCACCAATGAAACCAAGAACCCTGGGCGTATTCTTGACCAGGTGCCAGGTGCCGTCATCCATTTCCATCTGCACCAGAACGTAGCCGGGATAGAACTTGCGCTCACTCTTGCGCTTCTTCCCGTCACGCATCTCAACGACTTCTTCAGTCGGCACAAGAATTTCGCCGAACTTCTCTTCCAAGTCATTGAGAGCAACACGCTCCCTGAGAGTGCGCATCACGTGCTTTTCAAAGCCAGAATACGCATGAACGACGTACCAGCGCTTAGCCATTGCCCACTCCTGTTACCCGATAACTCCGGAGACCAGCCAACTGATCAACGAATCCATACCCCACAGCATCAATGCCACAACCAACACAAACACAACAACGATGGCTGTGGTCTGGATCAGCTCCGGCCTGGTGGGCCATACAACCTTCCGGATTTCAACCCTGGCTTCCTTGAGCAAAGTCGCAAAACGCCGACCACGCTCAGTTTGGAGCGCCACAAAAGCAGCGACCAGAGCAAGAGCTACAAGAGCCAGCACCCGATACAGCAGTGACTCGGCATTAAAATACTGATTGCCAACGACGCCCGCTGCAATCAGAACAAATACGACCAGCCACTTTACTGCATCGAAGCTACTGGTCGAACGATCGGCTTTTGACTCCATAGGAATCAGCTTATGTATCCGGATGTTAAAAAAATGGCAGGCCAGGAGGGAATCGAACCCCCAACCTGCGGTTTTGGAGACCGCTGCTCTGCCAATTGAGCTACTGGCCTGCACCGAAACAACTCAGCGCACTTACTTCAAGTTCTTACTCAAAAAGAGCAATTACTCGATGATCTTAGAGACTACGCCGGCACCAACGGTACGGCCACCTTCGCGAATCGCGAAGCGCAGAC
>CAJXOQ010000027.1 GCA_913057975.1 uncultured Marinobacter sp.
GGAGTCCGTCTCGTGGGCTCGGAGATGTGTATAAGAGACAGGTGCTGGAGTACTGGCAGGAAAAGGCGGTGTTCGAGCAAGACGGTGACGAGCACATCGTCGCTGCCTTCCGTCCGGTTCATCCGCTGGGTAAGTGCACCGCCACGCCGTCACTGGGCCTACCTCATCACCTCCAAGTACGCCGATGGCCTGCCGCTGTACCGGCTGGAGCAGATGCTCAAACGCCTGGGGCATGAGGTCAGCCGTACCAGCATGGCCAACTGGATCATCCGGCTGGATGACGTGTTCAAACCACTGATCAACCTGATGCGGGAAGTGCAGAACAGCAGCGATTACCTCCAGGCCGACGAAACCCGGATCCAGGTGCTCAAGGAGGATGGCAAAACCGCCCAATCTGACAAATGGATGTGGGTAACCTGGGGTGGTCCACCCGGACACCCATCGGTACTGTTCGAGTACGACCCCTCCCGGGGCGGCAAGGTGCCGGTGCGCCTGCTCGATGACTTCCAGGGCATCCTGCAAGCCGATGGCTACTCCGGCTATGGCAAGGTGTGCCTTGACAACAACCTGACCCGGATTGGATGCTGGGACCATTATCCCGAGTCAGTTTTTATCCGGAGTAAAACGTCAGATTATAGTGCCGATAGGCGATGCTCAAGATCATTTGTCGGGATAAAATACCGGTTGGAATTCCACGATCCAGGCGTCAGATGCAGCTCCGATTCGAGACGCCACTCTCGGGCGACGCCTATGTGGCAGCTCAAGGGTGACGCATGGCCATATTACCAACCTGCCCATTGCACCCGCAGGGCGGTTGTTCGTTCTCGCGACATGGCACCTATTCCCGTGTAACGCCCGCTGGTACGCGGATACCTCGCTGGTATTGCCCGGAGGGTCATTGCACTTTCAGCTTGTTACCAGACTTTCTGGCCTCTCATCTGTCGGGGGACACTTGCAGCCTTGGAGCAAGTCGTCCTGCACGTGGAACACGCCGGCAGTGTGGAAGCCGCTGCAAATGCGTTACGACCTGACGATATTTCCTTACCCAGCGCAGTGCGATGGACCCGCTGCCGGATCAGACTCGTACGAGGGTCATTGGCTGGGGTACTGGATATGGCACCGGCGATGTTTCCCGGCTGCCATCCCAGCATCACGTCCTTCCAGAAGCGGCTGCATCGACCCAGAGTTTTGACGTGCCTGCGATCCCGGCTCGCAGCTTATATGCCAGGGCTGCCTTCCCCGCTGGGGTATGCCCGACGTGGCTCCGTTTTACAATTTATCCAACACTACTCTGGGGCAGACCCACCCACGCATCAGTATTAACGTTGTCACCATGGCATTGACGCCACAAGCGGAGATGAACAGTGCACAGCGAGATGACGGTACCCGGTTTTGAGACCCGATTAGCCAAGGTACAGGACGTATGGCGGGATAACCGCTGTCTCAAGTCGTCTTCGATCGCTCAGTACCTCTGGTGGATTCGCCGTTTCCATCGCTATTGCATCGCACAAGCCCTCGATGCGGATGATCAACTGACCCAGGCCGGTGTGCATCTCTTTGCTCAATGGTACGCGCGACAGAGACAGATCGATGCTGAGGATATCTGTCAACAGGCTAAGTCGGCCCTGAGAGCCTGGGCTCTTGGTTTACGAACCCTGGGCGTAAGGGTCCCTGACTGGCAGCCCGCTAAGAATCGAACGCCTGAGCCCGAGCCTGAACTGCAGGGTTTCGCCGAACATCTACGCCAACATCGTGGCAACCCGGAAGCTACCATCAAGAAGAAGCTGGCTCATATCCGTTGCTTTCTGGCGTTTATCGCCGCCCGGCATCGGCCACTCCGGCACCTGAAGTTGACAGACGTTGATGCGTTTCTGGTGGATTACAGCCAGCGCCATGCGCGTACGACCACGGCCGACATCGGCAGTAGCCTGCGCGTCTACGTGCGCTTTCTACTGGTAACTGGGCAGGCATCTGCGGATTTGGCGCCATCCATCATTACCCCGGTCGTGCGCCGTTATGAACAACCACTGCGGGCGCTGCCGTGGGGCGATGTCCGCCGCATCCTGGCCGCCATTGATCGCAGCTCGTCCATAGGGTTGCGCAACTATGCCTTGCTCTTGCTGATGAGCACCTATGGCCTGGGCGCAGGCGAGGTGATCCGTCTGACGCTCGACGATATTGATTGGCAAGCGGCCACCCTGCGTGTCGTGCGACCAAAGACCGGTGTCGCGTTCGTGCTACCCCTATTGCCAGCGCTTGCTCAGGCATTGGCCGACTACCTCAATCATGGGCGTCCCCGCCGCGCACCATCGCGACATGTATTCCTGTCAATGAGAGCACCGCATTATCCTTTGAGCGAGTCTTCGGCGATACGGCATATACTCGTCGGTCATGCCAGGTTTCCGGACATCAGTTACCCACTGATGTTTCCCGTCTATAAAAACAATGTGAGTGATTTTTTTACCGCCGCGAGATTCGAACTCTCTCAGCTCTAGGCCAACCAAGTGGCATTCGTAAACAGCATCACTCATTTTGCTGCCACCACCGGTTTTGCCCCAATATTCTTTGATTTCCCACACGACTGAGGGATTCGCCAAGCCCGGTATTGCACCATCGAGATTTCGGGCCGATACATGCAGGTCATGATCATTGCACCAGACGCATCTGGCTTGAGGATCGGGCTCTAAAGCGAGGCCCTTAGCGGCACAAACCTGGCTGGCCGTGTGGGTTACTGCCGCAATCATGGATTTTGACGATTGGTGGTGGTCTTGGCTCTTGGTGGCCGTTTTCAGAACACTGATATTGTTTTTAGCGCAGTATTCCAAGGCTTCTTCTTCAGTCCGAAGCAGGCCCAACGCTTCTTCGAACAGCTTGTTTCTGTCGTGGTAGTAGTCAAAGAACAGATCTACCGTTTTTTGATCAATGGGTAGCTCCGATCCGTCGGGCAAGGCGATTTTCTTCTCGGCACGCAGCTCTTCCAGCCATTCTTTCTGATATTTCTTCTTTTTGGCTAGGGAAAGATAAAACCGGTGAACATCCCACATGGGATGCCGCCACCCAAGGGCAAGCCACTTATCAATACCTTTCACGCGCTAATCCTCGTATTTAATGAGTTGATAGGCCGGAATCTCCAGAGCAGGATCTCGTTTTTGCTCAAAGGTAAGTCGATGGTTGATGTACTCCTCGCAAGCCGGATCGATTTCAAAGCCGACAGAGCTTCGCCCGCACTGGGCCGCTGCAATCATGGTTGCGCCCGTGCCAATGTATGGATCGAGAACGACGTCGCCCTGGTACGAATACATGCGAATCAATCGGTAAGGGATTTCAACAGGGAATATTGCTCGGTGGAAATTGAACCTTTCAGTTTGGCTTTCTACGCGCCACCACTGCTGGCACCAAGTTCGCCATTCATCAAGTGAGATTCTGCTCTGTTCTCGGATTGGCTGAGGGCATTTCCGCTTACCGGGTTTCTTGAGCACGAAAATGTATTCAAAGTAGTTATTGTTGAAAAGAGTCATGGGGTAAGGGTAGCTACCAAGCAGAGGGCCTCTGAAATTTCGGGTGTACCCTTTGTCCCAGATAAAACGCTCCAGGAGTCGGAATCCTGATTTCTCGGCTGCCTTCAGACAGTCTGCGCCAAGCGGAACGCGACCGATAACGGTGTCGTCGCTGTAACGATACTTGGTGACGATATCAGCGACATTAAGGGCGTATCGACCCCCGGGAACGGTCGCCCGGTAAACAAGCTCGCAGACATGCTCAAAGTGAGAAATAAAACCGTCGTAATCAAACTCCTGCCCGCGCCGGAATTCGGTCGTGACGTACGGGGGGCTAGTTACAGTGAGATGAACGCTTTCCGGTTCAAGTTCGGAAAGCCGTTCGTTGTCGGTTAGGTGAATCTCATGCCTATCAGGCATGGCTTTCCCCAGCGAAAAGTTCGTCTATAGGAACGCCCAAGGCTTCCGCTATCCTGGAGATCGTCGTTAGGGTAGGATTCCTTTCGCCTCTTTCAATCCCACCCATGTATGTCCGGTGGATGCCTGCGTGATCAGCAAATTCTTCTTGCGAAAAACCCTGCGACTTTCGGAGTGCCCTTACGGTTTCTCCAAACAGCACGCAGACTGCATTCCTTTTTTCCATGTTGATCTCATTGAAGGCCTTATTAAAGATCCCGCAGCATCAGCAAATGATACTTGACAGTCCACATACTATGAGTATCATTTCTGATTGAAACGCTGCTCGGCACAAAACAAGGATGGCATTAGGGAACATGTTCAGGCTCGAGATCCAAGCAAAACCATTTATCAAATGGGCTGGTGGCAAGCAGTCGCTCGCAAACCAACTTATCCCTTTTTTCCCGAGCGATTACGACCGGTATTTTGAGCCGTTTGTGGGTGGAGGCAGTCTGTTCTTCAGCTTGTGTCCAGAGACCGCAGTCATCAATGATCATAACCGTTGGTTAATTGATACCTACCGGACGGTTCGAGACAACTGGCAGCAAGTCGCAGGGATTCTCGATAAGCTTCCGAACACCAAAGAAGACTACCTTCGGATCCGCAGTCAAAACCCGTACGAACTATCCGCTGAGGTACGAGCAGCGCACTTTATCTACCTAAACAAAACCTGTTTTCGTGGTCTGTTTCGGGTGAATCGAAAGGGGCAGTTCAACGTGCCTTATGGTGCCTATGACCGACGCTACTACGATCCCGAGAATCTTGAATCAGTGTCGGCCTCACTGGCACACACTACGATACTGGCCGGTGATTTTGAGCTTGCGTTGGCCGACGTCTCAAATCAAGATTTTGTGTACTTAGATCCACCTTATTACAAACTCGGAGGGCACTCCGATTTCAACCGTTACACTGAGAACCAGTTCCGTGAAGCCGAACATTTTAGGCTTGCCTCACTGTGTCGAGACCTGGATTCACGTGGTGTTCGCTGGGCGGTGAGCAACAGCAATACAGAGTTTGTCAGGCATCTATATCAGGGCTTCCACTTCCATGAAGTATCTGCTCGACGAGAGATCAACTTGAAATCGCAAAATCGAAATATCCTAGAATTGCTGATCACCAATTACGACCAATGATGGTGGTAATTGGTTTTGAATGACAACCCGAATTTACAGTCCAAAACGTTCGGAAAAAGGCTGATCAGTTGCCCTACTGCTGGAATCTGTCATTGAACACAGCGGCCTACCAAAAATTATTTGTGTCTTACAACTCGCGCTCTTTATGCGCTTTCGCAAAGTTCCTTGAGAGGTTCTGCCCCGCGGCTGCGGGCACTCCTTAGTAAAGCATCTTTTGTTGGGATACTACCGCTTGTCCAGGCGGTCAAGTGAAGCGTTCAGCGTGGTTCTGGCCACACCAAAATGTTCCGCCACCTCTTTTTTGGTGATGTTTGGATCCGAAAGCATAGCGGCCGCTTTCTTTACATCGGCTTCTAACATGGCTGGTCTTCGGCCGCCTTTCCGACCTCGGGCCCGAGCTGCGTTCAACCCGGCGATAGTGCGCTCCCGAATCAGATCATGTTCAAACTCAGCCAACGCGCCAAAAATATGAAATACCAGGCGGCCACCTGAGCTGGTGGTATCAATAGATTCCGTCAGTGATTTGAATCCGATATCCTGCTCATGGAGGTCTTGGACAATCTCCACGAGGTCCTTCAGAGACCGGGCCAGCCGGTCCAATTTCCAAACAACCAGAACGTCGCCCTTACGAAGAGTACGGAGACATTGCGACAACTCAGGTCGTTCTCGGAGCTTGCCGGTAAATTTTTCTTGGAAGACCTGTTCAGCCCCAGCTTTTTCAAGGGCATCCACCTGGAGTTCGGAATTCTGATCCTGAGTGCTGACACGCGCATAACCGATGATCATAAAAGGTACCTTTTGTGGTCATAGATTGTTGTACGTGAATGTTGGTCATTAAACAAGCAAAAAACCGGTGATTTGAGTCACTGCTGAGAACGTCCAGAAAACGACTGTTTGTTGATCACAAACCGAGAAATCCGAAGTCTCCGCAAGACCTCAACGATATGGCCATCCGAAACAGAGAGCGCAGAACAAATTGATTGGACGCAAATGACAAAGGAAAGTAACCTGAAATTTAGGCTCATGAAATTGTTGCAAAAATAGGCGTAACGCCTATCTATCCAAACAATCAAAATCATCAGTTTAGACCGCGAAAACTCTTTCAAAAAAAAAGAGAGTATGTTCTTTAAGGAGAATCAGATGCGACTGGTATGCATCTCAGACACACATAGCCTGCATCGCCGGATTGAGGCAATTCCTGAAGGGGATGTATTAATCCATGCAGGGGACTGTTTGGGTGCTGGCACCTTAAGCAATGTCGTTGATTTTAACGAGTGGCTCGGAACCCTTCCTCACGAACACAAACTTGTGATAGCTGGGAATCACGACTGGGCTTTCCAAGAGGCGAAACCTTTCGCCCTCGAGGCTTTATCCAACGCAACTTACTTAGAGGATTGCGGTGTCGAAATTGGTGGATTGCTTTTTTGGGGATCTCCCTGGACTCCCACGTTCATGGAGTGGGCATTTATGCGCGACCGTGGGCGGCCCATAAATGAATATTGGAAACGAATTCCGGCAAAGACCGATGTGCTTATTACCCATGGACCGCCTAGTGGAATCGCTGATGAGGTCGACACAGGTCTCGGAATTGAAAAGGTGGGTTGTGCGGATTTGATGCGAAGGATCGAACAGCTTTCTCTGAAGGCTCATATCTTTGGTCACATCCATGAGGGATACGGCACTTATCATCGTTCAGAAACACGCTTTGTCAACGCCAGCATTTGTACTGAGTCCTACAAGCCGATAAACGCCCCGGTTGTTGTGGATCTCTAATCAATATGATGAACAATCAGAAAAAGAACGCTGCCTGTGGAAGCAGATAACAACTTTTAAGTAGCGGGTAATCAAACATGCCCAGAGTTGATTTATATGTCGAGAGGGAAGCATGAGAAAAAATTCGGAGTTTCAACAGTTAAGCTTACCGTTTACCGAAAACGAATTCCGTCTGAATTCATGCGACTTAAAAGCTAAGAGCCTTGCTTTTATAGAGCTAGAACGCGCCGAGATTATGCAACCGAGCAATCGCCGGGAGAAGCCTCAGTTACTCTTGGAGATCGAGGCAGCCAACCGAGAGAATCGTCGCAATGTTAGAGCTGCGATGAATGTATTCGCAGAAAAACTCACAAACCTCGCTAACGGAATACCAATAAAAAGAGAGCCCTGGGGAATTCGCGAGGTGAACAAGGCGGACGGAACAGTCAGACTCATTTCAATCTGAAGAAGAGAAACGTCTACGCGAATTAGAAAGTGGTTATTACATTGCCTTGAGAATGTGAGAGCCGGATTTTTCTGACAATGAGCGGTACTGAAACGGGATCAGAGCCACAACGCTAAATCATTCTAAAAAGCTGAGTGCATGGAGAACCTGATTTCGTTTATACACACGTCTTCAAATGGCCTAAGACTAACGAGTCAGTGATTGCGATTTCAGTTAATGAATGCACAATTGACACCTGACATAAAAAATGCGTGCATATATTGCTTTGCCCGGCCTACCCATGCGTACTGGGATATGTCGCCGGGGCTGGACTTCGAAACCCGGCTGATCGCCAAACCCAATGCTGCAAAACAACTTCGAAGAGAGCTCGATAAACCCGGCTACTGCGTGTCTCCGATTGCCCTTGGCGTGAATACCGATGCCTATCAGCCGGTTGAGAAGCACCGGCAAATTACCCGCGACATCCTCAAGGTGTTGGTCGAGTATCGCCATCCGGTGTCCATTATCACCAAGGGGGCACTGATTCTGCGGGACCTGGACCTGCTGTCAGAGTTGGCAGATCAGGGCCTGTGTTCCGTTCGGGTCAGCTTAACCACCCTGGACAATACCCTGAAACGCCAGATGGAACCTCGTACTGCAGCGCCGGCCACGCGCCTGAAAATCATCCGTGAGCTGGCCGCCGCCGGCGTTCCGACCGGCATTATTCTGGGGCCGGTTATCCCGTTCATCAACGATCATGAAATTGAGAGCATTCTGGGGGCCGCAGCCGAGGCCGGTGCGGAACGGGCAAGCTGGATCATGCTTCGCTTGCCGCTGGAACTGGATGAGCTGTTCCAGGACTGGTTGCAGCGGCATTTTCCAGACCGGGCCAGTCATGTGATGAATCGTATGCGCGATCTTCGGGGCGGCAAAAGTTACGACGCCCAGTTCGGGCGCAGGATGACAGGAACGGGCCCCTACGCGGATCTTGTCCGCCAGCGCTTCGCAAAGCGCGCAAGGCAGCTGGGCCTGAACCTTCATCAGGCAGAACCCCTTAGAAGCGACCTCTTCAGGCGTCCTGCGGGTGAGCAGATCGGATTGTTTTAGACCAGGGCCATTGCCTCACGCCGACCAGCGGGAGAAAGTCGTAAGACCTAGGTCGTACAGACGCGGGTTTTTCATTCCGTTTCTTAACGTTTGTTGATAACTTGAACTAGAATTAGGAGTTACTTTCCCTGACAGAGGGAGAGGCTCTCAACACAACAACGACAAAAGAGGCTAGAAGAGCAATGAAGATCCGTTCTGTTCTATCCGCGGCTGTGCTGGCTGTAGCAACTACCTTTGCTTCCACACAAGCCCTCGCTCAAGACACGTTTACCCTGCGCCTGGCCGAAACCTGGGGGCCCAACTTCCCGATTTTCGGTGACACCACCAAACGGTTCGCTGAAACTGTCGAAAAAATGTCCGACGGCCGCCTGAAGGTCCGCATCGACTCGTCAAACAAGCACAAAGCGCCCTTCGGTGTCTTTGATATGGTCAAGGCCGGCCAGTACGACATGGGTCATTCCGCGTCCTACTACTGGAAAGGCAAAGTACCCAACACCCTGTTCTTCACAAGCATGCCGTTCGGCATGAACGCGATGGAACAATACGCCTGGTTCTACCACGGTGGTGGTATGGAACTGATGCAGGAGGTTTACGAACCCCACAACATGCTGTCGTTCCCAGGTGGTAACACCGGCGTTCAGATGGGCGGCTGGTTCCGCAAGGAAATCAACTCCCTGGAAGACCTTCAAGGCCTCAAGATGCGTATCCCCGGTTTCGCCGGCGAGGTGTTTGCGGAAGTGGGTGTAAACCCAACCAACATCCCACCGGGCGAGCTGTACACAGCCCTTGAGCGCAACACCATTGATGCCGTCGAGTGGGTGGGGCCGTCACTGGACCTGCGCCTTGGTTTTCAGCAGATCGCTGACTACTACTACACCGGTTGGCACGAGCCCGCCACGGAACTGCAGTTCCTGGTGAACAAGAAAGTGTGGGAAAAACTGCCAGCCGACCTGCGTGAAATCATGCGCGTCGCCATGCGCACAGCCTCCTACGACATGCTGGTCCACTCTCAGCACGCAAACGCGGAAGCCTGGGCCAACATCAAGGAAGAGTACCCCAACGTACAGATCAAGAAATTCCCTGAGGAAATCTTCCAGGCCATGCACGAGGCCAATGAGAAGCTCCTGGAGGAAGCCGCGGCAAACAATGAGCAAGCCGCAAAGATTGTAGAGTCCCAACAGGAATATCTTGAGAAGAGCCGGGCCTACACGGACATCTCCGAGCGGGCCTACCTGAACACGATGGCAGAAGTCGAGTAACATATCGGCAGTAACTGAGCCGGGATCGCTCTAGCAGTGATCCCGGTTTTGTCGTTTATAGCAATTGAAAAATCGCCGGCTTCCCGGCGGAGGACAATCAATGCGTTGGATTATCAAGCTGGACGAGGGCCTGGCCTACTTGTCCATTTTCTGTGGTTGGGTGGCCTGCGCCGCAATGATTCTGATGGCCGGCAACGTCTTCTACGACGTGGTGGCCCGCTACGCTTTCAATGAAGTTTCGATCGGTATGCAGGAGATGGAGTGGCACCTGTACTCTGTCGTGTTTCTGCTTGGCATTCCCTACGCATTGCGCACGGACGGCCATGTTCGCGTGGATGTTTTCTACACCCGCTGGAGCGACAAAACCAAGGCCTGGGTCAACATGGTTGGTGCCGTTATTTTTGTCATCCCCTTCGCCTACCTGATCTGGAACTACGGTTACGATTTTGCCGTTGAGTCCCACAGCATGGGCGAAGGCAGCGGTGACCCCGGCGGACTGCCACATCGCTGGGTGATCAAGAGCGTGATCCCGATTTCCGCGGTGTTTACCGGCATCGCCGGGTTCAACATGGTGACTTTCGCAATACGGGTTATCTCCGGCGACAAGACCTATGAGCCCAAGCACGGCGCGGAGGGTCTCGCATGATCGGTATGATTATGTTCGGAGCTGCCCTCCTCCTGCTGATGCTGGGCTTCCCGGTTGCCTTTACCTTTGGCGGCGTTGCCCTGTTTTTCGGGATCTATGCCGAAGGCATGGATCTGTTCGCTTTCATGCCTTATCGCATCATGAGCGTCATGCAGAACACGGTACTGATGGCGGTGCCGTTGTTCATCTTCATGGGCGTGGTTCTGCAACGCACGCGGCTGGCCGAGCAATTGCTGACCTCCATGGGCCGTCTGTTCGGTGGATTGCCAGGGGGCCTGGCCATTTCCACCATCCTGGTAGGTGCCCTGCTTGCGGCATCAACGGGTGTTGTCGGTGCCAGTGTGGTGGCCATGGGCCTGATCTCCCTGCCGGTAATGCTGGCCCATAACTACGACAAGCGGCTTGCCACGGGCACTATCTGTGCGTCCGGCACTCTGGGCCAGATCGTACCGCCTTCGATTATCCTGATTATCCTTGGCGATGTGCTCGGGTTACCGGTTGGCGACCTCTTCAGGGCAGCCGTTATCCCGGGTGTGGTGCTGGTCGGTTTGTACATTATCTACATCCTTGTTCTCACCCGCTTCAAGCCTGAAACCGGCCCCGCCATGCCGGATGACAGCGGACTGTCACGGGGCAAGGAAATCCGTGCAGCGCTGCTGGCGATTATCCCGCCGCTGGCGTTGATCGTCGTCGTGCTCGGTTCCATCTTTGCTGGTATTGCCACCCCCACGGAATCTTCGGCGCTCGGTGGTGTTGGTGCCGTGGTGCTGGCAATCATCTACCGCCAGTTCTCCTTCAAGATGGTGTGGGACGCCTCAAAGGACACGGTTAAGGTCACCGCCATGGTGTTCGCCATCCTGGTGGGTGCAACCGCGTTCTCGATGGTGTTCAGCTACACCGGTGGCGATTACCTGCTGGAAGAATGGCTACTGCAGCTTCCCGGCGAAAAATGGGGCTTCATCATCCTGGCCATGCTGGTCATCCTGGTGCTGGGCTTCTTCATCGACTTCGTGGAAATTTCGTTCATCATCGTGCCCATCCTGGCACCGGTGGCGGAAGCCATGGGCATCAACATGCTGTGGTTTGCGATTCTGATTGCCATGAACCTGCAAACCAGTTTCCTGACGCCCCCGTTCGGGTTCAGTCTGTTCTATCTCAAGGGTGTATCACCACCCGGTGTGCAGACCACCGATATCTACAAAGGGGTACTGCCGTTTATCCTGATGCAGGTACTGGTGCTGGCGATGATCCTCATTTTCCCGGAATGGTTTGGCATGAGTTCGACCTACTGACGTCGGCGCCAGCCGACAGCACACCGACAAGCCGGGGCCGTGCAGCCCCGGTTTTTTTTGCTCGCCACTCCCGTTTTTACCCCTTCTACCCCTTTTACCTATTACCCCAATAGCAGCCCTCCATTCTTGTGTGTGGGGGGGGGATATGACAAAACACGCTTGTTTTCTATACTAAAGAGGAAGCAGGCGATTCTCAGTTGTGATATCGGGACACGCCCTGATGCTGAATCACTGTCGGCCAAGCCCGCCGACTTCAGTCCGTGATTAACCAGCTGAAAAAGGGAGACATGTATCCATGAGCCAAAGCACCGCCCGGAAGACCCCAGCGCCCACCAACGACCGACCGGAGGACAGGCCTCACGTCCTGACGTTGCCCCTGGAAGAGCAGCAGGCGGACCGTGAGCCTCACAGTTATGAACGCTGGCTGATCGCCAAGCTGATGCGCATGGCCGGGTCACCACCGCTACGGTTCCAGCTGTGGAACAATGAACTCATTGACCCCGAAGAGGACAATGCCCGCTTTACGCTCAAACTAACAGACCCCAAGGCGCTGTTTACGCTGGTCACCAACCCCAACCTGGCTTTTGGGGATCTATACAGTGCAGGCAGGCTGCAGGTAGATGGCGATCTTTCGGAGCTGATGGAGACACTTTACCGCTCAATTCACAACGCCAGGCAGAAATGGCCCAAATGGCTGGAAGCCCTGTGGCGCAACCACAACCCTCGCTCAACCGGCGTCTCTGAAGCCCGGGAGAACATTCACCACCATTACGATCTGGGCAACGAGTTTTACCGGCTCTGGCTGGATCATGCCGAGATGCAGTACACCTGCGCCTATTACGAAACGCCGGATTTGACCCTGGAACAGGCCCAATTGGCCAAGCTGGAGCACGTTTGCCGCAAGTTACGGCTGAAACCCGGCATGACGGTTGTGGAAGCTGGCTGTGGCTGGGGTGGTCTTGCGCGCTATATGGCCAGGAACTACGGCGTAAAGGTGCATTCCTACAACATCTCGAAAGAACAGCTAACGTACGCCCGGGAAGAAGCCAGGCGTCAGCAGCTGGACCACCTGATTGAATACGTTGAAGACGACTATCGCAATATCAGCGGCCAATACGACGCCTTTGTGTCCATCGGCATGCTGGAGCATGTCGGCACGGACAATTACCAGGCACTGTCGGAGCTGATCAGTCGCTCCCTGAAGCCGGGCGGCCTGGCGTTACTGCACAGCATCGGCCGCAACCGGCCCATGCTGATGAACGCCTGGATTGAGAAACGCATCTTTCCGGGCGCTTACCCACCGAGTATCTCTGAGTTCATGGGCATCTGCGAGCACAGCGACTTTTCGGTGCTGGATGTCGAAAACCTCAGACTGCACTACGCCCAGACGCTGACCCACTGGATGGAACGGTACAGAAGCAACATAGATAAGGTCACAGAGATGTACGACGGGCACTTTGCCCGGGCCTGGGAAATGTACCTCGCCGGTTCCATAGCCGCCTTCCGGGCCGGGTCACTGCAACTGTTCCAGGTGGTCTTCACCCATGGCGGGAACAACCAACTGCCACAAAACCGCCAGGATATCTATTCGTCCCCCGCAGCTCCGGAGGCATAATCATGGACTACTACGACCTGATTATCGTGGGTGCCGGGCCCGCAGGCTCCACGCTTGCCCACGCACTGCAGGACAGTGGCAAACGCATTCTGGTGATCGACAAGAAGGATTTCCCTCGGGACAAGACCTGCGCCGGCTGGGTTACCCCTGCGGTGATGGACAGTCTCGACATCGACATCAACCACTACGGCACCGGGCGAACCCTCCAGCCCATCCGGCGGTTCCGTATAGGCATGATGGGGCAACCGGCGGTAGAAAACGACCACGGTGACATTGTCAGTTACGGCATACGGCGCTGCGAGTTCGATGCGTTTCTTCTGGACAGGACAACCGTGCCGAAGCAACTGAACACACCGGTCAAGTCCATTGTTCGTCGCGATGGCAACTGGGTGATCAACGATACCTGGGAGGCACCCCTGATCGTAGGTGCCGGGGGCCATTTCTGCCCGGTGGCGAAGCTGATGGGAGACGGCCCTGGCAGTCACGAAGTCGTGGTGGCGGCCAAAGAGGTGGAATTCGAGATGACGCCTCAACAGGCCGAGGTGTGCGAAGCCCGTGGCGACACCCCCGAGCTCTGGTTCTGCCGCGACCTGAAGGGCTATGCCTGGGTGTTCCGAAAAGGTAATTTCCTCAATATTGGCCTTGGTCGGGAAGACAATCACAAACTGACCGAGCACCTCAATGCCTTCGTGGAGGAGATGAAATCCGAAGGACGCATACCGGCCGATTTACCGGGCAAGTTCAAAGGACATGCCTACCTGCTATACGCCCACGCGGAGAGACCACTGGCCGATGACGGCCTGCTGTTGATCGGTGATTCCGCCGGCCTGGCTTACACCCAGAGCGGCGAAGGTATTCGCCCTGCCATAGAGTCCGCATTGATGGCGGCAGACATTATTCGCGACCAGGAGGATTATTCTGCCCAGGCACTGCAGGCTTACGGCGAAGCTATTGCCAGCCGTTTTGGGAATCGCGCCATGCCTCAGGATGAGGGCTGGCAAGTGCCGGACTGGGTCAAAATGCCATTGGCCAGCACCCTGATGCGGTCCCACTGGTTCACCCGCAAGGTCGTCACCGAAAAATGGTTCCTGCATCAGCAGGTGCCACCGCTGGCGACGGTTTCCCAAGGCTGATAGAACGTATAAAACCGGATCGGGCAGTACCCGGTCCGGCTCTCCTTATCACACCGACGGTCAGTCAGCGGCCAGTTCAATCACATCGATACCATACAGAGTGGTCGTGCCACTCACCTCGTTGCCTACCGCTAACATCGGCTTGCCATTAGGGCTGTCGTCAGCAGCGATAAAGGCAAGCCCCTCGGGCCCAAGATCACCCGCCATTCCATTCTCAAGATCGGTCTGGGAGGCAGAGAAGTCGCGGTTATTGAGGTACTGGACGAATTCCGGGTTCTGCGGATTGGTCACGTTATAGACCATGATGCCCCCAACCCGTTCAAGACCAATAAAGGCAAAGGTCTGGCCGTTGATAGTACCCACGGTGACCGCCTCAGGCTCTGGTCCCTTATCGTCGGAGCGGTTGTCGAACGCGTTTTCGTCATTATTGCTGTTGAAATTGTCCGGGATCAGGCTCGCGGTAATGCGCTCGAATTCACTGCCGCTGTCGAAGACCCGCTCGCCGGTTTCCGACCAGATTGAAAACGAACGCGCACCGTAGGCGTAGAGCTCACTGTAGACACAGTTATTCTCCACATAGCTCCGGTCATACTCACCGCCCACGAGAATGACGTTGGCAGGATCGCTGGGCGCGCAGGAATTGCCAAAACCCAGGGTGGATGTGACGTTCAGGCGTCCCAGGTTAGCGTCTTCCTGCAACTCGGCAGCGTTCGGGAAGGCCATGGCATCCAGCGTCAGGTCGGCGACGCGGAATTCCTCACTGAAGCCGTCGTAATCCCGGGAATCACCCTCGTTGGCGGTGATGTAATAGGTTTTTCCGTTAAAACCGTAGCTGGTCATGGCATCCGGATGGTAAATGCCCTTCACCGGCCAGTTGCGAATGTTGATGCCGCTGTTGTCGTTGCTGGCGTCCAATTCGTTGCCGATGATGCTGTGATCCTTGAAGCCCAGCGGAATAATGGCGGTAATTTCCCCGGCCGCGATGTCCAGTTCGGCAACGGCATTTGCTTCCTGCATCGCGACCCAGGCTTTTTCACCGTCGATAGAGATCGCGATGTATTCCGGCTCCAGATCCTGGGCCAGAGTGGCGCCCGGCCCGAATACTCTCAGGCCCTGTTCCATAAGTTCCGCCAGCTGACCGTTGAAGCTGGCGAACCCGGCCGTGGTGACCGTCGCCGCAGCCACGCCGTTGGACAGGTCAACAACGCTAACGGAACCCTCCGGGTCAACACTGTAGTCATCACTGGGTTCGCCCTCGTTGGCCACGAGGAGCTTCTGGCCATCGCGGGTAAACGTCAGCATATCCGGCAGGGCGCCCGCCTCTACTTCACCCACCTTGTTCAGGTCGGTGCTGTTGTAGAACACCACCTTGCCGTTGTCCTGCTTGACGTTGGCTTCAATGGCGACGGCCACGAGATCGCCGTATACCGCCACGCTATTCGCGGAAGCACCTTCGGCGGTGGCATCAATGGTGCTGAGCTTTATTGGCATCTCGGGGTCCTGGATGTCCAACACATCCACGGTTGAATCGTTGGCATTGATGACAAACAGGCGCTGGTTCGCCGGATCGTGGGCCACGATTTCCGCCGCGCTTTCATCGAAAGCACCGCTTGCATAGGTGCCGAGGGTATTCAGCTCAATCAGGGTCTGGCTGGTGCCGGGCGAACCCGCGCTGCCATCGTCACCATCATCACCGTCGCAGGCCGTCAGGCCCAGGGTGGATGCGAGGATGGCTGCCGTAAGGAGTGACTTCTGGAATGTCATGTTTGCCTCTTCTTCTGTCGTTACACGTGTGGTTGTACACGACACTTTATGGAGAAGAGGTGACAGAAATGCGTCACTTTTAAGTCAGGACTGCTCAGGAGAGGCGGTACCCGCAAAAAAAATGGCGACCGCACGGTCGCCATTTTCAACGCTTGCTCAAGCTATTGAGAGTTCCAAGGGCTTTATTGGCCGAGGTAGCTGCGGTACATCCATACTGTCTTTTCCTGCTGAGAGATGTAATCACTCATCAACGCAACGGTTCCCTCATCGTCAGCATCGCCAGCCAGATGTAGCAGCTCCCGCTGCTTGCCGATCAATTTAGCGAAACTGTCTACGATATTTTCAACAGCATCCTTACCATCGGCCACATCCTTTCGCTCAGGCACCTCGGATTTTTCGATGTAGGTGCTGTAGGCGTGCGCAGGCCTGTGCCCGAGGGTCAAAACCCGCTCGGCTATCTCGTCAATCTTCAACAACAGGTCGTCATAAAGCTCTTCAAATTTGGCATGCAGTTCGAAAAAGTTGTCACCTTTGATGTTCCAGTGATAGCCACGAACGTTCATGTAGAAGATCTGGTAATTGGACAACAGATCGTTCAGTGCGTTTGCCAGGCTCTGGGTCTTTTCAGTGTCCAGCCCAATAAAGTTCTTGCTCATAACGTGTCTCCTTGACAGTTACCGGAATGTACTGGCCGCTAATCTAACCAGGAATCGTGAATAGATAAAGTTTAGTTATCCAATCTTCGTGATAGCTATTGCCAATTCTTGGCAGAACCAAACAATAGCCAAAGACTATAAAAAATCTTCACATTATTTATTTAACAACGATTCTCAATTGCTGTTGAATGGACCCATATCCATCGCACACGCGGAGCTGATTGACTATGAGTGCCCTGAAGATGTTTTTCCATGACCATGGTTCAGAGGGTGACAACTCGTTGCTGAAAACCATTACATTTGCCATTACTCATTTCACCGTGGCCTTTACCGTTGCTTATCTGCTGACCGGCGACATCGTGATTGGTAGCCTGATTGCCATGGTAGAACCAGCAATTAACACGGTTGCCTATTTCTTTCACGAAAAGATATGGGCGCGCAGGCAACAGATTACAAGGGGCGTCTCTGGCCCGGAGGCAACCCCGGTCGCACACAGTTTCTGATCGGGGCCATCTCCTTGACTCTAGCCACCCGGGCCGCAATCCAGGCAATGCTCAATCGGTTGTGGGCCGATATCCAGCTTACGGTTGAGGTCACGCAATGCCGTGCGGACCCCTTCTTCGATCACCGGGTGGTAAAACGGCATAGTCAGCATCTCGCTTACGGTCATGTGCTTTTGCAGCGACCAGGCCAGCAAGTGGCCGATGTGCTCGGCCGCAGGACCAAACATCTCTGCGCCCATAAATAACCCACTGCCCCGCTCACCGTAGACATGCAGCAAGCCCTTATTAGCGCCAATAACGCGACTGCGCCCCTGCCCTTCGAAAGAAACCTCACCAACGGCATAACGCCCCTTACAACGCTCATCGACTTCGCTGAGAGTCATACCCACCGTGGCGATCTGTGGATCGGTGAACACGATGCCCAATGGCACCCGGCGCAGCCCCGCCCGCACATCAGGGTATCGAGCCGCGTTATCGCCGGCTATTCGCCCCTCATCAGCCGCCTCATGGAGCAGTGGCACTTCATTGTTGGCATCTCCAGCGATAAAGATATGACTGTCACCACACTGAAGCGTGTAATGATCGAACAACGGCGAGCCATGATCATCCTCGGCAATATCCGCGTTCTGTATATCCAGACTGTCGACATTGGGGCGACGCCCCGTGGCTGCCAATAGATAGTCGAATGTTTCCGTGACCTCACCACGGTCCGCGTCCAGAAATCGAATACTCACGCCGTCGTTCGTTCGCTCAACCGACCGGACCTTGGCGCGGGTATCCAACGGAAATTCGTCATTAAACGTTTTCAGGGCATAGTGGCGAATCGTCTCTTCCTGAAGTGGCCCAAGGCTTCCACTGACACCAAACATTCGCACCCGAACCCCCAACCGACTGAGCGCCTGCCCCAGTTCCAGGCCAATTATGCCGGGGCCGAAAACGGCAACGGACCCAGGCAGGTCGTCCCACTCGAAAATGTCATCGTTCACCACCAGTCGGTCCTTGGCGTCCTTGAGAAAGCCGGGGACGTTCGGCCGGGAACCGGTGGCAATGACCACACGGGCGGCTTCCACTTCCACTTTCTCGCCGACAACAATTCGGTGAGGCGACAGGAAACGGGCCTGGCCACGAAGCCGGTGAGCCTCGGGAAATCCCTCAACCGCCTCTATCACAAAGCTGACGAACCGGTCCCGCTCCCTGCGGACACGCGCCATCACCTCTTTGCCATCAATTCGGATATCACCGGGGTGAACACCAAACATCGGTGCCTTGCGCGACTGATGGGCGCTGTCGGCCGCAGCAATCAAAAGCTTGCTGGGCATACAGCCGACACTGGCACAGGTGGTACCGTAGGCACCGCCTTCAATCAAAACGATATTGTCCGTATGCTTGCGGGCAGCGCGATAGGCGCTCATGCCAGCGGTACCCGCGCCAATAACAGCGACATCCACTTTGCGTTTTTCCACGTCTACAACTCCCCTCACCGCCTACAAAATTCATGGTTCTGCCTCAGTATAGGAGTGAATACGGGAAACCGTTCAGTTGCCAACCAAAGACATCGCAGCATTCGACGCGGGACTTTTTCAACCGCGCCTTCTAGACTGGCGCCCTGTACCGGAGCTTTCCTGGAGATAAAAGGTATGCACAACTACTGGCCGGAATTCATCACCGTCGCCCTCGTTCATTTCCTGGCCGTCGCCAGCCCAGGGCCAGACTTTGCTGTGATGCTTCGCCAGGCGCTGTGCCAAAGCCGTCGCAACGCCCTGCTGACGGCCTTCGGCATTGGCACGGGAATTCTGATTCACGTGGGGTATTCCCTGCTGGGCATTGGCCTGATTATCCAGCAGTCACTGGTGCTGTTCAGTATTCTCAAAGTGGTTGGCGCCCTCTACCTCACCTGGATCGCGATACAGTGCCTGCGCTCGAAAGCCGGCGGCATTCATGTCGAAACGGAAAACGGTGGTCGGCAAAGCGGTTTCGCGGCCTATCGGCTGGGTTTTCTGACCAATACCCTGAACCCGAAAGCCACGCTGTTCTTCGTATCACTCTTTTCCGTGATCATCAGCCCGGGTACGCCGATTGCGATTCAAACGGCTTATGGCGTCTATATGGCAGTGGCCACCGGCCTGTGGTTCATGGCCGTGGCGGTATTCTTCACCCTGCCGCAGATCCGCAAGGGATTTAACCGTTTCGGCTATTGGCTGGACCGGCTGATGGGGGGCGTTCTGTTGCTGCTGGCGGGGCAGTTACTGTTTTCAACAGTGTCTGGGGACGGAAGCCTTCCGGAAAAAGAATAACCAGAGCGGCCCCGCCCCGGTTTCAGGCAAACCAAACAAGACGGGGCGCCGGTTTGTAGGCCTCTCCCAGAACCGTGGAGCGCCATGGATGGCGCGACCGAGCCCTACAGGGACGTATTTACGGGCGTGTTCTGGGAGAGGCCTACAGACCGGCGCATGCACCAGAGCGTTGTTCACAGGCTACGTAACAGCTCTTCCGTTTGCTTCCAGCCAATGCAGGGGTCCGTTAGGGAGCATCCGTAAATTAAATCGTCGCTGTCATTTTGACGCCCCTCTTCAAGAAAACTTTCCAGCATCAAACCAACAATATTTCGGTTACCCGCCCGCTTCTGAAGCATGACCTCCTTCGCTATCTCCAGTTGCCGCGATGATTGCTTCTGAGCGTTATCATGACTGCAATCCACCATGATAGAAGCGGATATTCCCGCACTCGCCAGCGACTCTGTTGCTTCACGAATACTCTCAGCGTCGTAGTTTGTAATACCTCGCCCGCCCCGTAATACCACGTGTGTATCAGGGTTGCCCTCGGTGGTAATCATCGCGGGTGCGCCATTACTGCCTACACCGAACCGGTGATGGGGATGGGACGCCGATTTCATGGCGTTGATGGCAACGCCAATGCTGCCGTCGGTACCGTTCTTGAAACCGGTCGGCATCGGCAGACCGCTGACCATTTCACGGTGAACCTGGGACTCGGTGGTGCGGGCACCGATGGCGGTCCAACTAACGAGGTCGCCAAGGTAATCCATGGCGAACGGGCTCAGGGCTTCCGTGGCCAATGGCAGGCCCATATCTGACAGGTTCAACAGCAGGCGCCGGGAACGCAGCAGGCCTTCGTTGAGGTTTCCGCTGCCGGTGCGCTCCGGGTCATAGAGCAGGCCTTTCCAGCCAACAGTGGTTCGGGGTTTTTCGAGGTAGGTACGCATCACAATCAGGAAACGGTCGCTGACATCATCCGCCAGTGCTTTGAGCTTCTCGCCATACTCCAATGCCGCCACTTCGTCGTGGATGGAGCAGGGGCCGACGACCACCAGCGTTCTCGGGTCCTCGCCGTTGAGTATCCGGCGAATAGCATCCCGGTGCTGGCGAATCCGCGCCTGCATGTGAGCAGGAACCGGCAGGCTGGCTCGCAGTTCGGATGGTGTCGGCAGCGGCACTTCCCGGGTTCCCGGCTCAGCCTCTGATGGCTGCCGGGTCTCGTTCAGTGTCTCGATGTTCAGCGACATGTTCATGGTCAGTGTTCCCGTTTCCCTGTGTCAGAATCAAAAAAGCCCCGGCTGGTGGCTACCAGTCGGGGCTTTTTGAGTCCGGTGGCAGCCTGGGTTTTCTGCCGGGCTGCCTTCCTCGTTATTCGGTCGATGAAGATCTTATGGGCGGCCCGGGCTCTGGCTAAAATAGCCATAACCAAACCACCAAAAAAACACAGCAGCGACCGCAGCGATCGATTTTTCACCGAAAGCTTGCAGAACATTCAATTGACAGATCGCGTGTGTCGTCTTCATGCTTTCCAATATATATCCCCGGTTTCCGGCTTTGCAACCCGTAAATTCGGTTTTTTGCAGGTATTGCGGCCCTACCAGTCCCGGAGTCACTCATGAACACAGCGATGAATTGTCGGCCCACGCTTTCTTTGTTGCTGATCCTGCTGCTTTTTTCAGGCGCTCTAGCAGCGGCGCCTGAGGCCCGTACTTACCAGATGGCACAGCGCTCCGCAGAGGGTGTGGCGCAACAGATCCGCGAACTTTATACGGATGGCCAGGTGTCGATCACCGCTCGCGGACAGCAAATGGTGGTTCGTGGTGAACCAGAGGTGCTGGATGAAATCGGCAGGCTGGTGGAGACCATGGACGTCGCCCCCTCACAGATGCGCATTACGGTTCGTTCCCGACACAACGTGGATGCCAAAACCGGTGGCGGCGGATTTTCCGTCAACAACAACCAGGTCAGCGTACAGGCAGAACGCAAGGTCACCACGACACGGCGGAATCAGGAACGCACGCTGATCGTTCAGGATGGGCAATCCGCTCATATTGCCTCTGGCCAGGTCCGCACCGTACCGGTCGCCATCCGCGGGGGCCGTAATCCAGCGGCGTTTCTGGGACAGGTCGAAACCCGAAGCGGCTTCCTGGTCAGCCCGCAAGTGATTTCAGATCAGGCGGTCGAATTGAACATCGTTTCTTTTGAGGAAGACCCGAAGGGCAATCCGCCCGGCTACGACACCGAGGCGGTGATGACCATACGCCGGGTAGAACCCGGTGAATGGGTGGAACTCGGCAGCACGCGCCAACAGCGAGTAGGTGAGCAGTCCGGCATCACCTACCAAACCGGGAACAGCCGCCGCCAGAACCAGACCTTCGAGGTAAAGGTTGAGGTTCTTTAAGGCCGGTCAGATACGACGTTTCAGCAAGACACTCTTGGCTTCGTTGATCTTTGCTGCCAGGTAATCGTTGCCACCTCGATCGGGGTGGAGTTTCTGGATCAAACGTCGATGCGCCTGCACGACCTCGTCATCTGTACAGTCTGGCGCAACCCCAAGAACCTCACAGGCTTCGCTGATCGACATATTGCCGGAACTGGCGCTTTTTTGCCTGTACTCGTGGTGGGTGGCAGTGTCGTCATTATCAGACCCATTCTGCTGGTTCTGCCCGAACAGGCGGCTGATCGTCGGGGCAAACTTCAGTAAGGCTGGCAGCTTTCTCAGTAGTGGTAAAAGGGCGGCCACCGCAGCGGTCAGTACATGCACCCGCCCGGTCAGCACCATGAACAACAGCAGAGCGCCCCCCGCCACCAACACGATTTTCCAGGTAGCGGCCTTTTTCTTTTCCGGTGATAGCGCGCCCCACTGCTTCAGCACAATAAATACGGCTGCCGCCAGTGCAATACCAAGAATCCATTGCATCCGCCAATCCTTATAGATGACCAAGTCGTAAATCTGTCATTCTTGTTTGGCAACCTAATGAACGGGATGAGCTCCCGGTCCCACCTGGGCAAGGCCGGCGAAGGCGCCTGGAGCACAGTAATTGTACGCATTTTCACTGACAAATCAGTGACAGCAACCCTCTCGCTTGTATAGGATGCTATTCTTTACGGTTTGTTGACGAGTCCTTGCCAACACAGCCCCCGACGAGCCGGGCAACTCCATCCCTACGGGATCAGGAGCCTGCAAAGCTAACACGATTACCTGTAACGGACATACGACCCAGGACCTGAATTATGCGCACTGCCTCCCGCTTCCTGATTGTACTCATCTTTCTCGGTGTCGTGCTCGGCGGCATTTTTGGTTACAAGTTCTACCAGTTCGGCCAGATGCAGGAACAATTTTCCCAGCCACAGCCGCCGGCGAAAATTTCCGCGACCATGGCCAGCACCGAGATGTGGACACCTGAGATCAAAGCCGTTGGCAGTGTCGAAGCCATCAATGGCATTGAAGTGGCGAACGAAGTCCCCGGCGTGGTTGAGAACATCGCGTTCGAGTCAGGTGATACGGTGAAAAAAGGCGACATCCTGATCCGTCTGGACGCCGCCATTGATGAAGCCGCATTACGCACACGCCGTGCCGAGGCACAGCTGGCGGAGCAGGAGTTCAAGCGGGTGTCCGACCTGCTTCCCAAGCGCGCCGTATCGCAATCCCAGTACGATGAAGCCAAGGCCAATTTCGACGCAGCACGGGCAAGGGTCAATGAAGCCGAAGCCCAGTTGAGCAAGAAAATCATTCGCGCGCCTTTTGATGGCAAACTTGGCCTCCGTCTGGTGGATCAGGGCGAATACATTGGTACCGGTACGCCGATCGTCGAAATCAACATGCTCGATCCGATCTACGTGGATTACACCCTCTCAGAAAAAGACCTGCCCATGGTGCAACAGGGCTATGACGTAGTCGCAACTGTCGCGGCCATCCCCGACAGTGATTTTGCCGGCCAGGTCAGCGCCATCAACACGTCGGTTAATCCGCAAACCCGTACCGTCCGGATTCGTGCCACGCTTGGCAACGAGGAGAACCAGCTTCGCCCGGGCATGTTCGCCACGGTAGCAACCAGGCAACCCCAGGATCAGGAGGTTGTCACCGTGCCGAGAACCGCCATTTCCTACAACACCTACGGCGATTTCGTGTTTGTTGTCGAAGAGAATGATGACGGTGAATTGGTCGTCAATCGTCGCACCGTCCAGACCGGCAATACCCGGAACAGTCGCGTTGCGGTGCTCGAAGGCCTGAAAGAAGGTGAGCAGGTCGTCGCCAAGGGCCTGCTGAGATTGAGGGCTGGCCAGCGCGTTGAAGTCCAGGAAGATGAGCAGCCGGCGGAGGCGTCCAAGTAATGCGTTTCACCGACATATTCATACAGCGCCCCGTCCTGGCGACGGTGGTCAGCCTGCTGATCCTGCTGCTCGGGGCCCGGGCAGCGATGGAGATGGAAATCCGTCAGTACCCGGAACTTGAAAGCACCACCGTCACGGTGACAACTGCCTACCCCGGCGCAGGCTCTGAGCTGGTAAAAGGGTTCATCACCACGCCATTGCAGCAGGCCATCGCCGAAGCCAGTGGCATCGACTACCTCACGTCCACAAGTTCCCAGGGGCAATCCACCATTGAAGCCAAGATGGTGCTGAACTACGACGCCAACGCAGCGCTGGCCGAGATTCAGGCAAAAGTGGCCAGTCAGCGCAACGTGCTGCCTGCCGATGCGCAGGACCCGGTAATCACCTCCACAACCGGCGATTCCACCGCGCTGATGTACATCGCCTTTTACAGCGATGAGCTGGAGGTACCCCAGATCACCGACTACCTGACGCGGGTGGTGCAGCCCAAGCTGCAGGCATTGTCCGGCGTAGGCAAGGCCGATCTGCTGGGACGGCAGTTCGCCCTGCGGGTCTGGCTGGACCCCGAGCGTTTGTCCGCCGTGGACATGACTCCGCAGGAAGTGGTGGATGTACTGCTGCGCAACAACTATCAGGCGGCCGTAGGCAATACCAAGGGTAAATACACCAAGATCAGCATGACCAGCGACACCGACGTCGGTGATCCGGAGCAGTTCAAGGATCTGGTGGTCAAGGAATCCGACGGCTCACTGATCCGCCTGCGGGACATTGCCCGCGTTGAGTTGGGTTCCGAAACTTACGACCAGCTCGCCCTGTACAAGGGCCAGCCAGCGACCTACGTGGCCATTGAACTGTCACCCGGTGCTAACCCGTTAACGGTCGCAAAACTGGTCAAAGACGAACTGCCAGGTATTGAAAGCCAGCTACCTTCGGGCATGAACGTCCGCCTGGCCTACGATGCGTCCGACTTTATCGACAGCTCGATTAAAGAAGTTATCCAGACGCTGCTGGAGGCCCTCGTTATCGTTCTGGTGGTGGTTTTCATCTGCCTGGGCTCGATCAGGGCGGCGGTGGTTCCGTCCGTGGCGGTACCCCTGTCACTGATTGGCGGCGCATTTTTCATGCTGATGATGGGCTTCTCACTGAACCTGCTGACACTGCTGTCGATGGTACTCGCCATCGGTCTTGTCGTTGACGATGCGATCATCATGGTGGAAAACGTCCACCGCCACATTGAAGAGGGTGAGTCCCGCTTCAACGCGGCCATGAACGGTGCCCGTGAAATGGCAACGCCGATCATCGCCATGACCACCACGCTGGTGGCGGTCTATGCCCCTATCGGCTTCATGGGTGGTCTGGTTGGCTCACTGTTCACAGAGTTCGCATTTACCCTGGCCGGCACCGTCATCATTTCCGGTATCGTGGCACTGACCCTGTCACCAATGCTGTCCGGCAAGATCCTCAAGCCCCACGGCAATCCAGGGCGGTTCGAGCAGGTCGTGGAGCGCTCCTTCGGCGGCCTGGCCAACGGGTACAAACGTGCTCTTGCATCTTTGATGGATACCAAGTCCGTGGTGATTTTCTTCGCCATCGTGGTGCTGGGATCGATCTATTTCATGGTGGCCATGAGCCAGAACGAGCTGGCCCCCACTGAAGACCAGGGCATTCTGTTCTATCAGGGGCTCGGTCCCCAGACGTCTACCCTCGACTATCTCCAGGAACATGGAGATGAGGTTCAGGAGCGTATGTCGACGGTACCCGGCTACCATGAGGACTTCATGATTCTCGGCATCACCGGGCCCAACGCCGTGTTCGGCGGCTTCAAGATGAAGCCCTGGTCCGAGCGTGACGTCAGCCAGTTCGAGGTTCAGCCACAGCTTGACCAGGAACTGAAAAACGTCACCGGCTTGCAGACCGCCGTTTTCCCCAGGCCTTCCCTCCCGGGTTCCGGTGGCGGCCTGCCATTCCAGTTTGTGATTACCACGGGCGAGGACTACGAACGCCTGAATGACGTTGCCAATGATCTGCTCGGGCAGGCCATGCAAAGCGGCAACTTCATGTTCCTGCAGAAATCCATCGACTTTGACCGCCCGGTTACCCGCATCAACGTCGACCGTGACCGGGTGGCGGATCTTGGGCTGTCGATGCAGGACGTTGGCCGTGCCATGTCCAGTATGCTGGGCGGCGGCTTCATCAACCGCTTTAACATGCAGGGCCGCTCCTATCAGGTCATTCCCCAGGTCGACCAGGATTTCCGCCTGGACGAGCAGGCGCTCAATGACTATTACATTCGTGCCGACAGCGGCAGCCTGGTACCACTGTCCAGCGTCATCAGCTTCCAGAAAGACGTGGAACCATCACAACGTACTCAGTTCAACCAGTTGAACTCATTGACACTGCAGGGTGTTGTGACTCCGGGCGTGACGGTGGGTGATGCCATGGCTTTCATGGAGAATGCCGCCGCAGAAAGTTTCCCGCAGGGTTTCTCGTTCGACTACACCGGGGAGTCGCGTCAGTTTGCGAACCAGGGGAGCGCATTGGTGGTTACCTTCTTCCTGTCATTGCTGGTGATCTACCTGGTGCTGGCAGCCCAGTTCGAAAGCTGGCGCGACCCGTTCATCATCCTTGTATCAGTACCGATGTCGGTGGCTGGGGCCATGGCCTTCATTGTGCTCGGCTTTGCCACCATGAACATCTACACGCAGGTGGGCCTGATCACCCTCATCGGTGTTGTCTCCAAGAACGGGATACTGATCGTGGAGTTCGCCAACCAGTTGCAGGTGGACAAGGGCTTGAACAAGCGCGAGGCCGTCGTGGAAGCGGCGGCCATCCGTCTGCGCCCAATCGTCATGACCTCCCTGGCGCTGATCTTCGCCATGGTTCCGCTGTTGATTGCAGTAGGCCCGGGCGCAGAAAGCCGGTTCGCCATCGGCCTGACCATCAGTGCAGGCCTGGGCATCGGCACGCTGTTCACCATTTTCGTGTTGCCCGCGTTCTACATCCTGCTGGGCCGTGACCACCACGGCTCCACGGCGGATGAATACGGAAATGGCAACACCGGGAATACGGCTCACGCCCAGTGACCCTCGGAACGCTCTTCTGGCTGTTTGTAGCCGGCTTCGCCACCTGGTACTGGTGGCGGGCCAAGGCCATCAAGGACTTTGTGCTTCAGGCAGCCAGGAACTACTGCAAGAAAATGGATGTGATGCTGCTGGACGACGCGGTCTATCTCCGTGGCGTATGGTTCAAGCGTGACGACAGCGGCCGCACCCGGGTGTGGCGCCGCTTCCTGTTTGAGTTCACTTCAACCGGGGAGGAACGCTACCTCGGCCGAATCATCATGCTCGGCCCTCGCATCATCCATATGGAACTGGACCCTCACCGTTTCGGCCCGGACCTCTGACCTCCGGGCACATCCTGTCGACACAACAGACCCTCTCTCCCAAATGGGTGATTCATACTCCCACGCCACAGACACCCTTCGTTTGCGGTTTAACAGTTTTGAGGAAAGCTCTCCACCAACTGTGCAGGGGCGGGGTGGAATCGCTATACTGGCGCCATGACACTTTCTCACCTGTTTGGATCAACGCATTGATGTCTGGACGTTTTCTGGCACTTCTACTCTCAGCGCTCATGCCCGTTATTGCCCATGCTGACCGCCCCAAAATGGCGGTTGTCACGTCGAACTACCCACCGTACCAATACCTGGAAGACGGTGCAGTGAAGGGCACCCATACAGAAACCATCCGCCAGATTCTTGTGAGGATGGGCTATGACCCTGTTTTCCGGCTTGTACCCTGGGCCCGGGCGGAAGCCAGCGCTCGTGCTGGAAGCTCAGACCTGATCTACTCCCTGACTCACTCGCCAAACCGCGCCCGCCACTACCACTTCACCAACCCCATCAGCGAGGCACGCGATGTGTTTTTCAGCCTCTCCGACCGGGGCCTTCAGTGGCAGGAGCTGGATGACCTGGCAGGCCTGAAGATTGGGTTATCCGCCTTCTACAGTTATGCCCCAGAGTTCATGGACTGGCTGGCCGCCGGTAATGCCCGGGTGATCCAGATCAGCCAGGAGTCTCCGGAACTCACGGGACTGAAAATGATTGCCTATGGCCGTATCGATCTGTTTATCTGCGAGGAAACCGTCTGTCGGTATCTGATCGACAAACACATTGCCGATCACCCGGAGCTCGCAAATGTGTCCGCAATGCCGCGAACCGTTGGCGAAGTACGAAGTTTTCGGGCGGCATTCTCCCGCCAGCACCCGACAGGAGAAGCGCTCCGTGACGGATTCAACAAGGTGTTGACCGAACTGAAATCCAGCGATTCCGACTAGCGTCTGCGGCAATCACCTACCCCCGAAACCACACAGGCACTTAAAGGTTTCCTATACTGCGGTTTGTACCCCTCAACCAACAGACCGGGACCATGGACATCCAGACTGATCACCGCTACGCCATTAACCTGAACGTCAGGGGCATCCAGCCCTCCGCCACCCTCCGAATCAACGAACTCAGTAACCAGCTTCGCGCCGAAGGCCGGGACATTATCAAACTGGGGCTCGGCCAGTCGCCGTTCCCGGTGCCCGAACGCGTGGTCGATGCCCTGCGCGAGCATGCCCATGAAAAGGACTACCTTCCAGTGAAGGGCCTTAAGGCGCTGCGGGAATCGATTTCGGGCTACATCAACCGCAGTGAGCGCATGCGCTGCACCTGGGAGGACGTACTGATCGGCCCCGGCTCCAAGGAGCTGCTGTTCATGCTGCAGTTGGCCTACTATGGCGACTTGCTGATTCCGCGCCCAAGCTGGGTGTCCTACGCGCCGCAGGCACGCATCATCGGCCGTTCAGTACACTGGCTGCCAACGCACGCGGAAAACAACTGGCAGCTGACGGCAGAAGAGCTGGATATCGTCTGCCGCGACGACCCGTCACGGCCGCGCATCCTGATCCTGAACTACCCATCCAACCCAACGGGCTGCACCTACACAGACGACCAGTTGCTGGCCATCGCCAACGTCGCTCGCAAGTACAAACTGATCCTGCTGTCGGACGAAATATACGGCGAAGTAAACTTTGAGGGCCGTCACAAGTCCGTTGCCCGCTATTACCCCGAAGGCACCATCATCAGCACCGGCTTAAGCAAGTGGGCCGGCGCGGGTGGCTGGCGCCTCGGCACGTTTATTTTCCCGCCGGAGTTACGGCCACTGCAGGACGCCATGGCGATCATCGCCAGCGAAACCTACACCGCGACCAGCGCCCCGATCCAACATGCGGCCATTGCTGCGTTTAATGGCGGCGAAGACCTGGATGAATACCTGAAGCAGTCACGCCGGGTGCTTAAGGTCGTGGGCGAATACCTCCATCTCCGCCTCACCGAAATGGGTGCCGTGGCGCAAAAGCCCGAGGGTGCATTCTACCTGTTCCCGGACTTTTCCAACTTCCGCGAGGCGCTGGCCCGTCGCGACATAAAAACCAGTCAGGCACTGTGTCAGTCGCTACTGGAAAATACCGGTGTCGCCATCCTTCCGGCCAGTGATTTCGGCTTTGTCCCGGACCACCTTGCCGCACGTCTCGCGTTCGTGGATTTTGACGGTGCTGAGGCTCTGGCGCTGGCCGGAAAGGAGTACGGTGACCAGGAACTGAGCGACGATTTCGTCAAACAGGCCTGCCCGCGACTGGTGACAGCGATGGACAAGATGGAGCAGTGGCTCACCGGCCTGTAACAGGGTCATGATAGACTGGCGCCCTCATTTCAGATCGGAGGGCGTCATCATGTCTAACCCGGAAGCCTATACCGCCATTGCGGATTTCGCCGAAGAGCTGGCCCTGAAGGCCGGTGAGTTGATCAAGCACGAACGAGAACAGAATACCCTTCGCACCGACTATAAACAGCAGACGGAGCTGGTCACGCACGCCGACGTGATGGCCGACGAGATGATCACCGGCGCCATTCGGGAGCGCTTCCCCGACCATCGCATCCTCTCCGAAGAAACCATGCCGGACTTGAGCCAGGCCGAACACCTGGATACTCCACTGTGGGTCATCGACCCCATCGACGGCACTGTGAATTACGCCTACGGCCACCCCCAGGTCGCAGTCTCCATCGCCTATGCGGAAAATGGGCGGGTGCAGGCTGGCGTGGTACACGCGCCATTTTCTGGTGAAACCTTCCGCGCCACACGAGGTACCGGCGCCACCCTGAATGGCAGCCGAATCAAACACAGTGGGGCGACACTGCCCAGGGATTCGCTATTCGCCACTGGTTTCCCCTACACCAAGGACAGCCTTGAACCCCTGCTAAGCCGGCTGGGAGCGATGATTCATCAATGCCGGGATCTGCGGCGTATTGGTTCCGCGGCGCTGGACATCTGCTGGGTGGCCTGCGGGCGGCTGGACATCTACTACGAGAACGTCAGCCCCTGGGACTTCGCGGCGGCGCGGCTGATCGCTCTGGAGTCAGACGCGACGGCGGGGCATTTCGGTGAAGTACCGGAGGGCTATCCGGCGGACTTGTGGGGGCGGGATATCCTGATATCAGCCCCGGCGGTCTGGGAGCCGGTTCGCGACATCCTGCGAAAGGCGTCGGGCTACGATTGAACACCCCAGACGGCTTCTGACACCAGGCCCCACGCTTCGTCAAAATCGTTGGAGGGTAATCGGGAAAATGAGGAACGTACGTAGCGCTGAACCCGGCCCTCCATAAACACGAGCACAAAATCCGCGCCCCTTGCCGAACTGGTTCTCGGGCGCAAACCCTGGCGAATCTCGCCTTCTTTGAGTGCCTGGCGTACCTGGGTTTCCAGGCGTTCGAAGAACTGCGACGCTCGCTTGCGAAGGGTTTCATCCTCCCCCATCAACGCATCACCGGTCAGCACCGTACAAAGCCCCGGATTGCGTTCGGCAAACACCAGCACCAGATGCACGAGTTGCTGTAGCCGAACCCGAACATTCTCCTGTTCCTGCAGGATAACCTGACAACGGGAAAACACCGCCTCCTCGGCAAACTCGATCAGCGCCTCGAACATCTTCCGTTTACTGGGGAAATGGCGATACAAGGCCGCCTCGGTGACACCCACCGACTTGGCCAGGCCAGCAGTGGTAATTCGTGCTCCCGGATCTTTCTCCAGAAGCTCCACGAGGGCATGAAGAATCGCTTCACGGCGACTGATTTTTTGTTCTGTCATAACAGGACTGCAGCGCTCTGTTTATCTGCGGAATTTGGGTGCAGGCGGGCGCATCCATTCGGGACCGTAAAAAACAGGGATGTTTTTTACGAGCCTACAGGGACGTATTCACGG
>CAJXOQ010000028.1 GCA_913057975.1 uncultured Marinobacter sp.
ACCGTAGACAGCGCATTCCTTGAGATCACGCCCGAGGGCATCGGCGACAACTTCACCCATTCGCAAAGCCGTGCCCGAAGGCGCGTCTTTCTTGTGGCGGTGATGGGCTTCGATGATTTCCACGTCGTAGTCGTCACCCAGGGCTGCAGCGGCGGTGCGCAACAAGTTGAGGGTGACGTTGACGCCCACACTCATGTTGGGGGCAAACACCACCGGAGCCTTTTCAGCGGCGACGGCGAGCTGCTCTTTCTCGGCGTCGGTCAGGCCGGTGGTACCGATCACAATCATCTTGCCGTTGGCTTTACAGAATTCCGCGTTTTCCAGGGTCAGGTCCGGGAAGGTGAAGTCGATGAGTACATCGAAATCGTCCTTCACTTCGGCCAGACTGCCAGCCATCTTGACGCCGGTTTTGCCGATGCTGGTCATTTCACCGGCGTCAGCGCCAACAAGACTGCTGCCCGGTTCGACGACTGCTGCGCCGAGCTCCAGGCCCTCAGTTCCGTCAACGGCTTCAATCAACACCTTGCCCATGCGCCCTGCGGCGCCGATGATTGCTACCCTCATCACGTCTGCCCTCAGAATTTCATTTCGTCGAAGAAGCTTTTCACGCCTTCAAACCAGGAGGTTTTTCGCGGGCCGTGCTGGTTCCCGTCGCCACCATCCAGAGTCTTCTGGAACTCTTCCAACAACTCTTTCTGGCGCTTGGTGAGATTAACCGGAGTTTCCACAGCCACGCGGCACAGCAAATCACCGGACGGACCACCACGAACCGGGCTGACGCCTTTGTTACGCAGACGGAACAGCTTGCCGGTCTGGGTTTCCGGTGGAATTTTCAGCTTGACGCGACCGTCGAGCGTCGGCACTTCAAGTTCGCCGCCGAGACTGGCATCGACGATGCTGATAGGCACTTCGCAGTAGAGGTTGCGGCCATCACGGGTGAAGATGGAATGCTCCCGAACCGCGACCTGCACGTAGAGATCACCGGAAGGGCCACCTTCAACGCCCATCTCGCCCTCGCCGGAGAGACGGATACGATCGCCGGTATCCACGCCCGGTGGTACCTTGACGGACAGTGTTTTCTCTTCCTGGATGCGACCGGCACCGTGACACTTCTTACACGGGTTCTTGATGATCTTGCCGGAACCGCGACAGGTAGGACACGCCTGCTGCACAGTGAAGAAGCCCTGCTGCATGCGTACCTGGCCCATGCCATTACAGGTACCACAGGCTTCCGGCCGTGAACCCTTCTCGGCCCCGGAGCCGTCGCAGACATCACACTCGGTGTGGCCGGGAATGCGGATCTGAACGGTTTTGCCTTTTACCGCTTCTTCCAGGTCCAACTCCAGCGTATAGCGCAGGTCAGCCCCGCGTGTATTGCGGCCACCGCGGCCGCCGCCAAAGATATCACCAAACACATCGCCAAAGATGTCGGAGAAGCTGGCACCGCCACCGCCGCCTCCGAATCCGCCGCCGGCAGAACCATCGACACCGGCGTGGCCAAACTGGTCATAGGCCGCGCGCTTGGAGGAATCAGAGAGTATTTCATAAGCTTCGCTGGCTTCCTTGAACTTATGATCGGCGTCCTCATCATCCGGATTCCGGTCAGGATGATACTTCATCGCAAGCTTGCGGTAGGCTCGCTTGATCTCTTTGTCATCCGCTTCCCGGGACACCCCGAGAATCTCGTAATAGTCGCGCTTGGCCATGCTCTAAAACCCTGTTGGTAAAACGAGGAAAACGCGGGAGAGCTCCCGCGTTTTCCAACTGCCTGATGATCTTAAGTTTTATCGCTTGTCGTCGTCTTTGACTTCTTCAAACTCGGCATCAACGGCGTCGTCGCTGGAACCGGACTGGGCAGACTCTTCGCCCCCGGCCTGCTGCGCCTGTTCTGCCTGATCCGCATACATCTTCTGGGCCATTTCAGAAGACGCTTCTGTCAGCTTCTGAGTCTTGGCCTCGATGTCGTCCTTGTCGGAACCAGCCAGGGCTTCTTCCAACTCCTTGATAGCAGCCTCGATAGACTCCTTCTCACTGTCGGACACCTTGTCACCAGCATCGGCCAAGGTCTTGCGCACGGTATGAACCATCGCGTCGCCCTGGTTACGAGCCTGGACCAACTCTTCGAATTTGCGATCTTCGTCGGCGTTGGCTTCCGCGTCCTGAACCATCTTCTCGATTTCGTCGTCGTTCAGACCTGAAGACGCCTTGATGATGATGGACTGCTCTTTACCGGTCGCCTTGTCTTTGGCCGACACGTTCAGGATACCGTTGGCATCGATGTCGAAGGTGACTTCGATCTGCGGCGTGCCACGGGGCGCCGGCGGAATGTCCGCCAGGTCGAAACGGCCCAGTGACTTGTTCTGTGTCGCCTGCTTCCGCTCACCCTGGACCACGTGAATGGTCACGGCGGTCTGGTTGTCATCCGCAGTGGAGAAAGTCTGCGACTTCTTGGTCGGAATGGTGGTGTTCTTGTCGATCAGCGGTGTCGCCACGCCACCCATGGTTTCGATACCCAGGGTCAGCGGGGTAACGTCCAGCAACAGAACGTCTTTCACATCACCGGAGAGCACGGCCGCCTGGATGGCAGCACCCATGGCCACAGCTTCATCCGGGTTCACGTCCTTACGTGCTTCCTTACCGAAGAAGTTCTTCACTTTTTCCTGAACCATCGGCATGCGGGTCTGACCACCGACCAGGATGACTTCGTCGATTTCACCGATCTTGGCACCGGAATCTTCCAGCGCGGTGCGGCACGGTGCGAGACTGCGCTCGACCAGCTCTTCAACCAGTGACTCCAGCTTGGCACGAGTCACTTTCACGTTCATGTGCTTGGGACCGCTGGCGTCTGCCGTTACGTACGGCAGATTCACGTCGGTCTGCTGGCTGCTGGACAGCTCAATCTTGGCCTTCTCGGCCGCTTCTTTCAGGCGCTGCATGGCCAGCGAGTCGCCACGCAGGTCAATGCCGCTGTCTTTCTTGAACTGATCGGCAAGGTATTCGATCAGCTTCATGTCAAAGTCTTCACCACCCAGGAAGGTGTCGCCGTTGGTGGCCAGCACTTCGAACTGGTGCTCACCGTCTACATCGGCGATCTCGATGATGGAGATGTCGAAGGTGCCACCGCCCAGGTCGTAAACGGCGACAGTACGGTCGCCGCTCTTCTTGTCCAGGCCATAAGCCAGAGCGGCTGCAGTCGGCTCGTTAATGATCCGTTTCACGTCCAGACCAGCAATTTTACCGGCGTCTTTGGTGGCCTGACGCTGGCTGTCGTTGAAGTAGGCCGGCACGGTGATAACCGCTTCGGTCACTTTCTCGCCCAGATAGTCTTCTGCGGTTTTCTTCATCTTCTTGATGATTTCCGCAGACACCTGCGGCGGCGCCATCTTCTCGCCCTTCACTTCGACCCAGGCATCACCGTTGTCTGCCTTGGCGATCTTGTAGGGCACCATCTTGATGTCTTTCTGGACCACGTCGTCTTCAAAGCGACGACCGATCAGACGCTTGATGGCGTACAGGGTGTTGTTCGGATTGGTGACCGCCTGGCGCTTGGCAGATTGACCTACCAGCGTTTCACCGTCTTCGGTATACGCCACGATGGACGGGGTAGTGCGATCACCCTCGGCGTTTTCGATAACCTTGACCTTGTCGCCATCCATAATGGCTACACAGGAGTTTGTGGTTCCCAGGTCGATACCAATGATCTTACTCATGCAATTGCTCCAATTCGGTTGTTCAATTCAGTTCCGGCTGCCTTAAAAGTTGCCCCGGAGTCCCGGTGCGCCGCCTGTTTACTGGCTATATTGGCGCTTTAATCTGCTTTTCAAGCCTGCTCATCGATTTTTGGCGCGTCTGCGGCCTTGGCGACCACCACCATCGCGGGGCGAACAAGGCGGTCATTCAGGGTGTAACCCTTTTGGACCACAGCCACGACACTGTTGGGCTCGGCATCAGGCGCCGGCACCATGGACATGGCCTCATGCTGCTGGGGGTCAAACGGCTCACCCACGGGGTTAAGCTGAACCACATTGAACTTGCCGAGGCTGCCCATGAACAGATTGAGGGTCATCTCGACCCCTTCACGAATAGAGGCCACCAGTTCGCCGGCATTTTCATGCCCCTCAGTGCTTTCAACCGCCTTTTCCAGGCTGTCAGCGACCGGCAGGAGCTCCTTCACAAACTTCTCCAGCGCAAATTTGTGGGCTTTTTCCACATCGATTTCAGCGCGGCGGCGAACATTCTGCATCTCCGCCTGGGACCGCAACATCTGCTCCTGAAACTCCTGCGCCTGGGCCTTCAGGGCCTCAATTTCGCTTTCCGGGGCGGCTTCGGCACTGTCTTCCGTCGCCGTTTCTTCTTCGGGAGCGGCTTCCGCAGCGTCTTTCAGCTCTTCTTCCACCTGTTCGTTACGATTCTCGTCAGCGCTCATGACTACTCCTGCTTGATCGTCGGCGGCCAGACGACCGGCCGGTTAACGTTTGGTTTCCGACCGCCAGAGGCCGGAAAAAACATGTTTGCGAACGGATATGGGGCCCGTATCGAATGTTTCAACCGTTGCGCACCTCATTCGTTCACAAATTCGCCAGGCGATGTTTGCAAACTGGAAAAACCCTGTATATATTCACAGTCACTGTATGTAATCACAGTATTCAGGAATCGAGCGGAGGACCTCTGCATGCTCACACAGCTCACCGTTTCCAATTACGCCATTGCCGAGCGGGTCGAACTTCAGTTTGGAAAGGGTATGACGGCACTGACCGGAGAGACCGGTGCCGGCAAATCCATTGTCCTGGACGCCCTCGGCCTGGCCATGGGCGGGCGTGCCGACGCTGGTGCCGTGCGCCACGGTGCCAAACGCGCCGACATCACCGCCACCTTCGACGTGTCCCGCATTGCCGAAGCCCGGCAATGGCTGGAAAACCATGAGCTCGACGACGACAACGAGTGCATCCTGCGCCGAGTGATCAGCAAGGACGGCCGCTCTCGTGCCTACATCAACGGCCAGCCCTGCCCCCTCGCCCACCTGAAGGACCTGGGCAGCGCCCTGATGGACATCCACAGCCAGCATCAGCATCAGTCCCTGCTACGCAAGGAGACCCACCGCAAACTGCTGGACGAATTTGCCGGCGCAGAAGCGCTGGGAGCGCAAACCAGGGATGCGTGGAAAGCCTGGCACAAAACCCGACAGCGGCTGACCGAACGCCAGCAGAATGCCGATGAGGCAGAAGCCCGCCTGCAGTTGCTTCGCTACCAAGTGGAAGAACTGGACCGCCTGGCGCTGGAAGACGGAGAGCAGATAGAGCTGGAGAAAGAGCAGGAACGGCTCAGCCATGCCGACACGGTGCTACACAATAGCCATCAGGCTACCCTTCTGTGCACGGAAGATGACAATAGCGCAGCGGATCTGGTGCGCCAGGCATTACAGCAACTGGAGCAGTTACCGGTGGAAGTACCGGCACTGACGGAAACTATCCAGATGCTGAATGAGGCCCAGATTCAGATCACCGAGGCTGGCGACAACCTGCGCCACTTTGTGGAAGATTACGACGCCGACCCTGCCCGACTGGCCGAAGTGGAAGAGCGGCTGAGTGCCATTTACCAGATGGCCCGCAAGCACCGCATCACACCGGAGACTCTCCCGGAATTCCACCAGAGCCTGAGTGCCGAACTGGCATCGCTGGACGACGGCGAGGGCAGCGTTGAGAAGCTGGAAGCGGAACTGGAAGAACAGCGAAGCCACTTCAATACACTGGCCACCGAGCTGTCGAACGCTCGCCAACAGGCTGCTGCCAACCTTGATCAGCGCATCGCGGAGGAACTCGCCCAACTGAGCATGCCAGCGGTCCAGTTCGTAACCCATCTGAGCCGAAACAAGGGGGACGAGCCTGCGCCCCACGGCCTGGAAGACATTGAATTCCTGGTCAGCGCCAACCCGGGCCAACCCGCACGTCCGCTGGCCAAGGTGGCCTCGGGCGGCGAACTCTCACGCATCAGCCTCGCCATTCAGGTGGTGGTTGCGCAAACCTCCACCACACCAACACTGGTCTTTGACGAAGTGGATGTGGGCATTGGCGGCGGCACCGCAGAAGTGGTTGGTCGCCTGCTTCGCAGCCTGGGCAGTAATGGGCAGGTGCTGTGCGTCACGCATCTTGCCCAGGTAGCAGCCCAGTGCCATCAGCACCTGTTCGTCAGCAAGTTTACGGAATCAGACGCCACCTACTCGAAGATTGAGTCACTGGATGACAATGGCAGGGTCAGCGAAGTGGCAAGAATGCTCGGTGGTGTGGATATGACCGAACACACCATTGCTCATGCCCACGAAATGTTCACCAAGGGCCAGGCAACGCATCACTGAACAGTTTGAACGATAAACGTATTCCCCTCTCGATCCTGAGAGCTGTTGGGGCGGGCTTAAAAACCCGCCCCTTTTTTCTTTTTTGCCCGGAACAAATTCCGAATGATCAGGACTTGAGGGGTTTGACGTACAGAATCAGGCTGTGATCGACAATCTCATAGCCTCGTTCTTTGGCAATCTTTTGCTGCCGCTCTTCGATAACCTCATCGACGAACTCGATGACCTCACCAGTCTGAGTGCAGACCATGTGATCATGATGATCGTCGCCGGCCATCTCAAATACGGCGTGCCCACCTTCGAAGTTGTGGCGCAGAACCAGGCCAGCTGCCTCGAACTGAGTCAGCACCCGGTAGACGGTTGCCAGGCCCACGTCATCACCCTGTTCGAGGAGCTTTTTGTACACATCCTCGGCGCTGAGGTGATGCTCCTCGGAATTCTCCAGAATATTGAAGATCTTCACTCTTGGCAGAGTGACTTTAAGACCGACTTTTCGTAATTCGGTGTTTTCGGATGACATGTTACGATTCACTCTTTGGTGTGCCTCACGGCTTCCGGTATGATGAAGCCGCATGTTAACGGTCAGACCGTGTCACACCTGCCCCTGGCAGGCGATTTCAAGATAGAGGATTTCCCCCGGCGATGCAAAAGCTCACAGCTCTCATTCTAACTCTCATCATGGCTGGCTGTGTTTTCCCAGGCGTATACAAGATCAACGTACAACAGGGGAACATACTGACCGACGAAGAGCTGACATCACTGGCCGAGGGCATGTCCCGCAGCCAGGTCCACTCTCTGCTGGGAACCCCGCTGATGACCAACCCCGCCGATCCGTCGCGGGAATACTTTGTGTATACCTTCCAGCGCAGTGGTGGCGACATCAAGGAACAACGGGTCATCGTCTACTATGATAACGACCAATATTCCCATTACGAAGCTCAACTGCTGGAAGAAACGCCCGCCTACTGAGCCAGCCTCAACCCTTAGCCCTTTTTCTTTGCCCGGTTGAGCCGGGCTTGCTTGGGATCGATCTGCAGCGGCCGGTATACTTCAACCCGGTCGCCTTCCCGCAACTCGTGGGCGGACGGATTCTTGATCATCTTGCCGAAGATCCCCATATCGCCATTTTCCGGATCGACCTCGGGGAATATCGCGACAATGCCGGAACGTTTCACAGCCTCCACGGCGGTGGTTCCCTCTTCAACACTCAAGCTGATGATTTCCTGCTTGTCCGGCCTGGCAAAGGCCACCTCAACTCGAATCATTGTTATCCCCCGAGATACACCTGGTCTGCGCGGCGGCAGAACGCATCCACCATGGTATTCGCAGCCTGATTGAAGACCGGCCCGAACGTCATTCTCGACAAGGATCCGGAAAACTCAAACTCCAGCGTAAGAATCACCTTGCAGGCGTTATTTTGCAGGGGCTTGAACTGCCAACGACCGCTAAGGTTGCGGAAAGGGCCATCTACCAGGCTCATTTCAATGGTATGCGGCAGGTACAGTTGGTTGCGCGTGGTCAGCCGGTGACGGATACCACCTTTGGCAATATCCATGGATGCCATGATTTCGTGGTCTGTCTGCTCGTACACCTGGCTGGCCGAACACCAGGGAAGAAAGTCGGGGTAGCTGGCAACATCGTTGACCAGGCGGAACATTCGTTCCGCCGAGTGCATGACCAGCGCGGTCTTGTCGATCTGATGGGGCATTGGAACCGGACGTCCTGCTTGCAAATACACTTAAATTGAAGACCCTGCAAAGGGGGTGCCCCTTTAACCGGGACGCCAATATCAGACGCTATGATAAAGGATATCACCGTTGTTGGGGTCACTTTCCTGCCCAGCCGGGCCATTCTTACCGCTTTCCTCTCCCGGTTTGCCCGGCTTGGTCTCTGGCTCGCCAGCCCCACCAGCATCACCGGCTTCATTGTAGGGATCGTCGGAGTCGGGGGCAGCCGGCGTCATTGAGCCTGGCGCTAACTCTACGGTAGGTTCGCACCACAACCCGTTGCTACCGCTGTCGCACAACGCCACCAGCGACGTAACGGTGTACTGCATGCCGATATACGCCACCACCAACGGCAAAATCAAACGCATCACCCAGAACCATATACGGCCAATCAGGCGCGGTGCCTTTCCCAGTATGGTGAAGGTCAGATTGCGGGTTAGGTACCAGCCCGCGAAGACGGATATCAGGATACTCACCAGTGGAATCAGCAGGCCACCCGTGATCAGCTCAAGCCAGCGGAACAAGGTGCCCCCGGCGAAACGCTCGTCGGACCATAGATTGAAGGACAGCAACGACCCAAGCCCCGCCAGCCAGACCGAGCTGCCCATCAGAAAGGCGGACAAGCCCCTTGGTGCACCCGTCCACTCCTGAAACCAACCGACCACCGGCTCAAGCAATGAAAGAGACGTCGTCCACACAATCATCACGATGACCAGGAACACGGCCGCCACCAGAAACTGACTGCCCGGCAAATCCGCCAGGGCCACCGGCAGCGACAAGAACAGTAGCCCGAAGCCGCGCTCGCCTTCCATGGAATGACCATCGGGTGCCAACGAATAGATTGCCAACCCGGCCCCGATGGCAATCAGGGTGTCCATCAACACAACAGCCAGCACAGAACGCTTAAGACGAGTGTCCGCGGGTGTATAGGCACCGAACAGGGTCCACACGCCCATTCCGAGCCCAAGAGTGAAAAACGCGTGAAACAACGCCGCCCGCAAACTGTCCAGGGTCACGTCGGCGGGGCGGAAATCCAGCATGAAATCCGACGCGCTGCGGAAATCCCCGCTCCAGGCGGCCAGACCGCAGAGCGCCAGCAGAATCAGCATCATCGCCGGTGCCACTACCCGTACTGCACGCTCGACACCGTCCACCACGCCCTGCATCGACACCCACACCACCAGCAACAGGAAGAATCCGTGCCAGCCCATGAATACGCGATAGTCCCGAGAGTCCGACACCAGCGCGGAAAGGATTCGAGCAGCGTCGGCCTCCCCGGCACCAATAAACCGCCCCATCGCACCATAAAACACGTAGGCCAGAGCGATGGCACCGAAAACAGCCGTAAAGGAAAGCACCAGAAAAGCCGCCAGCACCCCCAGCCGACCAGCCCACATCCACATCCGGGACCGCCGCGCGCTGCGAACGAAACCATCCATCGCCAGCACCAAACCATGGCGGGCGTATCGTCCCATGGCGGATTCGGTCACCATCAACGGCAGCGTCACCAATAGCAGACACGCCAGGTACAGCAATATGAACAACCCGCCGCCATGTTGGCCGGCCAGGTAGGGGAACTGCCACACGTTCGCCAGACCAAAGGTTGCCCCGGTCGCGGCCCAGAAAAAAGTGGTTGGCCGGGTCCACGACCCGATTGGTGTTTCGTATGGAGTAGGCATTCCATTCCCTGACGACATCTCAGCGCACATTGTAGCGGAGGAATCACAACCCATACGACCATCGACTCAGTCAATCGCGCCGATTTCGTGACCAGTCTGGTACTACTGGGCTACAATGCGCGCTTTTCCGGCACGATTACGCACGGTAAATTTTCTGTCCGACTCCGGATCAACGATTCATGAGCAAGAAGAAACCCGGCGCTCCGAGCGCCACCATTGCCTTGAACAAGAAGGCAAAACACGAGTACCACATCGAGGAACGCTTTGAGGCGGGCCTGGCCCTGCTCGGATGGGAAGTAAAATCCATCCGAGCCGGCAAGGCGCAGCTCACCGATGCCTACGTGCTGCTTAAGGACGGAGAGGCCTGGCTGTTGGGATCCCACATCATCCCGCTGACCGCCGCCTCAACCCACGTTATCGCGGACCCGACCCGGACCCGCAAACTGCTGCTGCACGCCAAGGAAATTGCCAAGATCGTCGGCAAGGTTAATCAGGCCGGCCACACCTGCATTCCCCTGGCCATGTACTGGAAGAAGAACAAGGTGAAGTGCGAAATTGCCCTGGTGAAAGGCAAGAAACTCTTCGACAAGCGCGCCACCGAGAAAGAACGGGACTGGAACCGCCAGAAACAACGCATCCTCCGCGAAACCAACGTCTGATCCGCTGGCCGGGCCCCAGGCCCGGCATCCTCTCCCCGCATTTTATGTCGCATCTGCATCCTCTTTTAGCCTCTTTCTGATCAGCCTATACTCGATCCCTTACCCCAATCCGCATACGGATAGCGGCTACCCAGGGACAGACGGGAAACAAAGGGAGCAAGTAATGACACGCCGACAAACACCCATGTCTGCAGTAGATCGCTCGTGGCTACGCATGGAATGCCCCGAGAACCCCATGATGATTTCAGCGGTGCTGGTGTTTGATCAACCGATTGCCCTCAAGCGCCTCAAACGCACGCTCGAAGAACGCTTCCTCACCTTCCGGCGCTTTCGACAGCGCGTCGTCACCGAAGGCGACCGCACGTATTGGCAGGACGACCCACTCTTTCATATCGACAACCATATTCACGTTCTTGCCCTGCCCGGCGATGGCGGCAAACAGGAACTGCAAACACTGACCAGCGACCTGACCAGCACCTCGCTGGATTTCCGGCGCCCACTCTGGCAAATCCACTATATCGAGAACTATCAGGGTGGCTGTGCCTTGCTGGTTCGCATCCATCACTGCATTGCTGACGGCATTTCACTGGTGCGAGTGCTGCTTTCGCTGACCGACAACTCACCGGAACCGAGACTCAGCCGGGTATCGACATCCAGCCAATCCAAGGCCCATGCACCTCAAGGCCTACGCCAGCTCGCCAGCCGGGCTTTGCACAATGGACAAACCGCCATCGACCAGGCAGGCCTGTTTCTAAAGTCCGTCCGCAACGAGCCAGGTTACCCGTTCAAACTGGCCACTACCGCTGGCAACATCGCCGTAGATCTGCTCAAGCTCGGCCTCACCCCGGCGGAACCAGACACCTGCCTGAAAAGGCCCTTGAGCGGTCGCAAGCATGTCGCCTGGGCCGACCCGCTGAGTCTCGCCGAAGTGAAGGTGTGCGCCAGAGCCCTGCGCGGCACCGCCAACGATGTACTGCTGTGTGCCGCCGCCGGCGCATTGCAACGGCATTTTTTGGCCACTGGCGAGGCCACGCCGGAGTGCGGCGTTCGCGTTGCCGTGCCGTTTAACCTGCGCCCGATGCGGCAACCGATCGAAACCCTCGGCAACCAGTTCGGGCTGGTGCTGGTCACCCTGCCTGTGGAGGAAACCGATCCGATCATGCGGTTCCGCCAGGTTCAGGAAAACATGAACCGCCTCAAACGCTCCTACCAGGCTCAGGTAACCTACAGCCTGCTGGACCTTTTCGGGCGCGGCCCGGATGTCCTTGAGCGGCGGGCGATCTCCATGCTGAGCAACAAGGCCTCTGCGGTGCTCACCAACGTGCCAGGCCCGAAAGCCCCGGTCTACCTGGCCGGAGCAAAGCTTACCCAACCCATGTTCTGGGTACCCCAAAGCGGCAACATCGGCATCGGCTTGAGCATTTTCAGCTACGCCGGCACGGTGCAGTTCGGTATCACCATCGACAAGAACATCAAGGCCGACCCCGCAAACGTGATGGGGCATTTCCGCGACAGCTTTGCCGAACTCCTGGACGCCGCGTTGCACAACAGCGAACAGAACACCACCCGGGCCGCCAGTTGATAAGTACAACTGACCACCCGACACCACAAAACAAAACCAGGAAAACCTTGAAGTTGGCGGAAGCAGCCACATATACTGTCGGTAAGGGGACGACATGGCTTCGACGCTGGTGGCGAACCCTTGGGTGCATGTCGAGATGGCAGCCAATCTCGTTAATCCAAAGCTGCAACGCAATAGTCGCAAACGACGAAAACTACGCACTAGCAGCGTAAGCTGCTAGTCGTCCTGACCGGGTCGCCCGTAGCCCGGAAGCAACATCTCAGGACGTCATCGCTTACGGGATGCTCCGTTTTCCAGAGTTCACTGGCTAACGGCTAAGATCTAAAGAACTCGGTTCTTGCACCCTGGCTCTCGGGTCGCTTGAACTTAAATCAATAGAGAGACGCTAAACATGTAGACCTCAAGGCTGAGTACTGGCGGACGCGGGTTCAATTCCCGCCGTCTCCACCAACCAAGAGTTTCAGGAGGTCCATCGAGATCCACTGAAACGCCCTAAAGCCCCGGAAACGGGGCTTTTTTATGCCTGCTACATCCATATTGATCCATTGGCATCCACGCTCACTTGTGGGTAACATTGTGGGTAACAGCACTTTTTCAGAAGTCGTTACCCACAAAACGGACAATCATGGCCCGCCAACTTAATAAGCTCTCCGCGAACGAAGTGAAAAATGCCAAAGGTTCCGAGAAGATACGGAAGCTGGCAGACGGTGGCGGCCTGACACTGATCATCAAAGGCGAGTCCAAATATTGGTGGCTAAGGTATCGTTTTGCGGGTAACGAGAAGACTCTATCGCTGGGCAGTTACCCACAAGTGTCTCTCGCCGATGCTCGCCGGGCTCGCGATGAAGCCAGGGCATTACTCCAGCAGAACACCGACCCCAGCGCTCACCGACAGCGGGCGTCTACACAGCGGGTATCAGACGGCGAGAATACCTTTCGCACGCTCTGTGAAGACTGGTACAAGCAGAAGCACTCCGTTGAAGTAACGGAGGCGCACGCAGTCCGGAACTGGAGAAGACTAGAAATCTACACTTTTCCTCTGTTGGCCAGGCGCCCTATCCGCTCCATTCAGCCCGCAGATGTCCTGCAGGTCCTGGATGGCATTGTCAAAAAAGGCAACACAGAGACCGCCCACAGGGTCAAAACCCTTATCAGCCTGGTATTCCGGTATGCAGTTGCAACATCGAGAGTCGACTCCGACGTCACCCGCGACCTGACCGGTTATTTACCCAACACACAGGTGAAGCACCAACACGCGCTGGTTCGCCCCGATGAAGTGTCACAACTGCTCAAAGACATCCACACCTATCAAGGCCACTTTGCAACGTCAGCCGCCTTGAGGCTCTCGCCGCTGGTGTTTACGCGCCCGGGTGACACCAGACAGATGCTTTGGGAGCAGATCGATTTCGACAGGGCTCAGTGGGAGCTACCCACCACAAAGAACGGCGCGCCCTTGATTGTGCCCCTGTCGCATCAGGCGGTTGCCATCCTTAAGGAAGTAGAACCAGTTACCCAGCACCGGAGCCGGTATGTATTCCCCAATGCCCGGGATGCGAAACGCCCCATGAGTAACGTGGCGATCAAAGCCGCATTGGATCGGATGGGGTACGGAGGCAAGATGACGGCCCACGGCTTCCGGGCTATGGCGCGAACTCTGCTGCAGGAGGAGCTCAAGTACTCTGTACACCTCATTGAGATGCAACTAGGACATCGGGTTGCCGATATGCATGGCAGGGCCTACAACCGCACACAGTTTCTGGATGATCGCACATCAATGATGCAAGCTTGGGCAGATTACCTAGACAATCTCAGGCACCCGCCTGACGCCACCCCTTAATCAACATCGTGAGCCAGAAACAAGATGAGCAACCCAGCGAATCCAAACAACAATGCGCCACTAGTTCACGCCCCTAAGCTAACATCCCCAACGAAGAGCGATCAGGTGAAGGCGATTGTCGACATCACGCTCTCCTTTATGCAAAAGCGTCTTCACAAAAGTGGAAATGTTTACCTCGTTAATCCTGGATCGAGAAAGGTCTTCTTTATTGACGAGGAAGCGATTTTTAATACGGTTACAGACCTAGCGCTGCGCAATAGAAACATTGTCCTCAGCAATTCAGCAATTCAAACCGCAAAGCGCATTCTTAAATCTGAAGCTGGCGCAACTCCGAGCCAGATAAGCCTTAGAGTTGGCTTAGGACAGCACGCTTATTTCTTAGATTTCGGTGATGGCGCCAATTATATCCAGTACTCAGAAGAAGGTGCCTCAACAATCCGCCTGGCTCCACAGGACCTGCCCCTGATAGATGTTGACTTCTTCAGGCCGCCAAACCTCTCCTCCATCGACTTTATAACTAACTGGAATCGCCCCTCACATGCCAGATATCCAGCGAGGAATGGTGATCCCAAAACCACGGAATGGCTGTCACATAAATCTCCGTGTTTAAATCATTTACTAAGCCTCACCAATATTCCAGAGCATTGCTACAGTACAGTGATAACTTGGATGGTTTGCACGCTGTTTCCGGAAAGAGATCAGATCGCCCTGGAAATAACCGGCGGAGAGACTTCTGGAAAAAGCACTGCCGCATGGATTATAAAAAGCCTTATAGATCCATCGGAAAAGCCGTTAAATGGAGTACCGGAATCATCCAAGGAACTCCTCAGTATTTCGCAAGCCAATCACATCATTGCAATTGATAATGCAGACGATCTTCCGGAATCAACACAGAAGCGAATTTTTGAGCTACTAACAAGCGGTATTCAGAGTCAAATTAATCACGGCAATTCAGGTTATTCCTGGACCTTCAATTACAGAAATCCAGTAATTATTGTAAGTACATCTACAATGCTTTCAAATCCACTTCTAGCGAAAAAAAGCATATCGATTGATTTACCAATTCTGGAAGAAGGAAAAAGTTTTCGGTTTATAAAGGAGCAATTTCTAGAAAATCAACCACACGCGCTATTAGAACTAGCCAAAATTGCTGCTGATACACTTAAAAGCTCTATCCTTGCATCGCATGAAATCGGTGGTCACACATATTTCGATACATTTACATCAACGGGCGCAGGAGTCTGCAACTATTTCGGTATTGATGTAGATATGTTTATAGACACCTCAAAATCCTTAAACGAAGAAATAATAGACAACATTATCGACGAATCAGTAGTAGCCAGATCATTACTTTCATGGGCGGCAGAAAATCCAGAAATTAAAATAAAAGAGCCACTAAAGCACTGGTACAAAGAGCTTATAAAAAGCCTTCCAGCTGAAGATCATGATGAATGGCCGAAAAGTATGCGAAGATTTGGTGCTGAACTAAAAAAGATTGCCCCTAAACTTAAGAAAGAAGGTGTCTTTTGCAAATCATTAGGAAAGCAAGGATCGAACGTTGTTTGGGAGATCCGAGTCATTGAGACCATTCAAACCTCTGACGACATTGACGACGTCTAAGACATCTTTTTTGCATTTCATTAATTTTTTTTGCTCTTAGCCCCGAGAATAGGCCGGATAAGGCCCTGAAATCGTCTCGAATTGGCGAGGCCGTTGTCTGCCTACTCTCACTCGCTAACCCAGCCATGTCCATAGTTTTGCTGCCTGAACTGAACACACGACTAGGTAAACGATTACCGATTAGCGCCCTAGGCTATAAAATCGAGCAGACCACAAAGGCCGGCTTCCACCGCAATAGCTTATATAACAGCGAGCCTATATTTAGATTTTCTCTCCATAGATACACTGGCATCTATTATTGTTTACACGCTCGCCAGATCCTCTGAACTCATACGCTTTGGAGGAAATAAATGAAAATACTTCGGCTCAAAGATGTCATCGAAAAAACCGGCCTAGCCCGTTCAACCATATATAAATACGTTTGCGCAGGCACCTTCCCTAAACCCATTCCCCTGGGCGGCCGGAGTGTCGGCTGGGTTGACGCAGAGGTCCACAGGTGGATTACAGAAAGAATCGAGAATCGCGACATCCAGAACCACCCGATGAATCGTAATTCCGTTTCTTGATCGGATCCCTAAGAAATAACAAGTGCTTGTCCAAACACCTTGATATTGATGCAGAGTAACGCCGGTCTGTAATTCTTATGATCGCTCGATCAAGTTAACGCCAATATTCAAGCCACATCGACAAACTAGTTGTAGGCTTTAAATAGTATTTACTTACCGGCATCAAGTCATCCATCTCACCACTATATAACAACCAATTGAATAGCTAGATCAAATACCTATAGGAAACCTATACATCAACCAGGTTACCTAGGGATTGCTGTGTCTGGTGATTGACTAATAAGGAATTCATGATGATTGATACACTTAACCTCTACAGACACTCTTCTGATCCAAACCTCTGGATTTATAATGGTTATGCCTACAACGGTATGCCTCTTGTTTGGCAGCAGGGCCCGTTCATTCATAATTATCTTCAACGTATTGATGAAACGATTGAGGGAGCGCTGAGGCAACATGCCAGCATAATGGCCGTCAGGATCGACCTTAGACTCCCGCTCCAGTTCGACTGGAGGCACCATCCAGATTGGCGCCCTGTATTCAGCAGGTTCATTGCTTCATTGAAGGCCAAGATAAAAGCCAGGCAGGCGCAGGCGATACGAGATGGGAAGCGATTTCACCCGACTAAACTCCATTTCGTTTGGACCAGGGAGTTTGGACAAAGCGGCAGACCTCACTATCACTGCGCCCTCTTCTTTAACAAGCAGACCTTTCGTGGACTGGGCGAGTTCAATCCTTACTCAGGCAGCCTCTACGGCATGATCAGCAGCGCCTGGGCGAGTGCACTAGGACTGGACGAACATTTGGCTGACGGGCTTGTGAGCATCCCTAGAAATCCCGTTTACAGGATCAGGAGAGGCGAGCGATACGACGACCTTTTCCGCCGACTCAGCTACTTCGCAAAGCTCACGAGCAAGCTGTTTGGATCAGGCAATCACAACTTTGGCGCAAGCAGGACTACTAGCAACTGAATAGACCTTCAACCTCGGCCCCTTCACGCCTACCCGCTTTGTCTAAAAGAGTAACCCCTATGAAAAACAATCCAAGCCAACCGCCAACGGCTGCGGAAGTCGCGGCGTATTTCCAGGGAAATGAAGCAACTGAGTACCAAGCAAGAATGATTCGCGAGTGCGGGCAAAGATTGAAAACGTATCCGTTTGAACGTGTCGTGACCAACCCATACTTGCTAGCCTGCCATCACCGGTTCTGCCCCGACTGCCAACGAAGGCGTGCTGTAGATTGGGCATCGGCACTACGGTCGGTGATTGACAGGGAATCCATGCCTGCTCCGAATAGCGATACCAGACGTGCCCCTCACTGGATTGCCATCAGATTACCAGGCGTGCCATGCGATGCCTCAGATCTCCAAAATCAGCTCGAGACCCTCATAGAGTACTTATATCTCGCCCGTGACCAGCCGTTCTGGCGGTACAATGTCAGAACGGCGCTGCGGCTCCTGCAGGTTGAGATTAATCAGGTAGCAGACCGGGAGCTCAAGATCACCCCAACATTCACATGTCTCGTGAGCGTCTCTCGAGATCTGCTCAACGCCCAAATCCAAGGGCGGCTGATTCAGCGGGTTACACGAGACTGGATCCAGCCTGAAAATCCGGATAGCTGGCTCGGCCCGCATTCGTTCATTATCCCCACAGCGACAACACGAGAACGGGATTCACTACAAAACAAGGTCTCGCGAATGATCGAAAACCACTACCCCCACTCGAATAGACAGACCTTCCTAAGCATCGTTGAGCAATTGAAGGGCGTGAAGACAGTGGCCATGTATGGACCTGAAGGGACGCTATTCCGGCCCCCCAACATTTCCCAGGCTGACGATTTTCGCTATGAACAGGAGTACTCCGTTTCCAGAATTGGTGAAGACTTGCCCGAATCCATCAGCGGCAATCGAGGCCTTGAGCTGCTCCCCTGGCATATAGCGAAATGAAAGCCATCGCCACCGGAAAGCCGTGCTTCATCCCTCAACAACCTGAGCAGTTGATCATCCCAACCTGAGCGGGCAATATCACCACAACCAAACGCAGCATTCGCGACACCCTCCGACTCTATCCGTCGCACCTATCGAAATGCGTTCCCGGCAACACCAAACGGAAGTACCCATGGCATTAACGCTCGAACAACTCGAACGCCACCTGTTCAAGGCCGCTGATATTCTGCGGGGCAAGATGGACGCCTCGGAATTCAAGGAATACATCTTCGGCATGCTGTTCCTGAAACGCTGCTCCGATGTGTTCGAGCAGCGGTACCAGGAGGTGGTCTCGAACCAGCTGGCCAAAGACAAAGGCCAGGTTGAAGCGGAAGCCATTGCGGACATGGAGAACTGGTATAAGTCCACCTTCTACGTGCCCAAGCAATCCCGGTGGGAGTTCCTGATGAACGACGCCCACCACGGCGTGGGCAACTACCTGAACAAAGCCCTGGCCGGGCTGGAGGAACACAACGTCAGCCTGGCAGGCGTGCTGGAGCATATCGACTTCACCCGTAAGGTGGGCTCCACCACCCTGCCAGACAAAAAGCTACGGGATCTGATCGTCCACTTCAGTCAGTACCGCTTACGCAACGAGGACTTCGAGTTCCCGGACCTGCTGGGCGCGGCCTACGAATACCTGATTGGCGACTTCGCCGATACCGCTGGCAAGAAAGGCGGCGAATTCTACACGCCCCGTTCGGTCGTTCGTATGATGGTGCGACTGACTAATCCTCAGGAAGGACAAAGCGTCTACGATCCCTGCTGTGGCTCCGGAGGTATGTTGATCTTGTCCAAGGAATACCTGGAAGAACAGGGCGGAGATCCGAACCACTTGTCATTGTTCGGCCAGGAAGCGTCTGGCTCTGTCTGGGCAATCGCCAAGATGAACATGCTGCTACACGGTATCACCAGTGCCGATCTGCGTAATGAAGACACTCTGACAGACCCCCAGCATGTGGACGGCGGTGAGCTGATGCGCTTTGACCGCATTCTCACCAATCCGCCCTTCTCCATCGGCTTCTCACCCAGCAATCAGTTCCCCGAACGGTTCCAGTACGGACAGGTACCGGAAGGCGCCAAAAAAGCCGACCTGATGTTCCTGCAACACATGGTTGCCAGTCTGAAGTCCGATGGCATGCTAGCCACCGTCATGCCCCACGGTGTGCTATTCCGGGGTGGTGATGAAAAACGCATTCGCGCTGGCCTGCTGGAGAACGACCTGGTGGAGGCGGTGATCGGCCTGGCCCCAAACCTGTTCTACGGCACAGGCATTCCCGCCTGCATCCTGGTGCTGCGCAATAAAGGCGCCAAAGCGCCGGAACGTAAAGGCAAGGTACTGTTCATCAATGCTGACCGGGAATACTACGAGGGCCGCGCCCAGAACCATCTGCTTCCAGAGCACATCGAAAAGATCGTCAGCACTTACGAAGCCTTTGCTGAAGCCGATAGCTTCTCGCGAATCGTTAACCTGGAGGAATTGCGGGAAAACGACTACAACCTGAACATCCGCCGATATGCGGACAACGCTCCCCCACCGGAGCCCCAGGATGTGCGGTCTCACCTATTGGGCGGCATTCCTCTGAAAGAGGTTCAAGCCAAGCAGTCCCAGCTTGAGGCCCAGGGCCTGGACCCCATGGATCTGCTGGCACCCAGGGCGGACGAGGATGATTACGTGGACTTCCGGGAGGACCTCGCCGACAAAGCCAATATTAAACCGGCAATCGAGCAGGATGCCGGCGTCCGCCAGAAAGAAGCGAGACTCAAAGATACTTTCGAAAGCTGGTGGCAGCAGCGTGGGACTCAAATCGCCCAACTCTCCGGCAATGGCCAACAACTGAGCGCCCTGCGGGACGATCTGATTGGCACCTTCACCCATGCACTGGAGCCCATTGGTATGCTGGACAGGTTCGCGGTGCGTGGAATCATTGCGGGCTTCTGGGACCAGAACAAAAACGAATTTCGCACTCTGCAAGCCCGGGGGGTTCTGGGTGTGGTAGATGCCTGGCGCACCAGCATCATCACCCTATTAGAAGACGACCAGAATAAAACCAACCCGCTGGACCACAAGCTGGTGGCTTTCTTGCTGGCGGACTATGTGGCCGAACTGGAAGACCTGCAGGCCCGCAAGGCCGAATTGGATACCCGCATCAAAGCCGCGACTGCTCAGCCCGAGGAAGACGACGATGCCGAGCCGGACGAAGATGCACCTACTGAGACGGATATCAAAGTCTGGAAAGCCGAACGCACCAAAGCCACCAAGACCCTGAAAGCCAAACAAGCCAGCTTTGAGGCGCATCTGAACGAAGCGGTGGATGCACTGGACGAAGCGGGGGCTGCAGAGCTGATGCTAACGATTCTGCATAACGACATGCTCGGAATACTGGACACGTACATCCGACACCAGCGGCAGGAAGTGATTGCTGCGTTTGAGACCTGGTGGGATAAGTACCGGGTGACGCTGGCGGATATTGAGACCGCGCGAGATGCTGCCACTGAAGAGTTAAAGGGCTATCTGGAGGGACTCGGATATGCGTGAGCACAGAGAGCTCGCCGAGCTTGTCCATTGTACCAACGAGAAAATCATCGCGAAGAAAGACCCAAATAAGCCATATGTGGGGTTGGAGCACATTCCTCAAAGAGGCTCTGAAATCACTGAACACTCGCATGCAGGCGACTCAATAAGCACGAACTCAGTTTTCCGGGAATCTGATGTCTTGTTTGGGAAACTCCGCCCCAACCTTCGGAAGTGCGTGCTCGCACGATTTGCTGGCTACTGCTCAACGGACATACTCGTACTGAGGGCCTTGCCCGGCGCATCTCCATCTTACGCAGTAAGGGTTCTCCAATCAGAGCAAGTAGGCGCCGAGGCAGAGAAGACTGCTATCGGCACCAAAATGCCTCGAACCTCTTGGGCCAGCCTGAAAAATGTAAAAGTCTTTGCTCCATCTATCTCCCAACAGCAAAAAATCGCCCAAATCCTCGACACCCTGGACACCCAAATCCAGAAAACCGAGGCCCTGATCCCCAAGCTGGAAAAAATAAAGGAAGGCCTGCTCCACGATCTGCTCACCCGAGGCATTGACCAGAACGGCCAGCTCCGCCCCACGCCGGAACAGGCGCCGGAGCTTTATAAGGAGTCGGTTTTGGGGTTGATTCCGAGGGAGTGGGATATTTCAACTCTTGGAGATTCCTCAATTTCATCAGTTATCGGCCCATTCGGTAGCGATCTAGTAGCCTCTGATTACCGAAGTGAGGGGGTGCCTGTAGTTTTCGTGAGGGACATCGCAGGTGCGCAATACGATCGCGTGAGCCAAGTGTTCGTCAGCCCAAGAAAAGCGCAGGCTCTTTCAGCTCACGAAGTAACAGCCGGTGATTTACTGCTGACAAAAATGGGCTTACCGCCGTGCATTTCTGCTGTATACCCAAAACGTGAACCGGCAGGGATAATCACAGCAGACATTGTGCGCCTTCGCTTGAAGGCCGACGTGGCACCTGAGTGGGCTCACCACTATGTAAATTCGGAAGCAGTAAAGTCTCAAGTACGAGGAATCACTGCAGGGGTGACCAGGCCCAAAGTCACACTAAAAGATGCAAGGAGTCTGAGAATAGCGGTTCCGGATATTGAAGAGCAGGCTCGAATCCTGAGCATCCTTCAACGTAGCTCCAGCCGCTTAGAATCGGAAAGTGCGAGTTTGGCGAAACTGCGGGCTCAAAAGTCCGGACTTATGGATGACCTGCTTACTGGCCGCACGCGCGTCACTTCCCTACTCAAGGATTCAATCTGACCATCTTCGACAAGGTCCAGCTGCTGGGCCTTCAGCGGAGCTTGGTTTGCAAAAAGGCCCGTCAAAAGCCACCTGATCTGCAGATGGCACCATCTTTGAGATGCAGTTCATGATTGAATATTGTCGAGGGAACTTACTGGAAGCGAACGTAGAAGCTCTAGTAAATCCGGTTAATACTCAGGGAGTCATGGGCAAAGGGCTTGCCCTGGCATTCAAAAACGCATTCCCGGAAAATTTCCGTGCCTATGCGCAAGCCTGCCAATCCGGCCAGGTCAGGACTGGCCAGATGTTTGTAACCGAGCGGCAAACACTGCTTGGACCATGCTGGATCATCAACTTTCCAACCAAACAACACTGGCGCAATCCATCAAAGCTGGAGTGGATAAACCAGGGGCTGGCAGATCTCAGAAAAGTGCTGACCGAGAAACAGATCCCATCCATTGCATTGCCACCACTCGGATGCGGCCTTGGCGGTCTGGACTGGGAAATGGTCAAACCACGAATTGAAGATGCACTGGCTGGCCTTGCTGGCACCCGGATACTGATCTTTGAGCCCTTATAGCCTTGAACCACTATCTCTGGCATTCATCGTCAACTGCGCTAACTCTTAAACACAGCACCGCTGTTACGAATCAGCTGCAGGAAGTTGATACAAGTTACCCCTACATCCTCCAGCTCACAGACCGCTGGGATCTTGTACTTTGCGCGATTAGCCGGCTTGACAAACTGACGCCCCTCGTCAGAGATGAGCATTAAGCCATTAACGCTCGCAGTAGCAATGATGAAGATATCGTTTTCACCGACACCCTTGGCGTTATACTGGTCCTCTTCGATACCAAGCAGATGCTTTATCCGCAAGGACTCGGCCAGAACGTCGGAGGTCAATGGGAACACGGTTATATCGTTGTCTTTCAACCACGCGGCACATTCCGGAGTCTTCTTTCCAACTTCATCTAATGCCACACCAGGGATAGCGAGATTTCCGTCCATGACCTCTTGGCTTAACCAGTCCCACAAGGGCGGAAACAACTCTGGTGGGTAGTTATCCCAGGCATGGATAATCGACGACGCGTCAAATAGAAGCATGCGTATCTTCCAACTGACGCAGATCTGCTATTTTCAGGTTATCAAGGTAGGAGCTGGCCCTGGCCAGGGTGATGCGCTGCTCATGCAAAGCATCCAGCACAGTGCCCACATAGCTTTTACCGAAAACTCTCACCGGCTCCTTGAAGCGATAGCGGGAACCACCGCTGCTCTGTCGCTCAATCACAGGCAGGGATTGTTTCCACCTGCGGTAGGCTTGGTAATCTTCCTGTGGGAGCGAGCCAGAATCCATCATCCTGCGCAGAATGACTTCGGGGCTGACACACCAGCGCCGGGCATCGTCTTTGAGGAACCGGTCATAGGCCGTTACGTCGTCGCCCGGGAAGCTCTTCAGGTCCAGCTTCTCCAGAAACCTTTCTGGCACGAGCAGGTTACCCGCAAACCGATTCGCTGCCACTTCATTAGCACTGTGGCTATGGAAATCATCCTCGTCGTCGACAAAGCTCTCGCGATGAAGCAGCAAATGACCCAGTTCGTGCATCATAGTGAAGGCTTGGGCGCCTTCGGATTGCTGCTTCTTGATAAAGATGACTGGGAAATTGTCGAAATACAGTGAGAATCCCCGAATGGGACTTTCCTTGGGAATCTGCCATTGCCCAGCGTAGCCATTACTCAGGAAGACCAGGATGTTCTTGGCCTCCACAGCTGCGCGCATATCGGCAAAACTCTGCCCCGGCTGGAGCCCGAGCCAGGTGCGGGCTAACTGCGCTGCCTGCTCCGGTTGCGGAGCATTCATAGCTAAGTCTTCCGGATACCATCCTGGCTCAACCGGCTCCCCCAAATCTTCGCGGAGGCTCAAGTAAGTCAGGCGCTGCCGCTCGGTTCGTTCAACCAACGTACGGAAACGGCGGCTCATTTGAGGCTTCTGGTTATTCAGCGTCCGGAACTGTACGGAATGAACACGCCCCTCGCTGACAGGACCTTCCTCGAGGAAAAACAGCAAACCCCGATTGAAGTGTATAGCTAGCTTCTGCAGCTGTTTCACAGACAGGGCTTCTTTTCCCTCGAGTGCCTTTTCGAGGGTAGCTAAGGCAATACCTGTCTCGTGGGCCAGTTCCTCAACAGAAACACCCAGGTCATCACAGCACCAAAGAATTCGAGACGGGTTAACACCCTTGATCTTGTCCATAGCGCGAATCATAGCAGGAGATCCGTAAGTTATCAGCGGCGGCCTGAATAATGGGGGCGGTATTACTCCGCCAAGTATCGGTCCGCTCTGGAAAAATGCGACCCAGTCCAAACTGCCCTACAATGGTTGAATTAATCCAACGTTAATGGACTGACACGCAGGAGCAGTAATGCCTGGCCCGGAATTCACCGAAGTTGAGCTCCCCTTTATTAAGCAACTGGAGCAAGAGGGCTGGGATTACATCGAGGGCTCCCTTGATTCCCCATCCGTCACCCATCGCGAAACCTTTGCCCAGGTCATCATGGAGCCGTTGCTTCGTGACCGGCTACTGGCGATCAATACCCGAAATGGCAAACCCTGGCTGGATGAGAGACGAATCGATCAGGTTGTCTCAGCGGTTACCCGCCTTCCCGCCAACAAAGTAATGGAAGCCAATCGACTGGCGACCGAACTGCTCCATGGTGGCATCACGGTGGAGGGCTTGCCGGATTGGGATAGTGGCAGGGGACAGACCATCCAGTTTATCGATTGGGCTACCCCTGAGAACAACACCTTCACGGTGGTGAATCAATTCAAGGTCAAATGCCCACCCGGCCATGACGGCTGGAAAGGTCACGTCATTCCGGATCTTGTGTTATTCGTGAACGGCATTCCCCTGGTGGTCATCGAGTGCAAAAGCCGCACGGTTCCTGAGGGCCTCCCTGAAGCCGTGGATCAGCTACGCCGATACTACGATCAGCGCCACCAGGATCTCGAAGTAGAGGAACACGAAGGTGCCCCCGCACTGTTCTATACCAACCAGTTTATGGTGGCCTCCAATTTCGATGATGCTCGGGTGGGAACCATTGGTGCCGGATTCAGCCATTACCTGAACTGGAAAACCGTGTCGCCCCGCGCCGAAGCGGACGTTGCCGACACACTGGGCGTCACATCGCTTTCGTCACAACAGCGATTGATTGCGGGCATGCTGCCTCCCGCCAACCTGTTGGACATTGTCCGCCACTTTACCCTCTTCATGACCATGGGCGGGCAGATCATCAAACTGGTGTGCCGGTATCAGCAGTATCGGGCCGTCACAAGAGCTGTTCAGCGTCTGAAAACCGGTAAAACCCGATCCGAGGACGGCGAACACGACCGCCGTGGCGGGATCGTCTGGCACACCCAGGGCAGCGGTAAAAGCCTGACGATGGTGTTCCTGGTGCTCAAGCTTAGAACCGATCCGGAACTGCGCCGCTTCAAAGTCGTCGTGATTACGGACCGGAAGGATCTTCAGGATCAGCTATCAGATACGGCAGAGCTGACCGGGGAGACCGTCAAAGTGGCTGGCAATACCGGCAAGCTGAAATCCATACTGGGCCAGCCAGGACCCGGGCTTGTATTTGCGACCATCCAGAAATATCGGGAACATGAATCGGCTTCTCCGGCCTACCCTCCGCCCAAGCCCGCACGCGGTCTGGAAATCGATCGACGGGATGCCGCAGACAACCCGGAAGGCAAGCCGGCAAAACCCATCCCCTCTCGCCCCATTGGTCTCATCAATGAAAGCCCGGACATCCTAGTGATGATCGACGAAGCTCACCGCACCCAGGCCGGTGATCTCCACGCCAACCTTTTGCAAGCGGTACCCAACGCAGCACGGATTGGTTTTACCGGCACCCCGATTATCATGGGCAAGAAAAAGCAGACCAGCGAAATCTTCGGCGAATACATCGATCGCTACACCATTAAGGAAGCGGAGAACGATGGCGCCACAGTACCGATCCTTTATGAAGGCCGGACGGCAGAGGGCGCAGTGAAAGAGGGCGCCAACCTGGATGACCTATTCGAGGACCTGTTCAAGGAGCGCACCAAAGAAGAACTGGAACTGATCAAGAAGAAATACGCCACCAAGGGCCAGATTTTTGAGGCACCCCGCCTGATAGAGGAAAAGGCAGCGGACATCCTGCGTCACTACGTCACCAACATCCTGCCCAATGGCTTCAAAGCCCAACTGGTAGCCTATAGCCGAAAAGCCGCCATACGCTACCTTGAAGCGCTTAAACAGGCCCGGACGAAGCTGCTTGAGGAGGCTATGGCGCTACCTCCGGAAGACAAGAACATCGGCGAGACCGAACTGATTACCAGGCCACCCAGAATCAAGGCGGCCATTAAGGCCTGGCAGTATCGCGAGTTACTGCAGCAGTTAGAGTTCGCTGTGGTGTTCAGTAGCAGTAACAACGATGACAGCGGCTGGGCACAGTGGAGTGATCGGGCGGAAATTGAGCAAAACATCAAACGATTCAAAAAACCACTGTTTCACAAAGACCCGGAGAAGGCCGACCCGCTCAGCTTCCTGATCGTGAAGTCCATGCTGCTGACCGGATTCGATGCGCCTATTGCGGGCGTAATGTATCTCGACCGACCGATTCGGGAAGCGGAATTGCTGCAAGCCATCGCCCGGGTCAACCGCACAGGGTTCGGAAAACGCTGCGGGATTGTGGTGGATTACTATGGCGTTGCAAACCACCTCAAAGAAGCTCTGGCTGCCTATAGCGATGAAGATATTGAGGGCGCACTCCAGAGCCTGAAAGACGAAATCCCGTTGTTACGGGATCGCCACCTCCGGGTTGTGGATGTGCTGAGAAAACAGGGCGTAGATAGCCTAACGGATACAGAGGAAGCCGTTACAGCGCTAGGTGACGAACGGCTGCGAGCAGAGTTCATCGTGAAGCTGAAAGAGTTCAGCCGGACACTGGATGATGTGCTGCCGCGCCCTGAAGCACTGGAATTCGTGAATGACGCGAAACAACTGGCCTACATTCACGCACTGGCGAGAAGCCGCTACAAAGACAGCCCGGAGCTAGGCAAAGACATCGGCAGCAAAGTCCGTAAGCTGATTGACGACTACATGATCTCGCTGGGCATCAACCCGAAGATACCGCCGGTTCAATTGACTGACACTGACTTTGACCAGCATATAAATCGGCAGGTCAGTGACCGGGCCAAGGCGTCCGAGATGGAGCACGCAGTTCGCTCCCATGTCAGAAAGTACCTGGACGAAGACCCGGTGAAATACACCAAACTCAGCGAACGCCTGAAGGAAATCCTGGAGAAGATGGACGGGCTCTGGCAGGAGCAGGTAGATGCACTCTCAGCCTTGATCAGGCAATTGCAGGAAGATGAGACGACGGATGGCGAGTCACCCTCAGCTCTGCCTTCGAACCACCTCCCCTTCCTGAGAGTGATGGCCGAGATCAAGCAGGATGGTGGTACAGCACTTACCCCGGATGAGCAGGAAAACCTGGAGCAAGCCACCGTATCCACGGTTCAGATAATCACAGAAGAACTGCGCATCCCGGACTTCTGGAAACCGTCACACTTGCCTGACCAGGAGCGCCTGCGAGGCCGACTATTTGAAGAACTGTTCGAGCTCGAACTTTTCCCGGTCAATCATTTGGATGACCTGCTGGACAAATTAATTGATCTGGCGAAAGCGAATCACAGCAAACTGGTGAACCCGTGACAGAGCTGCAGGTGGATGACCTGACCTTCGAGGTGCGCCACAGCAACCGGCGCAAAACATTGGAGATCATCGTCGATCGTGAGGGCGAGCTGGTGCTTGCCGCTCCCAAGGGCACCGAAGAACACCTGCTCAAAGACTTTGTTCAGGAAAAAAAATTCTGGATCTACCAGAAGCTGGCCGAGAAAGCGGAACTGCTCAAGCCCCAGCCCCACAAAGAATATGTGAATGGCGAAGGGTTCCTCTACTTGGGCCGCAGCTACCGGCTAAAGCTGGTTGATAATCAACAAACTCCCCTCAAACTGACGGCCGGCCGATTCTGCCTGCGACAGGATTTACAGTCTGAGGCGAGGTTGCATTTCATCCACTGGTACAGCAATAAGGCACAGATCCACCTGAACGAGAAAGTTCAGGCCCTGGCTGCACGCATGGGTGTTGAGCCCGCTGGCGTCAAAATCCAGGATCTGGGCTATCGTTGGGGTTCCTGTGGGCGGGGCAACAGGCTTTACTTCAACTGGAAGACGATCCTGCTACCGCGCGAGATCGTGGAGTATGTGGTGGTGCATGAGCTGACGCATCTGCATGAGCCACACCACACACCCCAGTTCTGGAAGCGGGTGGAGCGGGTTATGCCCGACTATGAACGGCGGAAGGACTGGTTGGCCAAGAATGGGATCGAGGTTGAGGGAATAGGCTAAGTATTGCACTGAAGTTTATTTACAAGGAAACGCCTCTCTGAAGGCCTGAATTGCAAGCTCGACTTCGTTTTGATCCAGTTTTTGAGGGTTGTCTTTCAAGTATTTCAAAACGATCCTTGCAGCTTCGCCATTAGTTACACCTTGCTCAGGGGTACAAAATAAAGCGCCATCGCGCAACAAAACCTCATAAATCTTATTCAGGTTAGTCAGCCCCTGCATCATTCCCGTACAAGTACCGAGCGAGAGTCCGTACTCAAAATTCAATGTCGCGTCCTCGCTGGGCACCTCCAGCACACTGCAATCGTTGAGTAAGTCGTTGCCATCAGCGAACGCAGCACCACTAAAAACAATTGAGAACCAAGCGGTCAACACTACGGATAAAATTTTCATTATTTCCCTTATATTTTGATCCTAAGACACTTCAAACCCAGCTTTTCTCGGAACAAAAGAGCCTAGTCGGTCCTGACGAATTTACGTTTTACCCATGTATATTCTCTAAAAAGGCCCTGTGATCCGAATGGTAACTCGATGGTGTCATGTTCAAGATATGCCTTTTGTTGACCCGAAAATGAACCGATCAACTCCCAATTCTCTGCGCGGGCGGCATTACTAGAAGACTCAGGCGCATGGTATTTAACAACATTCACAGCCATGTCGAGCAAGCCATCTCCAACAGCAACAACGATTTCAGGCACATCGTCGCTGTCGAAATCATGTTCCGCAATTTGGACGTAGTAGCCCTGATTAAGCTCGCCCCACTTGTTGAAGCCCTCGAAACTGTCACTGAACTCCAGTGGCAAATTAACGGCAGCCCCAGGGAACTTGGCTAGGAACCTTGTTCCATTTGGGGTATTCCGCCCAACCCTTAGGAACTCTGGCCTGACATCTGTCTGGTAGTTGAGTTGGAGAGTAGTGTCATCGAAAGACGTTTTCCCCCAGGTCTTAGAGTTCGATAACGGTCGCACTGTCCCGCCTGCATCAACAAGACGGAGGAGGTTGCCTTCTTGTGCAGAAGCAAGGCCTGTAGACCCAGAGGAGAAAGCGGCTTGATTTTCTTCATGCTGTGAACCTAGCAGGTACCCGCCGCCGCCAACCGCTATGGCGGAAACCATCATGACTACCTCTTTCTTCATCGTCTTTCCTTATTACGACTACAGCTTGGCACAGACCTAGAAAAGCCTACAGAAGCCCAAACAGTGACATCTTTTGAAGCCAGCCATTGCAGCATTTAATTCCCAGACGGGAAGGCGGCCGCACCAAAATTAAGATAGCCAATGCTGTGTAGATTACGGCTACTGGGGTTTCGACTTAAGTCATTGAATAAACAACAACAGCAAGGGCAATATTAACGAATATGGTGACCACGCTAAGAAGGTAGTTCAAACCTGGAATTTGAAGAAATCCGGAGAGCACTGCCCCTCCAATCGAAGCAAGCACGAATAAGAGTCCGTCGAGAAATGACCCTGACCCCGTTTCAGTACCGCTCATTGTCAGAAAAATCCGGCTCTAATTGCTGCTTCAGACGACCCGAAACAGTGTGTTTTCTGGCGTAGTCGGAAGGTGTGGACCACCCCAATGCGGAGTGGGGTCTGACTTGATTATAGAACGTTCTCCAGGCCTCAATCTTCTGCTCGGCATCGGCCAGTGACAGAAACCAGTTCTCGTTCAGGCATTCTTGGCGGAGTCTGCCGTTGAATGACTCCACGGTCGCATTGTCCGTGGGCTTGCCGGGCCGAGAGAAATCAATTTCTATCTGTCTCTCATAGGCCCACCGGTCCATGACCTTGCCGGCGAATTCGGAGCCGTTGTCCGCTTTCAGTATTCTCGGGTTACCTCGGAAACGAGCGATCCGCGTCAGTGCTTCTTTGACGTCTTCTCCTCTCAGGCTCTGTCCGACGATGATGCCAAGGCACTCCCTGGTGAACAGATCAATGATGGTCAGCAACCGCAGCCGGCGGCCGTCAAAAAGGGCATCTGAGACGAAGTCCATGCCCCAGATGTGATTGGGAAATTCCCCTTGAGACATAGGCTGCCGGTTCTTCGCAGCCTTGTTCCGTCTGGGGCGTTTCAGGCGCAAAGACAGCCCTTGCTCACGGTATAGCCTGTAAACG
>CAJXOQ010000029.1 GCA_913057975.1 uncultured Marinobacter sp.
CAGCTTGGGCCCAATGCCCTGCCGTTTCTGGAGGAAGAGCTCAATCCCGGGTTTGATGACGAGCCCCTGTACCGCGATTACAGCGCTACGCCGGCAGGCCAGTACTTCAATTTGCGCAAACTGTCGATCTATGGCGGCTCAAACGAGATTCAGAAAAACATCATCGCCAAACTGGTTCTGGAGCTTTAGGAGGCATTATGGACTTCAACTTGAGCGACGAGCAGCAGATGTTGGCGGAAACCGTTCAGCGTCTGGTACGGGACATCTACACCTTTGAGCACAGGCTTGCCGGCTATCAGAGCGATGCCGGGGAAAGCCCGGAATTCTGGCAGCAAATGGCGGAACTGGGTATCACCTCGGTGCCGATAGCCGGCCGATACGAGGGTTTCGACGGGACCGGTGTGGAAAACATGCTGGTGATGAAGGAGCTGGGCCGTGGTCTGTGCCTGGAGCCCTTCCTCCATTCACAGATATACGCCGCCGGGCTGGTACAGCAATTGGGTTCTCCCGAGCAGCGCCAGCGATTGTTGCCCAAGGTGTCGGCCGGGGAATGTCGGCTGGCGGTCGCTGACGAGGAAGCAGGCACTCACTATCAACCTGATCAGGCTCGCTGCCGTGCGGTTGCCTGTGAGCGTGGCTGGCGCCTCAATGGTCGCAAGCGGGTGGTCATTGGCGGCGATTCCGCCCATTACCTGTTGGTGACCGCGCGAACCGAAGACGGACTAAGCCTGTTTATGGTCGATCCGGATGCCGAAGGAGTCAGGCGAATCGGGTATGCCTGTGTCGATGGCCCACGCGCCTGTGATCTGGTGCTGGACGATGTCTATATCGAGCCGGATGACCTGTTGGGGCAGCCCGGTAGAGCCTTGTCGGCCTTGCAATATCAGCGCGGCAGGGCCCTGGCGGCCCAGTGCGCGGAAGCTCTGGGCAGTATGGAAGCGGCGTTTGGCCTGACCCTGGAGTATCTGAAGGCCAGACAGCAGTTTGGCAACCCGATTGGTCGCTTTCAGGTACTGCAGCACCGCATGGCGGACATGCGCGGCGAACTGGAGCTGGCGACGTCAATGGCGGTGCTGGCAGCCTGTGTTGCCGATGACCCGGACTCGGAAGACCGTAGTCGCAAGCTGGCGGCGGCAAAGTTCATAACCGCCAGAGCGTCACAAATGATGTCCGAAGCGGCCATCCAGCTCCACGGCGGTATAGGTATGACCTGGGAGTACGTACTCGCTCACCATGCCAAGCGTCTGGTGATGCTGGCGCACCAGTTCGGGGACGACGATTTCCATCTCAGTCACTACTCGGCATTGCTTGAAATCCCAGCAGGGAATCAGCAGTCGGTTGCCGTTTAAAGGGCGAACAGGACACGCCCGCCAAGACACACTAGCGGAGAAGACATCATGGCTAACAACGCAAGCTTTAACTGGGAAGATCCCCTGTTGCTGGATCAGCAACTGACCGAAGAAGAACGTATGGTGCGTGAGAGTGCGTACCAGTTTGCTCAGAATCAGCTCGCGCCGCGGGTTCTTGAGGCCTTTCGGCATGAGCAGACGGACCCGGAGATTTTCCGGGAAATGGGGGCAACCGGGCTGCTGGGCGCCACCATACCAACCGAGTACGGTGGCAGTGGTCTCAACAACGTCTGTTACGGCCTGATTGCCAGAGAAGTGGAGCGGGTGGACTCAGGTTACCGCTCGATGATGAGCGTGCAGTCGTCGCTGGTGATGGTGCCCATCTACGAGTTTGGCAACGAGGAAACCCGTCAGAAATACCTGCCGAAGCTGGCCAGCGGTGAATGGATCGGCTGTTTCGGGCTCACGGAGCCGAATCACGGTTCTGATCCCGGTGCGATGATCACCCGCGCCCGCAAGGTCGACGGCGGTTTTCGACTGACCGGTAACAAAATGTGGATAACCAACAGCCCGATTGCGGACGTGTTCGTGGTCTGGGCCAAGGATGATAACGGCGAGATTCGCGGCTTTGTACTGGAAAAAAACTGGGACGGCCTCAGTGCCCCCGCCATTCATGGCAAGGTGGGCCTGCGTGCGTCTATCACCGGTGAAATTGTGATGGATGAGGTGTTTGTTCCGGAAGAGAACGCGTTTCCGGAGGTGCGTGGACTGAAAGGCCCGTTTACCTGTCTGAATTCCGCCCGTTACGGCATTTCCTGGGGTGCAATGGGGGCTGCCGAGGATTGCTGGCACACGGCGCGTCAGTACGTGCTGGACCGCAAGCAGTTTGGGCGGCCTCTGGCTGCCAACCAATTGATCCAGAAGAAGTTGGCGGACATGCAGACCGACATTACCCTGGCGTTGCAGGGTTGTCTGCGCCTCGGGCGCATGAAGGATGATGGTACGGCGGCCGCGGAAATCACCTCGCTGATGAAGCGGAATTCCTGCGGCAAGGCACTGGATATTGCCCGCCTGGCCCGGGACATGCTGGGCGGCAACGGTATCAGTGACGAATTTGGTGTCGCCCGTCATCTGGTGAACCTGGAAGTGGTCAATACTTATGAAGGTACGCACGATGTGCACGCGCTGATACTGGGGCGTGCACAGACGGGGATCCAGGCCTTTTTCTGACGAACCGGGCAGCACGGAAAGGAGTTGATTGCGTTTTGCCCATTTTAGGACAGAACGCAGTCGCTCTCCGTCCTGTTTTTTAGTAATATTACGAAACTCTTTTGAGTGGTCGTCCGGCCACTCTTCCTTGTTTCATGTAAGACCAATTAGGCACTCACCCTGTACCTTTGGGGGATTACCGGTTACACAAATATCAAGGAAGATGCGGGCCTTCTGCCACACAATTCCAACAAACCGTTTACTCAGAAGATTCCCGCAATGCCCACAACCGTTCTCTCCGGCTTTACCCACAACTTCCTGGGTAATGCGCCCGCCTGGTACAAACAGGTTATCCTGCTTTTCCTGATTGCCAACCCGCTGATTGTCTGGACCCTTGGCCCGGCCGTGGCCGGTTGGGCGTTGGTGGGAGAGTTTATTTTTACCCTGGCCATGGCGTTGAAGTGTTATCCACTGTTGCCCGGTGGGTTGCTGGCGATTGAAGCACTCTTAGTAGGTATGACGTCAGCGGACGCGGTGTATCACGAGGTGTTGGTGAACTTCCCGGTCATTCTGCTGCTGATGTTCATGGTGGCTGGCATCTACTTCATGAAAGAGCTGCTGCTGGTGACGTTTACCCAGATTCTGGTGGGTGTGCGGTCAAAGTCCGCGTTGTCACTGCTGTTCTGTGCTGCTGCGGCCGTTCTATCCGCATTCCTGGACGCACTTACGGTCACGGCAGTCATCATCAGTGTCGCTGTCGGTTTTTACTCGGTGTACCACAAGGTAGCTTCCGGCAAGGGTTATCATCACTCTGATCACAACGCCAACAGCGACGAACACGTGATTGAGTTGCACCGGGAAGACTTGGACAAGTTCCGGGCCTTTCTGCGTAGCCTGCTGATGCACGGCGCCATTGGAACGGCCTTGGGGGGAGTGTCCACCATGGTGGGCGAACCCCAGAACCTGCTGATCGCCAAGGTAGTAGGGTGGGACTTTGTCAGTTTCTTCCTGCGTATGGCGCCGGTGAGCCTGCCGGTGCTGGTGGCCGGCCTGACCACCTGCTGGCTGCTGGAAAAGCTGCGCTGGTTTGGGTATGGCGCTCGCCTGCCGAAGCCTGTCCGCCAGGTACTGGAAGAGTTTGCTGACAACGAGCGCACCAAGCGCACGAAAGCCGACCAGGCTGCCCTGTGGGTGCAGGCAATGGCGGCCCTGGTGCTGGTTGTTGGGCTGGCGTTTCACCTGGCAGAGGTAGGATTGATCGGTCTTCTGGTGATTATCCTGATCACCTCGTTCACTGGTGTTACCGATGAGCACCAGATCGGCAAGGCCTTCCAGGAGTCGCTGCCATTTACCTCGTTGTTGGTGGTGTTTTTCGCCATCGTCGCGGTGATTCACGAGCAACACCTGTTCAAGCCGATCATCGATTTTGTGCTCAGCCTGCCGCAGGACCAGCAGCCGGGCATGTTCTTTATTGCCAACGGGCTGTTGTCGATGATCAGCGACAATGTGTTTGTAGCCACCGTTTATATCAGTGAAATCAAACAGGCGCTGGACGCCGGCAGTATCGACTACGAGCATTTCCAGGAGCTGGCCATCGCCATCAATACCGGCACCAACCTGCCCAGTGTGGCTACCCCCAACGGCCAGGCCGCGTTTCTGTTCCTGCTGACATCCGCAATCGCCCCGCTGGTACGATTGTCTTACGGGCGGATGGTTGTGATGGCGTTTCCCTATACCATCGTGATGGGCGCGGTGGGCCTGTTTTGCGTCATCAATCTGGTTTGACCAAGCTGACATCGCCATACCAGGCGGTGGCAGATGCTCCGGTGTTGTCGGAATCCGACATGATGGCGACGCCCACCAGCTTCGGTGGCTCGCGGTCAAAGGCCTTGCGGTAGTCCGCAACGATATCCCGTTCTACCGTGACCCATTCGCCTGTGTTCGCCGTCCCGGAGTTCACCGCTACCATCATCGTGGTATCGGTGAAGGGGTTGGCAACGATTTCGCCAACCGGCAGCCGGTTGGCCCATATGTAGTTCAGCGCATTGCCCGGCAGTTCCTCCCCGAACACCACTTCCACGGTCTTGCGTTTGGCGCGCTCGAAAAAGCCGGCTTCGTCCGGTTCGAACTCAAAGGCCACGTAGATTCGCGCAGGGTAGTCATCGCCCTCCTTTCTACGGGCGTTTCCCTGCTCATAGACGTTCGACACTTTCCACCGCCATCGCAGGATCAGTGAATCCCCGGGTTCGACGGACACCCTGGCAATCAGCCCGGAGGCGCTGTTGTCCGTGGTGGCCATGACCACCTGCTCGCCGTTGTCGTCCGTCAACTGATAGCGACTGTGGCGGTCTATCTTCGGAAACTCCATCGGTTCCCAGCCATCTTCCAGGGACGTTATGGTCGAAAACGCGGTGATCAGTGAGTTTTCCGTGCTGTCTGCCTGGGCCGAAGCGGCCATCAACGAAAGTGCGAGGACGGCCGTCAGGTATCTCGGTAGCGGTGTCATGGGATGCTCCTATGGGTTTGTTTACTGACCGGTAACCGTCGAAAAAGTGCCTTGTTGCGATTTATCTTAGTCTATATAGTGTTTATATCCTTGGCTTAGTACCAGATATAGTGATCAAAGGCTGATCAATCACAGATCGCCCTCATCACGATGATCGTGGTACCGGGAATCCGGTGAGACTCCGGAACTGACGCGCAGCGGTATTGGGGAACGAGCGTGGCATAAAGACACTGGCGAATGCCGGGAAGTCGCCACGCAAGGCCGAGCCAACAGGTTCACGCCCCTGAGTCCGAAGACCTGCCAGGGAATACAACTGCACCTTCGCGTATCAAGGTGAGCAGATCGGTTTTGCGTTGTCTCTGTTCAGAGCAATGCTCGCCCCTGCGTACGCGAAGGTCTTGGCATAAACGCGTACTCAGGAGAACCGACATGTCCACTGCTACCCTGGCCGAGCCCGGCCAATCTGCCTCAACCAGCACCGCCTCCCTACAGGTTATTAAACGTAATGGCGCCCTGGTTGGATTCGATGTCAGCAAAATCAGTGTTGCCGTGACCAAAGCGTTTCTTGCCGTCGAAGGCGATGAAGCGGCAGGCTCGGCCCGTATCCACGATTCCGTGGAACAGGTTACCCATCAGGTCATGCAGGCCATCAGCCGACGCTTGAAAGCCGGCGGCAAGGTGCACATTGAAGATATCCAGGACCAGGTGGAACTGGCGCTGATGCGGGCGGAGGAGCAGAAGGTGGCCCGCGCCTATGTACTCTACCGGGAGGCTCATGCCCAGGAGCGAGCCAGCCTGGCGCCGGTGGAGGCCCATCCCACGCTCACGGTGAAAAAAGCCAACGGTGAGGCCGCGCCCCTGGATCTGGGGCTGATGAAAGTCCAGGTGGAGCGTGCCAGCCAGGGATTGGAGGGCATCGATGGCGAATCCCTGGTGGAAGGGGCGCTGCGGAACCTGTACGACGGTATCGCTGAGGAAGAGGTGCTGTCAGCGTTGATCATGACCGCCCGTGGCCGCATCGAGCAGGAACCGGACTACAGTGCCGTAACCGCTCGTCTGCTGTTGGAACAACTCAGGCTGGAAACCGCGGCCGCCCTGAAGCTGCCCCTCAGCCTGCCGCTGGCGGAAATATACCCGCAGGCCCTTCGCACCTTCATTGAACAGGGTATCCACTACGAACTGCTGGACGACGCCATGGCGGCGTTCGACCTGGAACGCCTGGGTGCTGCCCTCAAGCCGGAGCGGGACCACCAGTTTGGGTTCCTCGGCCTGCAGACTCTCTACGACCGCTATTTCCTCAACTGGAAAGGTGACCGGCTGGAGTTGCCCCAGGTTTTCTTCATGCGCGTGTCCATGGGCCTGGCGTTGCAGGAAGACGACCCCAATGCCCGGGCCATTGAGTTCTACGACCTGTTGTCATCCTTCGACTACATGGCCTCCACGCCAACCTTGTTCAACAGTGGTACCCGACATTCCCAGCTTTCATCCTGCTACCTCACCACCGTTCAGGATGATCTGGAGGGTATCTACGGTGCCATCCGCGACAATGCCATGCTCTCCAAGTGGGCCGGCGGCCTGGGTAACGACTGGACGCCAGTCAGGGCTTTGGGCTCCCACATCAAGGGTACCAACGGCAGCAGCCAGGGCGTGGTGCCATTCCTGAAAGTGGTGAACGACACGGCGGTGGCGGTGAATCAGGGCGGCAAGCGCAAGGGCGCCGTGTGCGCTTACCTGGAAAGCTGGCACCTGGATATTGAGGAGTTCCTGGAGCTACGCAAGAACACCGGCGATGAGCGTCGTCGTACCCACGACATGAACACCGCCAACTGGGTACCGGACCTGCTGATCGAGCGTATGCGCAGTGATCAGGACTGGACCCTGTTCTCGCCAAACGACGCTCCGGACCTGCATGACCTGTACGGCAACGCATTCCGGGCGCGGTACCAGGAATACGAAGCGATGGCGGCCAGGGGCGAGATCACTCTGTTCAAGACAGTGTCCGCCAAACAGCTCTGGCGCAAGATGCTGACCGTGCTGTTCGAGACCGGTCATCCGTGGATCACCTTCAAGGACCCCTGCAACCTGCGCTCGCCTCAGCAGCATCGGGGCGTGGTGCACAGCTCCAACCTGTGTACCGAGATCACCCTGAACACCAGTGCGGATGAGATCGCCGTGTGCAACCTGGGGTCCATCAACCTGGCGGCCCATGTCCACAACGGTGAGCTGGATGTCCAGCGCCTCGAACGCACGGTCAATACTGCGGTCCGCATGCTCGATAACGTGGTCGACATCAATTACTACGCAGTGCCCCAGGCGAAGAGTTCCAATTTCAAGCATCGGCCCGTTGGTCTCGGCCTGATGGGCTTTCAGGATGCGTTGTATCGGCTCAACCTGCCCTACACCAGCGCGGAAGCGGTGGAGTTCGCCGATGTGGCGATGGAGCAGATCAGTTATTTCGCGATCCGGGCCTCGGCTGTGCTGGCCGGTGAACGCGGTGCCTACGAGACCTACGAAGGCTCATTGTGGCATCAGGGTATTCTGCCCATTGACTCGATCAACCTGTTGAAAGAGGCCCGTCACGACGGCGACCTGAGCCTGAATGCCAGCAGCCGCCTGGACTGGACGGCGGTGCGGGAACTCATCGCCCGCAATGGCATGCGTAACAGCAATGTGATGGCCATTGCGCCAACGGCGACCATCTCCAACATCGTCGGTGTCTCCCAATCCATCGAACCGGCGTACCAGAACCTGTTCGTGAAATCGAACCTCTCCGGCGAGTTCACGGTGGTTAATCCATCTCTGGTTCGTGATCTGAAAGCAGAGGGTCTGTGGGACAACGTGATGGTGAACGACCTCAAGTACTTCGATGGCAGCGTGCAGCAGATTGATCGCATTCCGGCGGAACTGAAGGCCCGCTATGCCACCGCCTTTGAGATCGATGCCCGCTGGCTGGTGGAGGCGGCGGCCAGGCGCCAGAAATGGCTGGACCAGGCCCAGAGCCTGAACCTCTACATGGCGGAACCCAGCGGCAAAAAGCTGGATGAGTTGTACCAGCTGGCCTGGGAACGGGGGCTGAAAACCACCTATTACCTGCGCTCGCTCGGGGCCACGGGTGCCGAGAAAACCGCGCCGGTAGCAGCACCGCAACCACAGGTATGCAGCATTGATGAGCCGGACTGCGAAGCCTGCCAGTAAATCCGACCGCCACCAAGATTCTAGAGGTAAACAGATGCTTAACTGGGACGACGAACCAAATACCCAAACCCGCCCGGCTGTCCAGGAGGGCCCGGCACCGGTCAATGTCGATGACAAACGCGTTATCAACGGCGAAACCGACATCAATCAGCTGGCACCCTTCAAGTACCCCTGGGCCTGGGAATACTTCATGAACGCCAACAAGAACCACTGGACGCCGCTGGATGTGAACATGGCTCAGGACGTTCACGACTACCACCACCGCCTGTCCGCGCCGGAAAAGCACGTGTATGAGAACGTGCTGGCGTACCTCACCACCTCCGACATCCTGGCGATGCGCAACATCGGCCTGGCGGTGATGGAGAAAATGAGTGCTCCGGAATTGCAGATTTACCAGGCACGGCAGGTGTACGAGGAAGCCATGCACACCTGGGCCTACCAGCACTGCATTGAAACCCTCAACCTGGACCAGAGCGAGATCTACAACCGCTATCGGGTGGTTCCCGCGATCAACGGCAAGATCCAGATGGCCAACCGCCGGCTGGATGCCGCCATGCGCTCCGACATGAACCTGCGCAACAAGGACGATCTACAGGAATTCGTTATGTCCTACCTGTTCTTTGCAGCGGTCTTTGAGGGGGCCTGGTTCTACAACGGTTTCAGCCCCATCTTCGCCCTGCAGCGACGGGGCCTGATGCGCGGCACCGGTGAGCAACTGCAGTACATCCTGCGGGACGAAGCCATGCACTTCTCGTTCGGGCTGAAAGTGGTGAACCAGATCCTGGAAGAGGAAAACATCACGCTGGACCCCAAAGCCGTGCGCGATATGTGGGACGAGTCCGAAGCCGCTGAAACCGCCTACGCCAACTACATTCTGCGGGACCCGATTCTGGGCTACTCCGCCGAGTACCACAGCGAGCAGTTCCGTTTTGTAGCCAATCGTCGGGCCAGAACCGTCGGGCTGGAAGAACCGTTCCCGGGCGCGAAGAACGTCTCACCCTGGCTGGACGAGCAGGCCACCCTGCGTAAGGAGAAAAACTTCTTTGAAACCCGGGTGATCGAGTACCAGACCGGTGCGCAGTTAGAGTGGTAAACGATCGGCCCGGTGATTTGCAGGAGACTGCAAATCACCGGGCTTCAAGGAATCAAGTTGCTATGGCGGATGAATAAGCTTCCGTGCCCTGCAAGGGTTTGTCCTCAGCTTTCCAACATCTCACGGATGGACGCTTCAATCTGTCCCCCGCAATACAGTTTCCCAAACCTCCGCTCCTGGCCCTCAACATAAGTCGCCAGCGAAGCCTTGGCTCCGATTCGTTGGCAGAGCCGGTGAACACCCGGCGCGTGGGTGCGCAGGTCCGATTCCAGTTCGGGCAGGCAGCGGATCATGTTGCCGAAAAGGGCGTATACGCCAATGTCGGCAAAGGTCACAGGCTCGTTGCCGATGTGGCCGCGGGTCAAGGACGCCTCAAAGATTCCCAACCACTGGGGCAGTCGCCGGGATCGGAATTCCACCCATTCCTCGCGGGTCCACATGCTGGAGCCGTTGTATCGGCAGAGTTCCATCAGTAGGTCGTTGCAGTCCATGAGCACCTTCGTGCAGAGGGCGGCGTCGTAGGGCTGCGTTGGGCTTAGATCCAGTTCCTGCGCGACGTAATGGACGATCGCCGGCATCTGGCTGAGGGTGCGACCATTTTCCAGGTCCTTCAAGACGGGCGGTCCCACAAAGGGGATGTCCTGCTCGCTGGGTGGCAGGCTTTTCAGTTCGGCGATCGTGTCCGGGTTGTTGTCTTCCAGCAGAGGCTCGTCCCGGTAGGCAAACAGGTAGCTGACAAAGCAGCCCCGGAACGCGAGAGGCCAGTAGAACAGCTGGAACCGTGGCGTGGATGACGGCGGTGGCATGGTGCCCTCCAGTAACTTCGGCTGGGTGGTGGAGGCTGTGTCTGGACTGCATTATAGCCAGTCTTTGCCAGGGGCGCTTCTTGAGCCATCAAGTACCAGACGGGAGCGCAGGTCGGAGTGGTAGTCACATACTGACGTTCAACCTGGCTCCAGTGTCTGTGAGTTCCCGCTTAATGTGTTCTTCGATGGTTAATTTTTGATCTACCATAAAATACGATACGTTTTGTATCGTTTTAAGAAGATAACAACAATGAATTTGCGGGGAACCTTTATGGAGCAATCAAGCGACACAGAACAAAAACCCGGACCCCTTTCCGGAATCACCGTACTCGATTTTTCACGGGTACTTGCCGGGCCTTACTGCACAATGATTCTGGCTGACCTTGGTGCCCGGGTCATAAAAGTGGAGCGATTTGGCACTGGGGACGACACACGCGCTTTTGGGCCCTTCGTGGGTGAGGAGTCGGCCTATTTCATGTGCTTCAATCGGGGCAAGGAAAGCATCTCACTGGATATTAAATTCCCTCGCGACCGAGAGTTGCTGGAACGTTTGCTGGATAGCAGCGATGTCGTTGTCGAGAACTTTCGTCCCGGGGTGATGGAGCGTCTCGGGTATGGTCCAGAGCGTCTTGCCAAAACGCACCCACATATCGTGTACACCTCGATCTCGGGGTTCGGCCACAGTGGTCCATTCAGTGAACTGCCCGGCTATGACATGGTGGTTCAGGCCATGGGTGGCGTCATGAGCCTCACGGGCTGGCCGGACGGTGAGCCCGCGCGCGTCGGCACCAGTTTTGGCGATCTGGGAGCGGCGCTTTTTGGCGCCGTGGGTATTCTCGCTTCTCTGTATAGCCGGAGCCGTAATGCTCAGGGCTCTCGTGTGGATATCGGCATGCTCGATTGCCAGGCGGCGCTGATGGAAACGGCGCTGGCCCGCTACGATGTGGAAGGAAAAGTTCCAACGCGCACAGGTGATAATCACCCCTCGCTCGCGCCATTTGAAACGTTTATGGCCGAGGACGGCAAGTTTGTTATTTGTGCCGGCAATGACACTCTATTTTTGTTGATGGCCGACGCTCTTGGGGCGCCTCAAATGGCGCTTAAACCGGAGTTTTTGACCAACGATTTGCGAGTGCAGAATCGGGATCGGCTTGTCGATGAAGTAGAAGAAATCACCAAGGTCAAGCCGATGCAGCATTGGATTGAGGCGTTAAACGAGGCCGGGGTTCCATGCGCTCCCATCAATACCATTGATCGGCTCTTTTCGAACCCGCAGCTTCTTGCTCGCAATATGATCGTTAAAGTCAAAGGAGAGGGAGACACGGCCGTCCGGACGGCAGGGAACCCTATCAAGATGAGCACAGTGTCTGAGGTCGATCCCGAGTCGCCAATTCGTGCTCCGATGCTCAATGAACACCGTGAGGCCATTCTCGCGGAGTTGATGGCAAAAAATGGCGCCTACGCGCCGACGTCCCGCCCGCACTGTGAGGCGGATGAGACCAACGATCACCCCTTCGTTGAATCCATCGCAAAGGCATGACTGCCGATACTTGAGATACAGAGGAAAATTCATGACAACAAAAAACAATACTGCATCCAAAACAGAGAACGCTAACACCAAGACGGCAGCCGCTTCTCCCAAGAACGCATCGAACGATATCGCTCAGTCGACCGCCGAGGCTCCTGAAACCATTTTTGTTGAACGTCGCGAGCGCGTGGGAATCATCACGCTGCACCGTCCGAAGAGTCTGAATGCATTAAACCGGCAGATGGCCGGAGAGGTGCTTGAGGCACTTAAATCCCTCGACGCGGATGAGACCATTGGCGCCATCGTTATTACCGGAAGTGCGCGCGCATTTGCTGCAGGTGCCGACATTGAAGAGATGGCCAATCTTACATACGCGGAGTTCTACTGCGACGATATCTTTGCGCCCTGGGATGAGTTGCGTGCAATCCGCAAACCGATTATCGCTGCAGTCGGCGGATACGCGCTGGGTGGTGGTTGTGAGCTGGCGTTGATGTGCGATTTCATTATTGCCGCCGAGGATGCCCAATTCGGTCAGCCAGAAATCAAACTTGGCATTCTTCCCGGGATTGGTGGTTCACAACGTCTTGCCAAAGCTGTCGGAAAATCGATGGCAATGGATCTGGTTCTGACGGGGCGGACCATTGATGTGCACGAGGCCAAAGCCATAGGTATGGTTGCACGGGTTGTGCCGGCCAACGAGCTGCTTCAGACCGCGCTGGAGGCGGCGCATACGATCGCCGGATATAACTGCCCGGCTGTTCGTATGGCGAAAGAGGCGGTCAATGTTGCCTTCGAAACCAGCCTGACTGAGGGCATACGCCATGAACGACTTCTGTTCCAGGCGGCGTTTGCCACCGAGGGTCAGAAAGAGGGAATGCACGCTTTTATTGCCAAACGAGCCCTTGTCTTCCGCCATCGCTGATAGAGCAAGGGCACCCGCCCCCCACTGATCTGCGTATTGATAATGCACCGCCGCCGGCCCGGCGGCGGTGTTCTCTCGTATTCTTATCCTTGTTCTGAGAACCATCTCCGGCTCGCATAGTTTTTCTGCGACACTCCGCTTGCCTATAATGACCGCTCATACTCCGCAACAGGGTGAAAAATGGCAGTACAGCGCAGAGAAAGGGGCTCAGCTATCAGCCGGGCATTGGAGATCATCGAGTCGGTTTCTCGCGCCGAACGTCCCCTGAGCCCGGCCGACCTGGCTTTGCAGCTTGGTATTCCGAAACCCAGTGTGCACCGGATCTTGCAGCAGTTAGAGGGCGAGGGTTACCTGCAGACCAACATGCGCGGGCTATTGGTGCCCGCAGACAGGCTTCACAACGTAGCAATTGGTGTGCTTTACGCAAGTCGTTATAAGGCATTGCGCCAGGCCATCCTGAAAAAACTGACGGCTAAAGTGGGTGAAACCTGCGGTATCGCCATCCCTGATGGTACCGAAATGATCTACTATGATCGGGTTCAGACCAACTGGCCTCTGCAGGTTCACCTGCCCATCGGAAGCCGTACCCCGGTATGGTGTACGGCCAGTGGAAAGCTATATTTGAGTTCACTGGAAGATGAAAGGCGGCGCAGTCTGATCCACAACCTCCCACTGGAAAAGCGGGCACGAAATACCCTGAGTGATCCAAATGAGCTGGAGTTGGCCATACGCTCGGTTGCCGATGTGGAACGTGGTACTGACAATGAAGAGTTCATTGACGGCATGGTCGCCTTCGCCGTTCCGATCAAAGACATCGAAGGACGTTTATTTGCGTGCCTGTTTGCCCACGCGCCGATTCTGAGAAAGAGTCTGGATGAACTCTTACAATATGAGCCTTTGCTCAGACAAGCCGCAGCCGAACTCGGTCAACTGATCGTTGATGATCAGTCGAACTAAAGCCGCCGACCCTGCAGGAAAGAGAATCAAGCCCGCGACTATGCTGATGTATAGACAGCGGCAAGCTGGCCGGCACTTACGTGCCGTTCAGAATCCAGCCTGCCGCCTTCTCCGCAATCATCAGTGTGGGGGAGTTGGTGTTACCGCTGGTGATGGTCGGCATGACACCGGCATCCACCACGCGCAGGCCGGCGACGCCACGAACTCTGAGGTAAGGGTCGACGACTGCCATGTCGTCGTCTGCCCGCCCCATGCGGGTGGTTCCAACAGGGTGAAAAATCGTGGTGCCGATGTCTCCCGCCAACCTGGTAAGTTCCTCATCGGTCTGGTACTGAAGACCCGGCTTGAACTCTTCCGGCTCATACTTGGCCAATGCCTGTTGCTCTGCAATGCGGCGCGTTACCCGAAGGGAATCCGCCGCGACCTTACGGTCTTCCTCGGTGTTCAGATAGTTGGGGGCAATTGCGGGCTTGATTCTGGAGTCCCGGCTACGAATACGCACGGTACCGCGGCTCGTTGGGTTGAGGTTACAAACGCTGGCGGTAATGGCTGGAAAGTCATGCAAAGGCTGGCCAAATGCCTCCAGACTCAATGGCTGAACATGGTATTGGATGTTGGCGTGCTCATATTCTTCGGAACTGCGGGTAAACAGACAGAGTTGGGAGGGGGCCATGCTCATGGGGCCGGAGCGGGTAAGCAAATACTCCAGCCCAATTCGTGCCTTGCCAACCAGTGAGTTAGCCATGGTGTTCAGGGTCTTCGCGCCCCGAACCTTGTAGACCGATCGAATCTGCAGGTGATCCTGAAGATTCTCGCCGACGCCGGGCAAGTCGGCAACAACCGGGATATCGTGCTCCCGAAGCAGATCCGCGGGGCCAATGCCCGACAACTGCAGCAACTGGGGGGATCCGATAGCGCCGGCTGAGAGGATGACCTCGCGACGTGCGTGGGCGGTAATTTCCCCCTCCCCCGGTCGTTCCACACGTACGCCGGTGCATCGGGGCTTTTCACCGGCCACCATGTCCAGCGCCATGACATGGGTGGAGTGCCACAGTGTCAGGTTAGGGCGCGTCTTGGCTGGCCGCAGGAACGCCTTTGAGGTATTCCAGCGCCAGCCGGAGCGCTGGTTGACTTCGAAGTAGTCAACGCCTTCGTTGTCGCCGCGGTTGAAGTCCCGGGTCCGGGGAATGCCAGCCTGAACGCAGGCGCTGGCAAAGTCCTCCAGAACGGTCCATTTCAGCCGCTGATGCTCGATCCGCCACTCACCGCCGTGGCCGTGGTAATTCCCGTGTTCGGGATCGGCGTCGCCCTCTTCGTCCAACCGGTAGTGATCTTCATGACGCATAAAGTCGGGCAGGCAGTTATCCCATGACCACGCCTGCTCCCCGGTAACATCGGCCCAGTGATTGTAATCCCGGGCCTGGCCACGAATGTAGAGCATGCCATTGATGCTGGAGCAGCCACCCAGGGTTTTCCCCCTGGGGTAGATCAGTGATCGACCATTCAGGCCGGGGTCCGGCTCGGTGCGAAAGCGCCAGTCAGTGCGCGGATTGTCGATGCAATAAAGGTAGCCCACTGGAATATGGATCCAGTGGTAATTGTCACGACCACCCGCCTCGATCAGCAGCACCCGGTTGGCCGGGTCGGCGCTCAGACGGTTAGCCAGCAGGCAGCCGGCAGAGCCGGCCCCGACGACGATGTAATCAAACTCGTGCTGCCCGTGTGCATTGTTGTTATTGGACATGGTCTGTCTCCCGGACTGGTTTGCGTGTTACTTGGCGGTTGGCATCACAAACTCGGCACCGGCATCGATGGAGTCTGACCAGCGCTGCATAATGGATTTCTGCCGAGTATAGAATTTAACGCCCTCTTCACCGTAGGCATGGGTGTCGCCAAACATTGAGCGTTTCCAGCCACCGAATCCGTGCCAGGCCATGGGAACCGGAATGGGCACGTTGATACCGACCATACCAATCTGAATGCGACGGCCAAACTCACGGGCGACGCTGCCGCTCTCGGTGAAACAGCTGACACCGTTGCCAAATTCATGATCATTGATCAAACGGATGGCGGTCGCAACATCGGGAACCCGCACACAGGCCAGCACTGGTCCGAAGATCTCTTCCCGGTAAATCGTCATCTCCGGAGTCACATGATCAAACAGCGTACCACCCATCCAGAAACCTTCGCCGCAGCCTTCGCCCGTTGACGCTGCATCGAAGTCGCGGCCGTCGACCACCAGTTCAGCGCCTTCAGCCACACCTTTATCAATATAACCGGTAATGCGCTGGTGAGCGCCGGCACTGACAATCGGACCCATTTCGGCGTCCAGTTCCATGCCGTTCCTGATCTTCAGGCTGCGCGCCTTCTCTGCCAGCCTGGGAATCAGTTTGTCAGCAACATCACCGACCAGAACCGCCACGCTGATTGCCATGCAACGTTCGCCGGCACTTCCGTAACCAGCGCCAATGAGCGCATCCACGGCTTTGTCCAGATCGGCATCGGGCATAACCACCATGTGGTTCTTGGCGCCGCCGAGGGCCTGAATGCGCTTGCCGTGACGGGCGCCATTTTCATAGATCAGATTGGCAATCGGAGTGGAGCCGACAAAGCTCAGCGCCATAACGTCCGGGTGCTCAATGAGCGCTTCCACTGCACCCTTGTCACCCTGCACCACATTGAACACGCCGTCGGGCAGGCCAGCCTGTTTGAGCAGATCAGCGAGCATCAGAGACGCACTGGGGTCGATCGGGCTGGGCTTGAGCACAAAGGTATTGCCGGCAGCGATTGCCACCGGGAACATCCACATGGGCACCATTACCGGGAAGTTGAACGGCGTAATACCAGCGACCACGCCCAGGGGCTGGCGGGTCGTCCAGTTATCGATACCGGTACTGACCTGTTCGGTATAGTCGCCTTTAAGAAGCTGGGGAATACCGCAGGCGAACTCCACGATATCAATCCCCCGGGCAACTTCCCCCTGAGCGTCGGTAAAGACCTTGCCATGTTCGCGAGTAATCGCTTCGGCCAGTTCGTCTTTGTGCTCGTTAAGCAGTTGCAGAAACCTGAACATGACACGTGCGCGACGAATCGGCGGGGTGTCCGCCCAGCTTGGGAAGGCGGCAGACGCAGCGGCCACGGCCTGATCAACATCATCGCGGTTGGCAAGAGCGGTCTGGCCTGAGACCTTGCCGGTAGCGGGATTGAATACGTCCTGAGTTTGGCCGGAGCTGCCTTCTGAAATTCGCCCATTGATATAATGCTGGATCGTTGGATTGCTCATGGTTGTCTTTTCCTGTTTTTGATTCAGTTTGTTGTAAGTGTTCTGGAAGCCCTTAATCAGGGCATTCGTCGTTGTTGGCTAAGGATTGAACAGATAATTTACGATCGGTCAGGCATCGAAGCAATTGAGTTATTCTAAATCATGATATAAGTAATACTTATATTGGAGCTCAGGAGGGGGAGACGACTATGCAACACTTGCAGGGATTACGTGCCTTTGTGTCTGTGGCTCGTGAGGGGAGTGTTTCCAGGGCTGCCGAGCGACTGCATCTGACACAGCCGGCCGTGAGCCTGAAATTGAAACAGCTACAGGATGATCTTGGCCTCAGGCTTTTTCGGCGTAAGCCGCAGGGGTTGGTGCTGAGCGCTGATGGTCACAACCTGTTGCCGGTGGCAGAAAAGGCGTTGGCGGGAATAGCCGCATTTGAGCAAAGCGCCCAGGCATTGCACAGCACGGTTCGCGGACGCCTTAAGATAGGCACCATCGTGGATCCGGAATTTATCCGTCTGGGGTCGTTTCTACACCAATTGGTGGCTCGCGCGCCCCAACTTGAAACCGAGCTGCATCAGGGGATGAGTGGCCGGGTTCTGGAACAGGTCCGTAATGGCAGCCTGGACGTTGGTTTTTTTCTTGCCCCGCCAGGTCTGGGCGCTGGACAGTCATCGCCAGAGTTAATGTACAGAGAGCTGACCCGGTTTGACTATCACGTTATTGCACCGGCGGGATGGGCGTCACGGGTGGCGGACAGTCGCTGGTCGAGCCTCGCCGGGCTGCCCTGGATCGTGACGCCGCCGGATTCAGTGCACAATCGGTTATTGGCTGACGCAATGGAGCCTCACGGATTGGTTCCAAATGGCGTTGCACAGGTCGACCAGGAAGCCTGCATGCTGGACCTGGTCAGGGCGGGCGTCGGGCTCAGCCTGGCCCGGGATGCCCTGGCGATGGCAGAGCGACAGGAACGGGGGCTGGTCGTTGTGGAAGGCGTGCGTATCCCCTGTGCCCTGAGTTTTATCTGGCGCAAGGACCGGGAGGACGAGCTGGTGATTGCAGAGGCGCTGGAGGCTCTTGCCGGTGTGTGGTTGTTTGATACCCTCGATGCTGCCGAATCCGCCAAGGTTGGCGGTACGAGGCCTAATGATGAAAAGGTCGGTCCGTAAGTCAGGTAGCATTCATGGCTGGCGTCAGAAAGACCACGAGGCGAACAGGGCGCTGAAACTTTTTTGGAATAAACGCCAGGCTCAGCCGTCTCCCTGATGAAAGCCACCCGAAACGGGTAAATCAGGAGGACGTAACCATGAAAAAGCATGTACTGACATTCGCAATCTGTTCCATTCTTTCCACCGGCGTTTTCGCCGCAGAAGGGTCTGGCGCGGCCAATGCAAACGCGCAGGCTGAGAACAACATGAGTGCGGAAGCCAGCACCCGCAACGGTGTTTCCGCGAATGGTGGTGCCTCTGCAAGCGCAGAGGGCAGTGTCAACGGCGAAGCCGCTCGAGACGAAGCTGCCGACCAACGCCAGGCGGCCAGCGAAGAAGCCCGTGGAAGGGCCGATCAGGCAGTCAGCGCCGGCGTTGAAACCGGCGAGAAAGTGCGAGCAACCGCCGATGCCACAGCGGACACGGCTCGCGATGAAGCTGGTGAGAAGCGCGAACAGGCGCAAGAGCGCATGAATGAGACCCGAAATGCCGAGATTCGCGCTGAAACCAATCAGCAGATCGGAACGTCTGTATCTGACAGCGTCCGGAGTGAAGTGCAGAACACCGTCAAGGGGACCGTGAAAGGGTCCGGCAGTGGCGGCCTGCTATAACCACTCCTCCAGACTCGCCGGGCCATAGGGCCCGGCTTTCTTTTGGACGCCCAAGTGAAAGGAGCAGACATGCAGTTGATTCAACGTATTTTGACCTTGCCCCTGGCCATTGGCCTGGCGTCACCGGTATTAATGGCTCAGGCGCAGGAGAAAGCGTCAGCGAACGGTTACCTTGAAGGCGGTTACGAGCACGACAGCAACGTGACTGTGGATGAACTGAACACGTCCGCCGATGAGAGCGATCAGGCCTGGGTTTTCGACGCCGGTCTGGAAGGCATCCTGAAACCCACCGAGCGGTTAAACGTGACACTCGGCTATTCGCTCTCGGGCAGACGGTACCAGAACCTTGATGAATTCGATCAGAACATTCACCTGCTGTCGGCCGATGTCAGTTATGACTTCGACCCGGTCACCGTTGGCACCAGTTATTACTATTCCCACGCAACCCTGGGGGCAGATCCGTTCCTCGATTTCCGGCGTGCCAGTGTCTACCTGGGCAGCCTGCTCGCGGAGGACGTTTATCTGCGGGGCAGCCTGCAGGACAAGCGCAAGGAATTTGATGACAGTGATGCGCGGGATGCCGAGATAAAAGGCGCCAGTCTGGACGCATTCTTCTTTTTCAACCAGGCCCAGAGCCACTTTCTACTCGGCCTCGACGGTGATCGCGAAGATGCGGAGGCGGAAGCCTATGACAACGACCTGCTTCGCGTTCGGGTAGCGTTGGTGCATCGGTTTACCCTGGCAGGCGAGGAAAACCGCCTGCGGTTTGGCTGGCGTTACGAGGACAGGGAGTATGAAGAGGTGACCGTCACCAGTACCAGCCCGGTTCTGACGGACCCTCTGACCGGCGACCTTACCGAACGCTCAAGCAATGAGCGGGCGGACAAAGCCCGTATTCTGGAGGCCAGCTGGCGGATTGGACTCAACGAGGTGTTCAGTGTTGAGCCCAGTGTTTCCTGGGGCCAGTACACCTCGAACGTGGATTCCGCGGATTACGACAAGACGGTGGCGGGGGTGACGCTCAGGGCGGATTTCTGAAACCCGGCAGTCAGAAATCCAGAAAGCCGTGACCGAATTCGGTGTCCCGGCCAGGACGGCCAAGATCCTTCGCGGCATTGATCAGGGCGCCTACGGCTTTGTCTTCCGAAAGTTCATTGCGTTGGCAGGCCAGCGCTGCGGCAACCACCGGCGACGCCAGCGAGGTGCCGCTGTCTGCAACCATGCCGGCATCAGGGTGTGCTACTGGCACGGTGACGCCGTTGCTGGCAAACATCACCTGTTCTCCCCGATTGGCCCAGCGATAGAGCTTCCCGGAACTATCAGCCGCCGTCACACCGATCACATCGGTGTAGGCAGCCGGATATAATGGCGGGGCAGAGGGCCCTTGATTGCCTACCGCCGCAACCATCAGCACGCCGCGTTCCCTGAGGCGGCTCACCGCCGCGGCGAGAAGCTGGTTGTCCGGGCCGGTCAGGCTGATGTTGATAACCGACAAATCCTGACCGGCCAGCCAGTTCAGGCCTTCCAGTAAATGACCAAGTGTGGCGCCTGAGAGGGTGCGATCCCGGTCATAAAACACCGAGGCATTGAAGATCGTAGCCTGCGGCAGCCGGGCAGGCCATTGTCCAGGCCGGTTTCCCACCAGCAGGCTGGCGACGGCCGTGCCGTGAATCGCCGGCTCAGTCAGTGTTCCATCCACTTCCGCCAATGCCAGAAAACGCTCCTGCACAACCTGTGCACTTTCAAATACCCGATGGTCTGTGGCAATCGACGTGTCCACCATTCCAACGCGAACCGGGGCGGTGCAGAGGCTACGCCACTGTGGCATTTTGGTCTCTGACAGAGGCTCTTTTGCACCCGTTTGCGGAGCATAGATATGGTTGCGGTCCAGTCGATCCGCGAGTTCTGGTAGGGCGTCCTGTAGGGCATTATGGGAATCCAGCTCGGCAGTGACCCGGAACCGCGCCACGGTCATTCCCAGACCGGTCAGCTCGCGGCGCTCGAGAATTGTGATCCCGGGGCGGTCAAGGTGGGCGAGTTCCGCAGCGGTACCGGTCACCAGCCACTGACCTTCCACTGCCCGGAAACCGTCGTCCAGTTGGATATCATTGAACGCTTTCTGTCCTTGACGCGTGAGGATGGGAAGGACCGATGGTAACGCTTCGAGCTGTTCCATGAGCTCTGTGGCCTGTGTGTTGATCTGCTTCTCAAGGCGACGATCCATGGCCTGCTCCACCATGCGCTGTGTCTTCTGTTCAACCTGGCGGGTTATCGGATCTATCTGGCCGCTGGTTACGTCACCGACACCGATGGACAAGGCCGGTGCGGAAAGCGTGCAAAGAGCGATTGCAGGAAACAAGTGTCTCAAGAGAAAAGGTTTCATCGTGCCCGTCCGATTAAAGATGTGTGTTCTACGATACAACGGCCCGGTGGGAAAAAAATTCCTTCGTTCATGGAATAAATCGGTTTCCCGACCGTTTTACCGATAACACCTTTGGAAATGGAAGGCTATGAAAGAGGAAATCACCGAACTATTACCAAGGCTCCGACGATTCGCCTACTCGTTGACCGGCTCCCTGTCAGACGCCGACGACCTGCTACAGAATACGGTGGAGCGTTTGTTGACCCGGGACATGCCGGACGACGCCGATCTTACCAAGTGGGCATTCCGGGTTTGCCGTAACGTCTGGATAGACGAGTGTCGCGCGCGCAAGGTTCGGCGGGACGCCGCGGAACATCCGGAGTTGACGGATGGCCAGGTGATCAATGGCGAGCACCAGACCACCAAAGAGATCGAATGGCACCGAGTGGACGCTGCGATGGCAAGATTGCCACAGGACCAACGCCAGATTATCTCCCTGGTGGCAATCCAGGGCATGCCCTACAAAATCGTGGCTGAGATTCTGGAAGTGCCCAAGGGTACGGTGATGAGCCGGCTGGCCCGAGCCAGGGCGGCATTAAGCGAGGCCCTGGCGCCTGTAACCATGAGGACCGATTCATGAAGATGACTGATGAAACCCTGTCGGCTTTCCTCGATAACGAACTGACCGACGCGGAGATGGAAGCGGTTCGGGACCAGATTGAGAAGGATCCAACGCTGGCAGATCGACTGGCCGAGATGGCGTCCGTGGATGCCGAACTACAGGCCCATTACGGCTCGATTGATGACCATCCCATGCCGGCTTCGATTACCCAAATGCTGGAGGAAAAGGCCTCCCGGAGCGCTGCGCCCGGGCGGGACAATGTGGTCACCTTTCCGTGGTGGCGCAGGCTGCCCGGCCACACGGGTAAAGCGATCGCCGCCGCTATCATCGCGGGGGTGGCGCTGACGCAATGGCTGACGGTAGCAACGGACGGCGATCCGATGTCGCCCGCGGTGGCGAACGTTCTGGATAGCCAGCCCAGTGGCGAGGTTTACCAGGTTAATGACCAGGCGAGCCTGGCGCCGAGACTGACGTTCCAGAGCCAGGCCGGCCAATGGTGCCGTCAGTTCCGCCTGGAGACGCAAACGTCCGCGTCGGAGCAAATTGCCTGTCGCACTGGTGAGGGTTCCTGGGAACAGGTGGCCACTGCCGAAGCGGAGCCTTCCCTGGCTCCTGATGCATACCAGACAGCGAGCGGTGGCAGTGTGCTTGACGAGGAATTGGACCGGATGATGGCCACGCCCCCCGTTGGGCCGAACCAGGAGCGTGCGTTGCTTGAACAGCAGTGGCGGAGCGATTGACAGCCCTGCCTCCCAGCAGTTTACGGCTACGGCAGATGGAAACACGGAAGAATCCAGCTAGTATCAAGGTGTTTATCCTTCGCTGATCTTATGGGGCCGTAATGACCGAGTACTTTATCCAGGCGTTTATCTATCTGACCGCCGCTGTTGTCGCGGTGCCATTGGCGAAGCGCCTGGGATTGGGGTCGGTATTGGGGTATCTGGTGGCCGGTGTCGTTATCGGGCCGGTGACGGGGCTGGTGGGCCAGGAAACCGCAACCATTCAGCATTTCGCCGAGTTTGGTGTGGTCATGATGCTGTTTCTGGTGGGCATGGAGCTGGACCCGAAATCTCTCTGGGCCATGCGGATTCGTTTGCTGGGCCTGGGCGGCCTGCAAGTCGTGCTCACCTTCGCTGCCGGAATGGCGATTGCCTGGTGGATGGGGCTGCAATGGCAGACCACCGTCGCCGTTGGCCTTATCTTCTCATTGTCTTCCACCGCCATTGTCCTGCAGACCCTGAACGAGAAGGGGCTTAGCAAAACCGAAGGGGGCCGGGGCGCTTTCTCGGTGCTGTTGTTCCAGGATATTGCGGTCATTCCCATGCTGGCGGTGATTCCCCTGCTGGCAATATCCGAACTGGCGGGCGTTGGGGCGACGGATCCGGGGCACCAGGGCGGTTTCAGCCTGGTGGCGCATCTGCCAGGCTGGGCTCACGCCCTGGTGGTGATCGGCTCTGTGACCACGGTGATCGTCGGCGGTCATTACCTGAGTCGGCCGCTCTTTCGTTACGTGGTTCAGTCCGGTATGCGGGAGGTTTTTACGGCCACCGCTTTAATGCTGGTGATCGGTATCGCCGCGCTGATGAGCATCGTCAATCTGTCGCCGGCGCTCGGGGCCTTCCTCGCCGGTGTGGTGCTGGCCAACAGCGAGTTCCGTCACGAACTCGTGGCCAACATCGAACCCTTTAAAGGGCTACTGCTCGGGTTGTTTTTCATTACGGTGGGTGCCGGTATCAACTTTGAGGTGCTGGCGGCGCAATGGGGCACAGTGATCACATTGGCGCTGGCGGTTATCCTGGTCAAGGCAGCAATTCTGCTGCTCCTGGCATTGTTATTCGGGCTGCGGGGCCGCGATGGCTGGCTGTTCACCCTCGGGCTGGCCCAGGCCGGCGAATTCGGCTTCGTGCTGCTGACCTACAGCATGCAGAACAGCGTGATCCCCGCGGACATCGCCCAACTTCTGGGATTGGTGGTGGCGCTGTCCATGTTCCTGACGCCGCTGTTGTTTATTGCCTACGACCGGCTGATCTTGCCGCGGTATCGTGAAGCCCGCAATGAGCAGCGGGAAGCCGATGTGATCGAGGAGCAGGCGCCAGTGATCGTGGCCGGGGTTGGACGATTTGGCCAGATTGTGTGCCGGTTGTTGCGCGCCAACAAGATTCCCATTGTCGCGCTGGACCTGGCCCTGGATCAGATTGAAAACCTGCGACGTATCAACATCAAAAGCTATTTCGGTGACGCCAGCCATACGGGTTTACTGGAAACGGCGGGCATCGCCCACGCGCGCATGCTCGTGGTTGCGATTGACGACCGGGATAGAGCCGTGGCCCTGGTCCACCACGTCAAGCAACACTACCCCGGCGTCTGGCTACTGGCGCGTGCGTTCGACCGGGGCCATGGCTACGAACTTCGCCAGGCGGGCGCTGACGACGTCGTCAGCGAAACCTACCACTCCGCGGTGGAACTGGGCGGTCATGCGCTGACCGCGTTCGGCGTTCACCCATTGCGGTCGCGACAGATGACCTGGGCGTTTATCAATAATGAAAAGTCCCACGAGGACGAACTGTTCGACGCCTGGAAGGAAATCGAGGAGGGTATCCGCTTCAGCCCCCGTTATGGTGAGCTGTTCATGAAGCTGGAGGACACCCTGAGTGACGTGATGCAGCAGGACTGGGAACCGCCCAGCCGTGAGGAGGTGCCCTTGTGGTCACCTCCTAAAACGGATGAGTGATGTTTGCGATGGCTAGTTGGTGCTGAACTGGCGCCGACCCCATCCCATCATTAACAGCAGGGCCAATAACGGCCAGGACATGCTACCGCCACCACCGCCTGACGATGAGTCGTCAGAGGCCGAGCCGGAGGAAATGGAGTTGTCCACTTGCTGGACGTTGTAGGCCGACAGCTCGGCGTCCGGATCAAGGGAGCTGTAGATCCGTCCCACACCCTCCGCAAAGGCCTCAATTTCAATAGTATTGTCCAGAAGCTGTCCATCCATGGTGATACGGGTTTGTCTGAGTGTGACCAACACGGCACGCGGCTCCCCGTCTACGCTGGTTGTGGACTCCTCAATCAATTCAATGGTCGTGGTGAAATTGACCTGATTGCCCTGGCGGCCATTGATGTAGCTGGAGAGGGTGGCACGTGAAGTGACACTCGTGCCTAGCTCAAGCGAGCTGGGGGTCATTAGCAGACCATCCCCGTAGGTGATTCGAATTCGATCTCCTTCCGAATCAACAAACCGGCTTTCAAGCAGATAGACGCCAGTAGTACGACGTACCAGGCGGTCATCGCCATTGGGGAAAATGAACTTGAACATACCTGCGCCGCTTATGGATTCGCTTCGGAACTGGTAGCCATCCGATGGGTCGGAGAAAACCCAGGTGATGTCCCCCAAGGGGAAAAAGTCCATCGTATTGTGGGTGGGAAAGTCGTCAGAAACGTCGGGATTGTAACCGGAGGCGACTTCTGAGGCGTTCGTGGCGCCGTCACCGTCATAGTCCTGGGACGCATCATCGGGATTGTATGGGTCGAGCGCCAGATACTGGTCTTCCAGCGAGTCTGGCAGGCCGTCTCCATCGGAATCGCGGTTGGGATCCCCTGCAGGATAATCCTCCTCATCGGTCATGGATGTACCGTTGAGGTACTCGCTCTGATTGCTGTAACCGTCTGCGTCCAGGTCTTCCTGGGCATCGGCACTGTCAAAGGGATCCAGTCCCACTGCGAGTTCGTCTGTGTCGGGGATGCCGTCGTTGTCGGAATCATTGTCACAGGCGTCGCCAAACTCATCGCCATCATGATTGCCTTGATTGGCATTGGCGGTGTTGGGGCAGTTATCTTCGAGGTCAAATAGCCCGTCGTCGTCAGTGTCCGCTGTGAAATCGAGTACTGAGATGTCAGGCCCCCCGCTTGCGGCCATTTCAATCGCCACCAGGTGGACGCCATAGGCCAGAATACGGGTGTCCAGGGCATCGAATATAGAGTTCTCTTCAAGGAGCTCGTAGTTGTCGGACCAGGTTTGCAGCACGGCATTGCCATCAACCACTGCAATGGTGTGGAGGGTATCTCCCGTCCAGGCGGCGTCTGTTATTTCATTGGACAGATAGTTGAGTTCGGCGAGGGAATAGGCGTCGTGGAGCTTGCCTCCGCCGGTCAGCAGCAATTGGCCTGCAGGGTCGAAGTGCAATGGTGCGGCTGCGTAGCCGCTGCTGTGATAGGGGGAGTCGCCCTTGCTGCCAAAAAGCCCGGTGGTTGAGCTCAGCTCGGACCATTCAATGTCATTGGGCGATGTTCCGGACCGGAAATGATAGATACGCTCGGTGACAGGGTTCCATAGGTATTCTGAGCTGGCATTCCGCCATTCAACGGAATCCACCATCGTCCCGGATACATCAAAGCTGTAGAACCGCTCCCAACTGCCAGAGGTGTCCACCGCAAACAGATAATTGCCTGCGAATTCGAGGCCCAGAACACCTTGTGGGAGGTTGGTGAACGGGGTTTCCTGAAGTGTTCCTGTGGAAAGGGCTATCTGGTTGATTTTTCCGCTGGGGTAGCCCAGGTAGAGCCGATCATGGGCGGAAGAATACGTCATCCACGTGGGCGGGTTCAGCAGACCAATGCTGTCCACATAGGTTTGAGTTTCCGCAGACCAGATGTGGATGGCCAGCGTTTCCCGGTCGGCCAGGTACAACAGGCCATCCTGGCTGTCGAACTCGATGAAATCCGGGATGAAATCCGAAGTTTCCGGATTGGGGGGCTCGCCCGACGATGGCGTGGCAAGGCTGTCGAGGTCCAATACTTCAACGCTGATCTGACTACTGTTCTCGAAGAAGGAGAAGACAGTGCTGCCATAACTGGCAATCTTGAGGGGCTGCTGGTTCAGACCCACTTCGGCGACTTCCAGCATGGCGTTGTTGTACTGATGAACTGTATTGCCACGGAGCACCAGCAGGTCTCCCTGCCAGAAGGTCATATCGTCAAATGCACCGGCAAGGCTGCCGGCGTAGGTCAGGTCATTGGCGAAATAGAGGATGCCCTGATCGTCGAGTACACGACTTTCATCAGGAAACAGGTAAAGTTGGCTGGCGTTGGGGTAGTCACCGTGGGCGGGGCTGTCCATATTGCTCCCCATTGTGCCATCCACATTGAGTGGGAGTTTAACAATATCGGAGGGCGAAACGCCGGCTGAACGATAATACAGCGCCGATTGTTCCACTGATTCTACCGACCCGCTGCCCCGGTAAAAAAACGTTTTCTCTTCTATGAGCGAGTAATCTGACAGGTCCCTTGCCATGACCCGGTTGAAACTCTGTACCAGATAAAGGGCGTTCCCTACCGCATGGAGTGCCGTTATGTCTTCGCCGGTATTGGCAATGAAAGCCGGTGTCTGCGAATCGAGATCTATCGCGTAGGCGCTACGCCGAAAGGCTACATACAGATTGTTGCCCTGAATCTCTGCGGCGGTGGGTACGTTATTGAGGGGGATCTCCGACAACATGGATTGCGACACCATGTTGTAGCGGACGACTTTATTGGGGGCAGCGAAGGTGAAATAAATCACACCATCGTCTTGATCGATATCAACCAGCGCAGCGTGAGAAATGGCCGAAAAAAAGCAAAAAAGTACCAGAAAGAACGCCTTCAGCGCCTTTGGAGAATGTCGCATACAACGTTCCCTGTTTAAGTGACTGGACAACGATATTGAACGCCGATTCTGCGTTCTTCTCACACATCACCTGCGTCGTGCACGGTTTGATGTTAGTTGATTAAGGATAGTTAATCATCCGCGACATTAACTTGATTGGTGTCTCATCGGGATAACCCCACTTTGTTGATTCTCAATCGAAGGTTCTGTTCATTTATGCAAATACAGTTCTTGTATCTGTGGAATAGTTGTTCGTTTTTGGAAAGGTTAGTCTGAATTCACCGAAAGACGCAGGAGAATTCAGGCATGAAGATACTGATCGTTCTGGCCCACCCGGAAAGGCGGTCATTCAATGGTGGTTTGGTGGATGTGGCTACAGAAACCCTGAATCTGGCGGGGCATGAGGTAGAAATAGACGACCTCTATGGAGAAGGTTTTGACCCGGTGGAGCGTTCGTCGTGGTATAGCGAGCGGCAAGATGAAGACTATTTCGCTCCGCTGACGGAGCAACGGGCTCATTATGACGCCAATGCGTTGCCTCGAGATGTGCAGCGCGAGATCACTCGGTTGGAGTGGGCCGATCTGGTGATTTTCCAGTTTCCGCTGTGGTGGCATTCACAACCCGCCATGTTGAAGGGCTGGTTTGATCGTGTGTTGGTCTATGGCGGGCTTTATTCGGGAAGCATGCGCTACGATCGTGGCTTTTTTCGCGGTAAACAGGCGATGTGTTCTGTGACCACTGGTTCGCCGGAGCATGCGTTCATGCCGTTTGGCCGCGCCGGTAATATAGTGGAGTGGCTGTGGCCGGTTCATTCTTCACTGTATTACGTGGGCTATGACGTGCTGGCACCGCATCTAAGCTATGGGGTGCAGGGTGGCGGCATCAGCTACCAGGAAGAAGGTGCATTCCGGGACCATCTGGGCGCACTGAAAGACCAATGGGCGCGCCGTTTGTCAGGTGTGGAACAGGACTTGCCAATTCCGTTTACTGGCTGGAATGACTGGGATGATGTCGGCGTGCTGAAACATGCGCATCCAATGCGCTGGCGGTTGTGAGCAACGTTGTGATTTGCCCTGATGGGACTATGCTTGAGCTAAGGCTCGGCAGAGGAGCGCATCGCCTTGGCACAACAACGGGACGTCACGGTCTTTTACGATGAACGGGTGTTGGCCCATCACCCAGATACCAACATGGATTTCCTGCCTGGTCGCCTGGATAAACGGGTACGCTCCATTCTGTCGGGGCTGAATGTACAGTGGAAGTACCCCGAGCATCCGGGGCGTATAACCGCGATCATGGACTTGCTCGCCCGTGAACCCATTCCCGGTGTTCGGATCGAGCCAGGTAAAGCGGCAACGCCAGACCAGTTGAGCCGGGTTCATACCACTTCGTTCCTGGACGACATATTCTCATTGCGGGACGAAAGTGCGTGGCTGGATGTGGATACCACTGCCGTATCACCGGGCAGTGTTGAAGCCGCCGAAGTGGCGGCAGGGACCGCAATTGCAGCCGTGGAAGCGGTGGTTGAGGGCCGCACGAACAGCGCCTTCGCAATGGTCAGGCCGCCTGGTCATCATGCCGAACCAGTGCGCGCAAGGGGATTCTGTCTCTTCAATAATGTTGCCGTTGCGGCCGCCCACGCGCAGGCTGCGCTGGGCTGTAAACGGGTGTTGATCGTCGACTGGGACGCTCACCATGGCAATGGTACCCAGGACATTTTCTGGGCCGATCCAGACACCATGTTCTTCGATATTCACCGGGCTGCGCCTTTCTATCCGGGTAGTGGCGCGTTAACCGACGTAGGTGCCGGCCTGGGCGAGGGCACCACCATTAACGTGCCCATGCCCGGTGGCGCGGGCGATGTAGCCTACCTGAAAGCCTTGCGGGAGATACTGGTACCCGCCGCCGATTATTTCAAACCGGATCTGGTACTGGTCTCCGCCGGCTTTGATGCCCATTGGTTCGACCTGGCGCTCAATGTGTCCTACGAAGGCTTCGCGGCCATGACCGGCATTGTCCAGGAGATCGCGGACAAGCACTGTAATGGCCGGCTGGCCATGGTGCTTGAGGGCGGTTACAATACCGAATCATTGTCTCATGGCGTGCACGCAGTGCTTCAGGCACTGGCCGGTGGCACGCTAACGGAACCAAGGGTCTGCGGCATGGAAGAAGTGGACACTGCCATCGACTTTCATAAGGGCGCCTTCGAGCCCGATAACACGGATTAGTCTTTTCCTGCTGCCTTCCCAGAATCAAAATAGCGGTTTCCTATCGAACGGCTAAAAACAATCAATTTGAATGTTCTTGGTCAAATCAATATCTTAGCCAACTCACGTTAGCCAATGCCTAAACTCAACCAACTGGAGATATCTACTATGGGTATGATTAACAGCGAAATTAAACCGTTCAACGCCACCGCCTTTAAGGGCGGCGAGTTTGTTGAAATTTCTGAAGCCGACGTAAAAGGTAAGTGGTCTGTCTTCTTCTTCTACCCGGCCGACTTCACTTTCGTTTGCCCGACCGAGCTGGGCGACGTTGCCGACAAGTACGAAGAGTTGCAGAAGCTGGGTGTGGAAGTATTCTCCGTATCTACCGATACGCACTTCACCCACAAGGCGTGGCACAGCAGCTCCGAAACCATCGGCAAGATCAACTACTTCATGGTAGGCGACCAGACCGGCACCATCACCAACAACTTCGGTGTGATGCGTGAAGGCCAGGGCCTGGCAGACCGCGCTACCTTCCTGATCGATCCGGATGGCGTTATCCAGGCCATGGAAATCACTGCCGAAGGTATCGGCCGTGACGCTGACGACCTGCTGCGCAAGGTAAAAGCGGCCCAGTACGTTCGTAACAACCCCGGCGAAGTTTGCCCGGCCAAGTGGAAAGAAGGCGAAGCGACTCTGACGCCGTCACTGGACCTGGTTGGCAAGATCTAAGGTTTCGGTAACAGTGAAACCTGTAAAAGGCCCGCTCTGCGGGCCTTTTTTGTTGTGCGCCAGGCATGGCGCGTAGCGCCTTGACGGGCGCTGTTCCGGTACAGGT